>NZ_DASQCJ010000001.1:0-17612 GCF_035634735.1 Cellulomonas sp.
GACGAGCTGACCGGCGCCCCGGTCGTGCCGGAGCCGGTGCTGGCGTGGCTGCAGCGCCGCGCGGGACTGCCGGTCGAGTTCCCCGGCACCGACGCCGGACTCGCGCACGTGTACGGCTACCTGCTGTCGACGGCCGCGACGCCGTTCGGGCTCAAGCGGGACCGGTGGACCGGCGGGGCGCTGGCGGCCGCGCTCGGGCTGGACCCGCGGCACCTGCTGCCCTGGCGCCGCCCCGACGGGCGCACGCTGCTGGAGCGGGTGACCGACGCGGTGCTGCCGCTGCTCGCCGACCCGCCCGCCGGCGCGCTGCTGGCCCGGGACGACGCCGTCCCGGGCACGACGGACGCCCTGCGCACGGTGGTGGTCCGTGCGCAGGGCGTCCGGGGCGGGGCGCTCGTCTACGGGTGGGTGGGTCCGGGCGGCGTGCGCCCGGTCACCGCGTTCCCCGTGGCGACGACCCGCCGGTGGCTCCGCGAGGCCGGGTCCCTCCCCCCGGCCCCGCGGTACAACGTGCTGGTGCCCTGAGGGCCCGGCGAGCGGTCAGCGCGCGCCGTCGGCGGGGTCGGCCGGCGGCTGCGGAGCGGCGGGCGGGGTCGACGGCGCCGGCGGCGGCTGCTCGCCGTACCCGGCGTACGGCTGCGCGTACGGCTGCTGCTGCGGCGCCGCGTAGCCCTGCTGGGGCCGCGCGCCGGGGAACGCCTGGGCGTACGCGGACGGCCCGTGCACCCGGGCGACCCAGTCCTCGCCCGGCATGAAGATCCACAGCAGCGGGTAGATGAGCAGGGGGCTCCCCGGCAGCACGACCAGCACGATGAGGAACAGCCACCGCATCGGCCAGGCGTCGATGCCGAACCGCCGCGCGAGGCCGGCGCACACGCCGCCCAGGACCCGGCCGTCCAGCGGCCGGACCAGGCCGCTCCGCCACAGGGACTCGTAGATGCCGGTCATCGTCGTTCTCTCCCGTCGTGCTGCTCGTGCCGCGGTGCTCCGCGACACCCCCTACGGTGCCGGTCGGCGTCGCGGGGCACATCCGGGGCGGACCCTGGCCGGACCCTGAACCGCACCCTGACCGGCGCCGCGCGCGCCCCGGAGGCCGGCGCGTCAGGCCCGGCGCGTCAGGCCCGCCGCACCCGCACGCCCGCGTCCGTCACCTCGAACCGCACCGCGGACAGGTCGTCGACCACGAGGTCGGCGCCGCCGCCCGGCCCCTCGGGCTCGGTCGTGCGCAGCGCGAGCACGGCCGCACCGGCCGTGCGCCCGGACCGGACGCCGGACTCGGCGTCCTCGACCACCAGGCAGCGCCGCACGTCGACCCCGAGCCGGGCGGCGCCCGCGCGGTACGGCTCCGGGTCGGGCTTGCCCCGCTCGACGTCGTCGGCGGTGAGCACGGTCGCCGGGGCCGGCAGGCCGACCGCCGCGATCCGGGCCGCGGCCAGGCGCGCGCCGCAGGAGGTCACCACGGCGGCCCGGCCCGCAGCACCGCCGGACCCGCTCAGCGCCGCGAGCGCCTCGACCGCGCCCGGCAGCACCTCGATCCCCTCGGTGTCGGCCACCTCCAGGTCGACGATCCGGGCCAGCGCGGCCGCGCGCTCGGCCGGGTCCCGGTCGGGCAGCAGCAGGTCCACGATGTCGCGCCCGGGCACCCCGTGGTAGCGGAACGGCGCGAGGTCGCCGGTGGGCATCCCGTACTCGTCGGCGAGCCGCAGCCAGCACCGCTCGACGGAGCGGGTGGACGAGATCAGCGTGCCGTCCATGTCGAACAGCACGGCGTCGAACACCTCGTCGAGCACGTCGCGCGCGGGGGCGGGGCGGGGGTCGGTGGTGGCGGTCGTCATGCCCCGAGCCTCGCACGACGGCCCGGCGCCGGGCGCGCCCGGGCACCTCAGGACCGCCTCAGGCCCACCTCAGCCCGTGCGGCGCCGCCTCAGACCCGCCTCAGGCCGACGGCCGCCGCGGCCGGTCCCGCGGACTGGTCGGTCGACCGATCCGGCGCCCCGCGCCTCAGCAGCAGTGTGGTTCCTGCCGGGAGGGGCCCGGCAGGCCACCGCGGGACCGCGGGGGCACGCACCACGGGGGAGACCGACATGGACACGATCTGGGGCCCGGCGCTCGACGCCGAGGTGGCCTACCGCCAGGAGGTCGTCCGCGCGGCCGTGCGCGGGTCGGACCTGGGCTGGCGCTGGCGCCGCGGCCACCGCGGCCGCCGCTGATCCGCCGAGGGCAGAAGGAGGCGACGCGTGTCGGTGGGGACTGCCACCATCGACCTCATGAGCCGGTCGGTGGGACGCGCGCCCTTCGTCGCCCGCGACGAGGAGGTCGCCGCGCTGCTCGCGGCCGTCGAGCGCGCCGGCGCCGGCGAGCCGGGGCTGGTGCTGCTCGGCGCGGACGCCGGCGTCGGGAAGACCCGGCTGCTCACGCACACCGCCCGGCTCGCGACCGCGCGCGGCGCCACCGTGGTGATCAGCCACTGCATCGACCTGGGCGAGATCGGCCTGCCGTACCTGCCGTTCGCGGACGCGCTGCACCAGCTGGTCGACGCCGACTGCCCCGGCGTCGCCGAGGTGGTGGCCGCGCGGCCCGCGCTGCGCCGGCTGCTGCCGTCGGGCGCCGCCGGGTCGGCCGACCCGGTGCGCACGGGCGCGGACGAGCAGGCCGAGCGGCTCCAGCTGTTCGACGGCGTGGCCGCCGCGCTCGCCGCGGCCGGGACGCCCGAGCGCCCGCTGGTGCTGGTGCTCGAGGACCTGCACTGGGCGGACTCGTCCAGCCGCGACCTGCTGCGGTTCCTCGTGGCCCGGCTGCGGGCCGAGCCGGTGCTGCTGGTCGGCTCCTACCGCGCGGACGACCTGCACCGCCGGCACCCGCTGCGGCCCGTGCTGGCGGAGCTCGGCCGGCACCCGCGGGTCGAGCGGATCGACCTGCCGCCGTTCACCGGCGAGGAGCTGCGCGCGTTCACCACCGGGCTCGCCGGCCAGCCGCTGCCGGAGGCGGCGCTCCGCCGCATCCAGCGGCGCTCGGAGGGCAACGCCTACTTCGCCGAGGAGCTGATGGAGGCGCGCGGCGCGGGCGCCGACCTGCCCGGGACGCTCGCCGACGTGCTGCGCGCCCGGCTGGAGGCGCTCGACCCCGAGGTGCAGCGCCTGGTGCGCGCGGCCTCGGCCGCCGGCCGGCGGGTCGCCGAGCCCCTGCTGCGCGCGGTCGTCGTGGGCCCGGCGGACGACCCGGACCGGCACGGCGCCTTCGACGCCGCGCTCCGGGACGCCGTCGCCCACCACGTGCTGGTCGGCGAGGGCCGCCGGATCGCGTTCCGGCACGCCCTGCTGGCCGAGGCGGTGTACGCCGACCTGCTCCCGGGCGAGCAGGTCGCGCTGCACCGGGACTACCTGCTGGCCTCGGCGGCCGACCCGGCGCTGGCCACCCCCGCGGAGCGCGCGCACCACGCGCTGCTGTCCCACGACAACCGCCTCGCCCTGCTCGCGTCCCGGGACGCCGCGCGCGAGGCGGGGCGGGTGCTCGCGCCGGCGGAGGAGCTGCGGCACCTCGAGACCGTGCTCCGGCTGTGGCCCGGCGTCCCGACCGCGGCCGAGGACCTCGGCGAGGAGCGCGTCGACGTGCTGCTCGCCGCCGCGGCGGCCGGCGGCCGGGCCGGGCTCGGGGACCGCGCGGTGGCGATGGCGCGCGAGGCCGTGGCGGCGGTCGAGCCCCCGGGCGCCGCCGGCGCGGCCCGCGGGGACGGCGCCGAGCCCCGCCGGGTCGCGGCGCTGCGCACCACGCTCGCCCGGCACCTGCTCGGCGCCGAGCGCGTCGACGAGGCGCTGCGCGAGACGGACCGCGCGCTCGAGGCGCTGGCCGACCTCGACGGCACGCCGGACGCGGCCCGCGCGTGGGCGCTCGCGACGCACGCCCGCGCGGCGCTCAACTCCGACCTGGACGACCAGGCGGAGGTGTCGGCCGCCGCCGCGGTGGACGAGGCGCGCGCCGCCGGGGCCGCCGACGCCGAGGCGGACGCGCTCATCTCGCTGGCGGTGCTCGTCGTCGACGACCGGGACCGGGCCGCGGACCTGCTCACCGTCGCGCTGCACCGCGCGCGGGACGCCGGCGACACCACCACCGAGCTGCGCTGCACCTACAACCTCGCGGCGAACCGGTACTACTCCGGCCGGCTGGACGAGGCCGCCGCGACCACCGGGGTCGGGCTGGAGCTCGCCGCGCGGTCCGGGCTGACCTGGAGCGCCTACGGCGTCGAGCTGCGGCTGTTCGCGGAGATCGTCCGGTACGCGCGGGGCGACCTCACCCCGCCGGCGCCGACCGCCGACCCCGGCCCGCCGCGCGCCGCCTCGGCCGTGGACGGCGTGCAGATGTACGCGGCCGTCGCGCGCGGCGACGCGGACGCGGTCGAGCGGGGGCTGTCCCTGCTGCACGGCCAGCACGACGACACGATGATCACGCTCATCGCGGGCGGCTGCGCCGTGGACGCGCTCACCGGCGCGGGCCGACTGGACGAGGCGGTCGCCCTGGCGCACGAGCTCATCGACGAGATCAGCCGCGTGTGGTCCGACTACTTCCTCGGCGGCATCTGGCTGTCCGCGCTCGGGATCGCCGCGCTCGCCGACCAGGCCGCGGCCGACCGGCTCGCCGGCCGCGACCCCGCGCCGCGGCTCGACCTCGGCGCCCGGCTGCTCAACCGCGCCGTCGTCACCGCCGACCGCGGTCGGCCGCGCGGCGGGCAGCTCGGCCCCGAGGGGCGCGCGTGGCTCGCCCGCGCGCACGCCGAGCACGCCCGGCTGCTCGGCGTCGCCGACCCGGGCGCCTGGGCGGCCGCCGTGACCGAGTTCGACTACGGCTACCGGTACGAGCTCGCCCGCACCCGGTGGCGGCACGCCGAGGCCCTGCTCGGGGCCGGCGACCGGGCCGCCGCGGGCGAGGCCGCCGCGGCGGCGCTCGCCGAGGCCCGCGCCATGGGCGCCGCCCCCCTGGTCACCGCCGTGACCGACCTCGCGCGCCGCGGGCGGCTCGACGTGCCGGGCGTGGTCGCCGGGGGCAGCGCCGTGCTCACCGGCCGGGAGGCCGAGGTGCTGGCGCTCGCCGCCGAGGGCCTGAGCAACCGGCAGATCGGCGAGCGGCTGTACATCAGCGGCAAGACGGTCTCGGTCCACATGTCCCGCGTGCTGGACAAGCTGGGCGCCGGCGGCCGGGCCGAGGCGGTCGCGATCGCGCACCGCCGGGGGCTGCTCGGCGTCTGACCAGGGGCCCCGCGCGGCGGTGATGCGGGTCACCCGGGTGAATCCCGGCCGTCCCAGGTGCGTCCCAGGTTCCGGGCTTACCGTGGAGGCAGATCCCGCGGCTCGGACCATCGCCGCGGCGCCCGACGACCGGCCGCAGACGGCCGGCCGCACCTCCCCCCGGAACGGCGCATGTCCACCCCTGAGAGCCAGCCGCACCCCATCGTGCTCGTGCACGGCACCCGCACCTCGTCGAAGATCTGGGACGACCAGGTCCGCGCCCTCACCGAGGGCGGCCACCCGACGATCGCGATCGACCTGCCCGGGCACGGCACCCGCGCCCACGAGCGCCTGACGTTCGAGGGCGGGATCGCCGCCATCGACGCCGCCGTGCGCGCCTGCGCCGAGCCGCCGCTCCTGGTCGGCCTGTCGCTCGGCGGCTACATGTCGCTCGCGTACGCCGCGCGGCACGAGGACCGGCTGGCCGGCGTGGTGCTGGCCGGCTGCTCGACCGACCTCAAGGGCAAGCCGCTCGGCGCCTACCGCCGTGCGTCCCGCCGGGTGGTGGACGCGCTCGGCCTGGGCGGCGGCACCTGGCACGTCGTCACCGACATGCTGAGCGCGCTGCACGGCTACACGCCGGTGCAGGACCTGCGCCGGCTCGCGCTGCCGGTGTGGCTGGTCAACGGCGCGCGCGACCCGCTGCGGTTCGGCGCGCGGCGCTACCTCGGGGCGCACCCGGGCGCCCGGCAGTGGGTGGTGCCGAACGCCGGGCACGACGTGAACAGCCACGCGCCGGTCGCCTTCAACCGGATCCTCCTGCACGTGCTGCGCGACCTGGCGCAGCGCGTGCCGTTCGCCGCCCCGCGCCCGGGCTGACGGCCGCCCGTCCGTAGGCGGCGCGCGGACCCCACCCACCCGGCGCGTCACCCGCCACAATGGCGGCATGACCTCGACCGACGACCGTCCCTGGGTCGCGCAGTACCAGCCCGGCGTACCCGCCGACATCGAGCTCCCCACCGAGTCCCTGGTGGCGATGCTCGAGCGCTCCGTGGCCGAGGCGGGCGCCGCACCCGCGCTCGAGTTCTTCGGCCGCCGCACCTCCTACGCCGAGCTCGGCGCGCAGGTCGAGCGGGCCGCCGAGGGCCTGCGCCGGCTCGGCGTGAAGCCGCGGGACCGGGTCGCGCTGCTGCTGCCGAACTGCCCGCAGCACGTCGTCGCGTTCTACGCGGTGCTCCGGCTGGGCGCCGTGGTGGTCGAGCACAACCCGCTCTACACGTCGCGCGAGCTGCGGCACCAGTTCGAGGACCACCAGGCGCGGGTCGTCATCGCCTGGGACAAGGCCGTCGACCAGGTGCAGCAGTTCCCCGCGGACGTCGGCGTCGACCACGTGGTGTCGGTCAACCTGCTCCGCGCGTTCCCCGCCCTGAAGCGCGCGGCGCTGTCGCTGCCCGTGCCGAGCCTGCGCGCCACACGACGCTCGCTCACCGCGCCGGCCCCGGGCACGATCCCGTGGGAGGACCTGCTGTCCCACGGCCCGCTGGACCCCGCGCACCCGCGGCCCGCCGTCACCGACCTGGCCGCGATCCAGTACACCTCCGGCACCACCGGCCGCCCCAAGGGCGCGATGCTCACCCACCTCAACCTGTACGCGAACGCGCTGCAGGGCGAGGCCTGGATGCACGGCGCGGAGTACCGGAAGGAGGTGTTCTACGCGATCCTGCCGATGTTCCACGCGTTCGGCATGACGCTGTACCTCACCTACGGCATCCGCAAGCAGGCGCTGATCGTGCTGTTCCCCAAGTTCGACACGGGCCTCGTGCTGGACGCGATGACGAAGTCGCCCGCGACGGTCTACTGCGCCGTCCCGCCGATCTACGAGCGCACCGCGATGGCCGCCAAGGAGCGCGGGGTGTCCCTGGCGTCCTGCCGGTTCTGCATCTCGGGCGCGATGAACCTGCCCGACGCCACGGTGGAGCTGTGGGAGTCGATGTCGGGCGGCCTGCTCGTCGAGGGCTACGGCATGACCGAGTCGTCGCCCGTCGCGCTCGGCAACCCGTTCCACCCGACCCGGCGCACCGGCACGATCGGCGTCCCGTTCCCGTCCACCCGGATGCGGGTCGTCGACCCCGACGACCCGGCGACGGACGTCCCGCAGGGCGAGCCCGGCGAGCTGCTGCTGCACGGCCCGCAGGTGTTCGCCGGCTACTGGAACAACCCCGACGAGACGGCGGCGGCGCTGCTGCCCGGCGGCTGGCTGCGCACCGGCGACATCGTCACCGTCGACCCCGAGGGGTTCACCACGATCGTCGACCGCGCCAAGGAGCTCATCATCACGGGCGGGTTCAACGTGTCCCCGTCCGAGGTGGAGGCGGTGCTCCGCGGGCACCCGTCGGTCGCCGACGCCGCGGTGGTCGGCAAGCCGCTGGAGCGCGGCGGCGAGATGGTGGTCGCGGCCGTCGAGCTCGAGCCCGGGGCGGCCCTGGACGAGGCGGGCCTGCGCGCGTACTGCCGGGAGCACCTGGCGGCCTACAAGGTGCCGCAGCGGGTGGTGGCGATCGAGGACACCCCGCGCTCGATGCTCGGCAAGGTGCTGCGCAAGCAGGTGCGGGAGCAGGTCCTCCCCCGGCTCTGACCGCCCCACCACGCACGGCACCCCGGCCCGCCCCCTGGACGCCGCCCACCTGCACCGAGCCGCGGTGCGACCATGACCCCGCACGTCCGCCAGAGCCGGGAGACCCGATGATCCGCAGCACCGACCACATCCTCACCAGCCAGGCCGGCAGCCTCCCGCGCACGCCGGAGCTGATCGCCGCCAACGCCGCCCGCGAGGCCGGCCAGGACGCCGGGGACCACGCCGCCCTGCTCCGCGACGCCGTGACGGACCTGGTGCGCCGCCAGGTCGACCTCGGCCTGGACGTCCCCGGCGACGGCGAGTTCGGCAAGGCCATGACCAGCGCGATCGACTACGGCGCCTGGTGGTCGTACTCGTTCCAGCGGCTCGGCGGCCTGGAGCTGCGCGACGGCGCCAGCTGGATCTTCAAGGACGTGCAGTCCGGTCCCGGCGACGTCAAGGTGACCGGCTTCGGCCGCCGCCGCGACCGCGCCGCGTTCGAGGAGGCCTACGCCGACCCGACCAGCGGCGTGTTCCACGGCGGCGACCCCAAGCCGTTCCCGACCGCCGTCGCCCCGGTGACGTACACCGGCCAGGACGCGGTGGCCGAGGACGTCGCCAACCTGCGTGCGGCGCTCGACGCCACCGGCGCGCGGGAGGGCTTCATCACCTCGATCGCGCCCGCGTCGGCCGCCCGGATGGACAACGAGTACTACGCCACGGACGAGGAGTACGTCTGGGCGCTCGCCGACGCGCTCCGCGAGGAGTACGTCGCGATCGTCGAGGCCGGCCTGGTGCTGCAGATCGACGACCCGTCGATGGCGGAGAACTGGGACCAGATCACGCCGGAGCCCACGGTCGAGGACTACGTGCGGTTCACCGAGATCCGGGTCGAGGCGCTCAACCACGCGCTGCGCGGGCTGCCCGAGGACCGGATCCGGTACCACCTGTGCTGGGGCTCCTGGCACGGCCCGCACACCACCGACCTGCCCATGAAGGACATCGTCCGGTCGATGCTCAAGGTCAACGCGGGCGCGTACTCGTTCGAGGCCGCCAACGTCCGGCACGAGCACGAGTGGCGGGTCTGGGAGGACGTGCAGCTGCCCGAGGGCAAGCTGATCCTCCCGGGCGTGGTGTCGCACGCGACGAACGTCGTCGAGCACCCGGAGCTGGTCGCCGACCGCATCGAGCGGTTCGCGCGGCTGGTCGGCCGCGAGAACGTCGTCGCCGCCACGGACTGCGGCCTGGGCGGGCGCATCCACCAGCAGATCGCGTGGGCCAAGCTCGAGACCCTGGTCCAGGGGGCCGAGATCGCCACGAAGCGCCTCTGGGCCTGACAGCCCGCGCGCACGCCGACGGCCCGGCACCCCACCAGGGGGTGCCGGGCCGTCGGCGTGCGGCGGGGCAGTCCGGCTCAGCCGGTGTTCTGCAGGCCCGCGGCGACGCCGTTGACGCTCAGCAGCAGCAGCCGCTTGTTCTCCTCGACCAGGTCCTCGGACTCGCCCGTCCGCAGCGCGCGCAGCGCCCGGATCTGCAGCAGCGACAGCGCGTCCACGTAGGGGCTGCGCAGCTGGACGGCCCGGCCGAGGATCCGGCGGCGGGACAGGATGCGGTCGGAGCCGGTGATCGCCAGCACCCACTGCCGGGTCAGCGCCATCTCCTCGAGCACGAGCCGCGCCAGGTCGTCCCGGTCGCCCAGCGCGAGGTAGCGCTCCGCGAGCCGGTCGTCGGTCTTGGCCAGCGACATCTCGACGTTGTCGATCATCGTGCTGAACAGCGGCCACTCGGCGTACGCGGCCTGCAGCTCGGCGAGGTCGCCGACCGACTCCAGGGCGGTGCCGAGGCCGAACCAGCCGGCGAGGTTGGTCCGGGCCTGCGACCAGGAGAACACCCAGGGGATCGCCCGCAGGTCGTCCAGCGACTCCACGGACAGGCCGCGGCGCGCCGGGCGGGAGCCGATCGGCAGCAGGCCGATCTCCTCCAGCGGGGTCACCTGGGCGAACCACTGCGGGAAGCCCTCGGCGCGGACCAGCTCGTAGAACCGGGTGCGGGACGAGGCGTCCAGCGCGGCGGCCAGCTCGGCGAACCGCGCCGTGGCGGCGGCGTTCCGCTGCTCGGTCGACGGGGCGCCGGCCAGCAGGGTCGCCGCGGCGACCTGCTCGATGTGCCGGGCGCCGATCGTCGGGTTCCCGTACCGGGCGAAGATGACCTCGCCCTGCTCGGTGAGCTTGAACCGGCCGTCGACCGAGCCCGGGGGCTGGGCCAGCACGGCGCGGTTGGCCGGGCCGCCGCCGCGCCCGAGGGCGCCGCCGCGGCCGTGGAACAGGGTGAGGCTGAGGTCGTGCTTGCCGGCCCACTCGGCGATCCGGCTCTGCGCCACGTCGAGCGCGAGGGTCGCGGCCACCGGGCCGACGTCCTTGGACGAGTCCGAGTAGCCGAGCATGACCTCGACGCGCCGGCCGTTCTCGGCGAGCCGCGCCTGCACCGCGGGCAGCGTGAGCATCGACTCGAGGATGTCGACGCTGGCCTCGAGGTCCGCGAAGGTCTCGAACAGCGGGATCGCGTCGATCACCGGGCGGGTCGCCGGGTCCGGGAACACCAGCTCGGCGAGCCGGTAGACCGCGGCCAGGTGCTCCGGCGCCTGGGTGAACGACACGATGTACCGGCGGGCGGCGGCGACGCCGTACCGGCGCTGCACGGCGCCGATCGCGCGGTAGGTGTCGAGCACCTCGACCGTGCGCGGCTCCAGGTCGCCGTCCAGGCCCTTGGCCTCGACGTCCGCGAGCGCGGCGGCGTGCACCTGGGAGTGCTGGCGCACCTCGAGCTCGGCCAGGTGGAACCCGAAGGTCTGCACCTGCCAGATGAGCTTCTGCAGGTCGCCGAACGCGACGCGGGTCGCGCCCGCGGCCTCCAGGGAGCGCTGCACGACGTCGAGGTCGGCGAGCACCTCCTCGGGGTTCGCGTAGGACAGGTCCGCGTCCCGGCGGCGGGTGGCGGCGAGCCGCTCCGCGACCATGCGCAGCGCGCGGCGGTGCGGCTGGTGCTTCACCTCGGCGGCGGCCTTGGTCGCGGCGTCCTCGGAGAGGTCCCGCTGCCGGTGCCACAGCGCGGTGAGCTCCGCGCTGGCCGGGGTGCCGGTGTCGTCGAGCGTGAGCTTCGCGGAGATCTTCCGCGCCGACTCCTCCAGCGCGGTCAGCACGTGCTCGCTGGCGAGCGCCGCGGCGGCCCGGGTCACCTCGGCGGTGACGTTCGGGTTGCCGTCGCGGTCGCCGCCGATCCACGAGCCGAGCCGCACGAACGGGCGGACCGCCGGCTCGCGGCGCCCCGCGCCCTCGCCGGACAGCCAGTCGTCCAGGCGGCGGTACACGGTGGGGAACGTGTCGAACAGCGTGGTGTCGAAGATGTTCATCACGGTGCGGACCTCGTCCAGCACCGTGGGCTTCTGCGCCCGCAGCGGCGACGTGCGCCACAGCGTGTCGATCTCCTCCAGGATGCGGCGGTCGTTCTCCGCGCGGGAGGTGCCGCCGGCGGCGAGCGCGTCCCGCTCGGCCAGCAGGTCGGAGATGCGCCGGATCGCCCGGGACACCGAGCGGCGGCGGGCCTCCGTCGGGTGCGCGGTGAGCACCGGGCGGAACTCGAGCTCCTGCAGCCGGCGCACCGCCTCGTCGCGGCCGACCTCGCCCGCGAGGGCGTCGATCGCGGCGGGCAGCGAGTCGTCCTGCATGAGCTCGCCGGCCGGGAGCTCCGCCTCCCGGGCGCGCAGCACCCGGACGCGGTGGTGCTCCTCGGCGAGGTTCGCCAGGTGGAAGTAGCAGGTGAACGCGCGGGCGACCTGCTGGGCGCGCTCGATGGAGAAGGAGTCGACGAGCTCCTCCGCCTCCGTGAGCGCGGACAGGTCCTGCTCGTCGTGCGCGCGGATGGTCAGCGCGCGGACGCGCTCCACGTCGTCGAACAGGTCGTCGCCGCCGGACTCGCGGATGACGCGGCCGAGGAACTCGCCGAGCATCCGGACGTCGTTGCGCAACGGGTCGGGGACCTCGTGGCGCGCGAGGCCGCGGCGGGCCTCGAGCGAGGGCTGGGGGTCGGTCACCGGTCAAGCGTAGGTCAACCGTCCGACGCCCGAGACGCCTGTCCGCCTGTCGGTTACCCGTTCCGCCGAGCGGACGCCTGGGCCCCATGTCCTGCGTGCCGCGCGCGGGAGTCTAGGCTCGGTGGCAGTGCCCGCGGCCGGCCGCACTCCGCGACCGGGCGAGCAGCAACCCCCGATGATCCGGGCCGCCGAGGTCCGGGCGGAAATGAGGTGCGGTGAACGCGAAGGCTCCTGTGGCCCAGCAGGTCGGCTGGACCGAGCTCGACGTCAAGGCCGTCGACACGGTGCGTGTCCTGGCCGCCGACGCGGTGGAGAAGGTCGGCAACGGCCACCCCGGCACGGCGATCAGCCTGGCCCCGGCGGCCTACCTGCTCTACCAGAACGTGCTGCGGCACGACCCGGCCGACCCGCACTGGCTGGGCCGCGACCGGTTCATCCTGTCGGCGGGCCACTCGTCGCTGACGCAGTACATCCAGCTCTACCTGGCCGGCTTCGGCCTGGAGCTCGAGGACATCGAGGCGCTGCGCACCTGGGGCTCCAAGACCCCGGGCCACCCCGAGTACAAGCACACCAAGGGCGTCGAGATCACCACCGGCCCGCTCGGCCAGGGCATCTCGTCCGCCGTCGGCTTCGCGATGGCGGCGCGCCGCGAGCGCGGCCTGCTCGACCCCGAGGCCGCCCCGGGCACCAGCCCGTTCGACCACTTCGTCTACACGATCTGCTCGGACGGCGACCTGCAGGAGGGCGTGTCCTCCGAGGCGTCCTCGATCGCCGGCACCCAGAAGCTCGGCAACCTCATCGCGATCTGGGACGACAACCACATCTCGATCGAGGGCGACACCGAGATCGCGTTCACCGAGGACGTCCTCAAGCGCTACGAGGCCTACGGCTGGCACGTGCAGTTCGTGGACTGGACCGAGGGCGGCGAGTACACGGAGAACGTGGACGCGCTGCACGCCGCGATCGAGGCCGCCAAGGCCGTCACCGACCGCCCGTCGTTCATCGGCCTGCGGACGATCATCGCCTGGCCGTCGCCGACCAAGCAGAACACCCACGGCTCGCACGGCTCCAAGCTGGGCACCGACGAGGTCCGCGGCCTCAAGGAGGTCCTCGGCTTCGACCCCGAGAAGTCGTTCGACGTCGCCCCCGAGGTCATCGCGCACACCCGCAAGGCCCTCGAGCGCGGCGCCGCCGCCAAGGCCGAGTGGAGCACGGGCTTCGACGCCTGGCGCGAGGCGAACCCCGAGCGCGCCGAGCTGCTCGAGCGGCTGCGCGCCGGCAAGCTGCCCGCCGGCTGGGCCGACGCGCTGCCGACGTTCCCGGCCGGCAAGGCCGTCGCCACCCGCGCCGCCTCCGGCGAGGTGCTCTCCGCCCTCGCGCCGGTGCTGCCCGAGCTCTGGGGCGGCTCCGCCGACCTGGCCGGCTCGAACAACACCACCATGAAGGGCGAGCCCTCCTTCATCCCGGCCGAGCGCTCCACGCACGAGTTCGCGGGCGACCAGTACGGCCGCACGCTGCACTTCGGCATCCGCGAGCACGGCATGGGCGCGATCCTGTCGGGCATCGTCCTGCACGGCCTGACCCGCGCGTACGGCGGCACGTTCTTCACGTTCTCCGACTACATGCGCGGCGCGGTCCGCCTCGCCTCGCTCATGGGCGTGCCGGCCATCTACGTGTGGACGCACGACTCGATCGGCCTCGGCGAGGACGGCCCGACCCACCAGCCGGTCGAGCACCTCACCGCGGTCCGGGCCATCCCGGGCCTCGCGGTCGTCCGCCCCGCCGACGCCAACGAGACGGCGCAGGCGTGGAAGGCGATCCTCGAGCGCACCGACGGCCCCGCCGCGCTCATCCTCACCCGGCAGAACGTCCCGACGTTCCCCCGCGGCGAGGAGGGCTTCGCGTCCGCCGAGGGCGTGGCCCGCGGCGCGTACGTGCTGCTCGAGGCGTCGTCCGGCACGCCGGAGGTCATCCTCATCGGCACCGGCTCCGAGGTGCAGCTGGCCGTCGCGGCCCGCGAGACCCTCGAGGCCGCCGGCGTCCCGACCCGCGTGGTCTCCGCGCCGTCGCTGGAGTGGTTCGCCGAGCAGGACGAGGCCTACCGCGAGTCGGTGCTCCCGTCCTCGGTGAAGGCCCGCGTCTCCGTCGAGGCCGGCATCGCGCTGTCCTGGTGGAAGATCCTCGGCGACGCCGGCCGCGCCGTGTCGCTCGAGCACTACGGCGCCTCGGCCGCGTACGAGACCCTGTACGAGGAGTTCGGCATCACGGCGGACGCCGTCGTGGCGGCGGCGCACGAGTCGATCGCGGCGGCCCGCGGCGGCAGCGCCCCGGCGTCGGACGCGAGCGCCCCGTCGGAGAGCGGCACGGGCGACCAGCTCTGACGCGCGCTGACGCGCAGACGGCCGGGCACCCCCCGCGGGGGGGTGCCCGGCCGTCTGCGTCCCCCGCTCCTCGGACGACCCCCGCCGAGATGGCAACTCTCGGCTGTGTGCGGGCACCCCTGGACAGCCGAGAGTTGCCATCTCGGCGAAGGGGCCGCGGGCGGCGCACGATGGAGCGCGGGACGTAGGTCCCCGGCGCGCGCGGAGCGCGGCGGGGAGGGTCGGAGGGTGAGCGTGCGGCAGACCCCGGTGTACTACTACTCGTCGAGCTCCGGGCTCGTGCGGTCGTTCGCGGAGCGGCTGGACCGGCCGGTGCTCGACCTGTCCCGGCGCGAGGTCCGCCAGTCCGAGGCCGACGGGGCGTGGGTGCTGCTCACGCCCTCGTACAAGACCGGCAACGAGGCCAACGACACCATCCCCGAGGCGGTGCGCCGGTTCCTGCGCTCGCCGGTGAACCGCCGCCGGCTGGTCGGCGTCATCGGCAGCGGGAACCGGAACTTCGGCCGGTACTACCAGCACGCGGCGCGGGACGTCGCGGCCCGGTCCGGCCGCCCGGTGCTGTTCGAGTTCGAGATCGCCGGGACCCCCTGGGACGTCGAGGAGTGCCGGCGGATCCTCGAGGACCTGGACGCGGCGCTCGCCGCGGGCGGCGCGACCCCGGCCGCCTGACCTCGGGTCATCTCGCCCGGGTGGGTGCGCGCGTCGGCGGTCGGCCCTAGCGTGAGGCCCATGAGCCCGTCGAAGGTGCCCGCCGAGGAGATCGAGGTGCGCGGTCGCACCGTGCGGGTCTCCAACCCCGACAAGGTCTACTTCCCCGACCGCGGCCTGACCAAGATCGACGTCGTCCGGTACTTCGTCAGCGTCGGCGACGGGATCCTCGGCGCGCTGCGGGACCGGCCGACGACGCTGGAGCGCTGGCCGCGCGGCTGGTTCGAGGGCGCGAGGCTGTCGACCCGGATGGACAACAAGGGTGACGCGTTCTTCCAGAAGCGGGTCCCGCAGGGCGCCCCGGACTACGTCGAGTCGACGACGATCACCTTCCCGTCCGGCCGCACGGCCGACGAGGTCACCCCGACCGAGCTCGCCGTCGTCGCCTGGGCCGCCAACCTCGGCACGCTGACGTTCCACCCGTGGCCCGTGACCCGCGCCGACGTCGAGGCGCCCGACCAGCTCCGGATCGACCTGGACCCGCAGCCCGGCACGACCTTCGACGACGCCGCCCGGGTGGCGCCCCACGTCCGCGAGATCCTCGCCGAGCACGGGCTGACCGGGTTCCCCAAGACGTCCGGCGGGCGCGGCATCCACATCTTCGTGCCCATCGAGCCCCGGTGGTCGTTCACCCAGTGCCGCCGCGCGACGATCGCGCTGGGCCGCGAGCTCGAGCGCCGGCTGCCGGGTCAGGTCACGACGAAGTGGTGGAAGGAGGAGCGCGGCGAGACCATCTTCGTCGACTACAACCAGATGGCCCGCGACCGCACGATCGCGTCGGCGTACTCCGTCCGCCCGAACCGCCGCGCCACCGTCTCGGCGCCGCTGCGCTGGGAGGAGGTCGCCGACGTGCACCCGGACGACTTCGACGTGACGACGATGCCGGCGCGGTTCGCCGAGGTGGGCGACCTGTTCGCGCCGCTGGTCGCCCGCACCTCGCCGGCCGAGGGCACCGACGCCGTCGCGCCGGGGGTGCTCGACGGGCTGCTGGAGCTCGCCGCCCAGGACGAGCGCGACCACGACCTCGGCGACCTGCCGTACCCGCCGGAGTACCCGAAGATGCCGGGCGAGCCGAAGCGCGTGCAGCCGAGCAAGGACCGGGACCGTGCGAAGGAGCCGGCGGAGGACTGAGGCGCGGCGCCCGCGGTCGTCTCGGGAACCCCGAGGGATCCCCGGCCGTTGACCCGCTCCCGGACCGACGACCCCGAGGAGCGCCCGTGCCCGTCCCCGTCATCGCCCCCGACCCCGCCTGGCCCACCGTCGCCGCCGCCGACCGCGCGCCCGAGCCCTACGACCCCGCCGCCGCGGCCGCCGCCGAGCTGGACCGGCAGGTCCGCGCGCAGCTCGACCTCGGGCTGGCCGCGGTGCACGGCCTGTCCCCCGCCGACCTGGTCGCCGCGGTCGCCCCGCTGCGCGCCGCGCTCGCCGCCGGGGCCGCGGCCGGGCCGTCGTCCGTGGACCCCGACGACCACGTGCCGTTCGTGCTGGTGCTCGACGGCGGGACCTCGCGCGCCAACGCGTCGGTGCCCGCGCTGCGCCGCGGCAGCCGCCCGGGCGTCAGCGTGATCGGCGACGACGAGATGGCCGGCTACCGCCCGCTGCCGGACCTGGACGTGCCCGCGACCCCCTACCTGCTGCTCGACGTCGACACCGGGACGGAGTTCTGCGGCGTGCGGCCGGAGGACGCGCTGGTGGCGGTGCGCGGCCGCGGGCGGACGCCGTTGACGGTCGCCGAGGGGCTCGCGCTGGTCGCGGTGCGGCCGGACATGCTGCGGCCCAACCGCTGCTTCTCGCTGATGGGCTCGCGGGCGGACGACCAGCGAGTGCCCGCGGTGTGGATCAGCGAGCGTCGGCCCAAGCTCGGCTGGTGCTGGGACCGGAACCCGCACACCTGGCTCGGCGCGGCCTCGGCGGGTGGCCGGACGGCGGGCTGACCCGCGAGGTCACTCCCCGACGGCGACCGGGCGGTCCGGGTCGCTCGACCACTGCGACCACGACCCCGGGTACAGCACCGGGGTCCGCCCGGCCAGCACGATCGCCGCCGCCTGGTGCGCGGCCGTGACGCCGGAGCCGCAGTAGACGGCGACCTCGCCACCCTCGGCCACCCCGAGGGCGGCGAACCGCGCGGTCAGGTCGTCGACCGGGCGGAACCGGCCGTCCGCGTCGAGGTTGTCGGCGGTCGGCGCGCTCACGGCGCCGGGGATGTGCCCGGCCCGCGGGTCGACGGGCTCGACCTCGCCGCGGAACCGCTCGGCGGCGCGGGCGTCGAGCAGCACGCCCTCCTCGGCCCACCGGGCGGCCCCGTCGGCGTCGAGCACGGGCAGCTGGTCGCCGGTGAGCGTGACGTCCCCGGGCTCGGCGGCGACGTCGCCCGCCTCGACCGCCCCGCCCGCCGCGACCCACGCCGCCAGCCCGCCGTCCAGGATCCGCACGTCCGCGACGCCCGCCCAGCGCAGCAACCACCAGGCCCGCGCGGCCGACGTGGCCCCGGAGTCGTCGTAGACCACGACCGGCTCGCCGGCGCGCAGGCCCCAGCGCCGCGCCGCGGCCTGCAGGTCGGCGACGTCGGGCAGCGGGTGCCGGCCCGCGGCGGCGCTCGG
>NZ_DASQCJ010000002.1:0-98677 GCF_035634735.1 Cellulomonas sp.
GAAGACGTCGATGGCGGTCGGGGCCACCCCGGCCGCCGCCATCTTGTCCTGGGCCTGCCGCAGTCCGGTGTCGCTCATGGGGTCGATCCTAGGAACACCGGGTGAGAGGTGGCCACATGCCGAGGTCCCGGCGCGCGGCGCTTCCCCCTGACGAGCGGATCGGTCTTGAGGCGGCCGTGGACGCGCCGCTAGCCTGGGGCCAGCTCGTCGCACTAGCGGCGGGAAGTGGACCCGAGACCCCTCCGGACGGTGTGGGCGCTCGGGTCTCGCGCCGCCGGGGCCGGGGTCTCAGGCCAGCGCGCCGCGCACCGGGGTCAGCGCCCGGTCCAGCAGGTCCGGCAGCCGCGTCCGCGAGGCGCCCGCCAGCGCCCACGCCTCCACCGCCGCCACCAGCGCGCCCGCCCAGGCCGCTCCGGCGACCCGCGCGTGCAGCGGCTCGACCCCGCGCCCGGCGGCGTAGGCCGCGATCGCGGCGCCGAGGTCCGCGGTGCGCCGCGCGGTCGCCAGCCGGAGGTCCTCGCCGAGGCCCATGGTGTCGGCCTGGGTGAAGGCGAGGGCGACGTGCTCGGCGGGGAGCCGGGCGGCGAGGTCCTGCAGGGCCGCCTCGACGACCGCGCCCGGCGTCGCTCCCGTCCCTGCGTCGGCGAGCGACGCGCGCAGCGCCTCGACCCGCTCGTCGAACGCCGCCCACAGCAGGTCGGACTTCGCGGTGAAGTAGTTGAAGAACGTGCTGCGGGAGACGCCGGCGCGCTGGGTGATGTCGGCGACCGAGGTGGTCGCGTACCCGCGCTCGAGGAACAGCTCGCCCGCCGCCTCCTCCAGCATCGCCCGCGAGGAGGCGTGCGGGCGCCCGGACCTGCGG
This sequence comes from Cellulomonas sp., assembly GCF_035634735.1. GTDB lineage: Bacteria > Actinomycetota > Actinomycetes > Actinomycetales > Cellulomonadaceae > Cellulomonas. Next base: position 863 of record NZ_DASQCJ010000002.1, read on the forward strand.
GGGGCGGCGGGGCGGGGCACGCGCCCATGCTAGGCGGGCCGTGGGACCGGGATCACAGCCGGCGGGGCGGGATGCGCGCGGCACCTGCGCCTATTGTTGGACGCAGTGCAACAAACCGGTCGGCGGACGAGCCGCGGCCGGACCCCCGACGCCCGAGGTGGACCCGTGCCCCACGCCCTCCGTCCCGCCCGCGCGCGCACCGGCGCCGCGCTGGCCGCCGTCGCCGCCCTGGCCCTCGCGGCCTGCACCGGCTCCGGCGGGGACGCCGACGACGCCGCGTCCCCCCGGGACGGCGGCACGCTGGTCTACGCGACCGGCGACGCCGAGCCCACCTGCCTCGACCCGCACGTCGGCGGCAACTACCCGCAGGCGCTGATCAGCACGCAGTACCTGGAGCCGCTGGTCGGCCGGGACGCGGACGGCACGATCCTCCCGTGGCTGGCCAGCGAGTGGTCTGTCAGCGACGACCTGCTGACCTGGGACTTCACGCTCGTCGACGACGTGACGTTCACCGACGGCACGCCGTTCGACGCCGCGGCGGTCAAGGCGAACATCGAGCACCTGCAGGACCCCGACACCGGGTCGTCGACCGGCTACCTCGCGGTGCAGAAGGTCGAGTCGGTCGAGGTCGTGGACGCGACCCACGCCCGGTTCCACCTGACCGAGCCGGACTCCGCGCTGCTGGAGTCGCTGAGCCAGCAGTGGACCGCGATGGAGTCGCCCGCGGGCATCGAGCGCGGCACGGACGAGAACTGCGCCGCCCCGGTCGGCACGGGGCCGTTCGTCGTGGACGAGTGGGTGCCGCAGCAGCAGGTGACGCTGGTGCGCAACGACGAGTACGTGCCGCTGGACCCGCAGGCCGAGCACGACGGCCCCGCGTACCTGGACGAGATCGTCTGGCGGTTCATCCCGGACGCGGCCACCCGCTACGCGGCGCTGCGGTCCGGCGAGGTGCAGGTGATCGACAACCCGCAGCCCGACGCGATCGCCCAGGCCGACGCCGGCGGCGACATCACGCACGTCGACGCCCCGCGGCCCGGCTCGTCCAACCGCATCGAGCTGAACAGCGCGCAGCCGCCGTTCGACGACGTGCGGGTGCGCGAGGCGTTCGTCCGCGCGGCCGACCCGGACCCGGGCATCGAGACCCTGTTCGCCGGCACCGCGACCCGGTCGTACTCCCCGCTGTCGAGCGTCGAGCCCACCGCGTACGGCGACGAGGACCTGTTCACGACGGACACCGACCGCGCCGAGCAGCTGCTGGACGAGGCCGGCTGGACCGGCACCGACGACGAGGGCTACCGCACCAGGGACGGCCAGCGCCTGACCGTGCGGTTCCCGGTCAGCACCAACCAGTCGGTCGCGGCCGAGCAGTCGCTGTTCGAGCAGATCCAGGCGAACGCCAAGGCGGTCGGGTTCGAGGTCGTGCTGACGCCGTCCGACCTGTCCGCCTGGTACGCCGCGCTCGGCGCGAACGAGTACGAGGCCGTGTCCGCGCCGTACACGAAGGTCGGCCCGGACGTGCTGCGGATCCTCTACCACTCGGACGGCACCGTCCCGGCGCCGAGCGGCTACTTCGCCAACCACGCGCAGGTGCAGGACCCCGCGCTGGACGACCTGCTGGACCGCGCGTCAGCGACGGCCGACGACGCCGAGCGCGCCGACCTGTACCAGCAGGCGCAGCAGATCGTGCTGGAGGGCTACTACATCCTCCCGCTCTACGACCAGCAGAACCACTTCCTCACCCGCGGCGTCACGGGGATGCGGACGCTGGACACCGTGTCCACGCCGACGTTCCTCGACGCCCGACTCGGGTCCTGACCGCCGTGCGCGCCGTCGCCGCCGCGGCCCGGGCGGTCCGCCGCCCGTGGCTGCGGTGGCTGCTGGCGCGCGTCGGCGCGGCCGCCCTCGTGGCCTGGGTGGTCGCGACGGTCGTGTTCTTCGCGCTCCGGGCGGCCGGCGGCGACCCGACCGAGGCGATCCTCGGCGGGCCCGGCTCCCAGGCGGGGCCGGACGCGGTCGCGGCCGCGCGGGCGCAGTACGGGCTCGACCAGCCGCTGGTGGTGCAGTACCTGGTGCAGCTGTGGCGGGTGGCGACGTTCGACCTCGGCGACTCGTACGCGCGCCGGGTGCCGGTGTCGGACCTGCTCGCCGAGCAGCTGCCCGGGACGATGCTGCTCGCCGTGCTGTCCCTCGTCCTGGCGTGGGTGCTGGCGCTCGCGGTGGCGACGCTGGCGGTGCGGGCGACCGGGCCGGTCGGCCGGGCGTGCGCGGCGGCGCTGCGCGGGGCCGAGGTCGTGGCGGCGGTGCTGCCGCACTTCTGGCTCGGCGCGGTGCTGATCGTCGTCTTCTCGTCGACCCTCGGCTGGTTCCCCGCCACGAGCAGCGGCACCGACCCGGCGGGCCTGGTGCTGCCGACGGTGACGCTCGCGATCCCGGTCGCCGGGTTCCTCGGGCAGGTCATGCGCGACTCGCTCGAGGAGGCCGCTGTGGCGCCGTTCGCGACCAGCGCGCGGGCCCGTGGGGCGTCGCCGGTGCGGGTGCTCTGGCGGCACACGCTGCGGCACGGCGTGCTGCCCGCGGTGTCGCTGTCGGGGTGGGCGTTCGGCTCCCTGCTCAGCGGGGCCGTGGTCGTCGAGACGCTGTTCGGCCGGCCCGGGCTCGGGCGGCTGCTGCTCGACGCCACGATGCAGCGCGACGTGCCGGTGGTCGTCGGCGCCGTGGTGGTCGTCGCGCTGGCGTACGTCCTGGTGATGCTGCTCGTCGACGTGGCCGAGCGGCTGCTCGACCCGCGGCTGCGCGGCGCCGTCGAGGTGCCCGGGGCGCCGGGCGGGGCGGCACCGGCCGCGCGCGCGGGAGAGCCGGCGGTGCTCGGGTGACGGCCGTGGCGGCGGAGCGCCGGGGCGCGGCGGGCGGCGGGCGCGGCGGGCGCGGCCCGGGCGGCGCGGCGCGGTCCCGGGGCGCCGGCGCGCGGGTCGCGGCGGCGGGCGGCCGGGTCGTGCGCGGGCTCGGGGTGCCCGGCGTCCTCGCGGCGCTCGCGGTGCTGTGGATGGCGGTCGCGGTGCTGTGGCCCGACGTGCTCGCGCCCGGCGACCCGAACGCCATCGACGCGCGCGCGGCGTTCACCGCCCCGGAGCCCGGCCACTGGTTCGGCACCGACGAGTCCGGCCGCGACGTCTACACCCGCGTCGTGCACGGCGCGGCGGCGTCGCTCGGGATCGGCGCGGCGGCGACGGCGATCGGCGTGGGCGCGGGGCTGGTGCTCGGGTTCGCCGCGGGGCTCGGGCCGCGCTGGCTGGACGCCGCGATCGGGCGGGTGCTCGAGATGCTGTTCGCCCTGCCGACCCTGGTGCTCGCGCTGCTGCTGGTCGCGGTGCTCGGGGCGGGCGTCGAGGCGTCGGTGCTGGCGGTCGGCGCGGCGACGGCGCCCGGCTACGCGCGGATGCTGCGCGCGCGGGTGCGGTCGGTGGCGACCAGCGGGTACGTGGAGGCGGCGCGGCTCGAGGGGCACCCGCCGCTGACCGTGCTGCGCCGGCACGTGGTGCCGAACACGCTGTGGCCGCTGGTCTCGGTCGCGACCCTCGGCATCGGGCAGGCCGTGGTGTGGGTGTGCGCGCTGAGCTTCCTCGGGCTGGGGACGTTGCCGCCGTCGCCGGAGTGGGGCGCGATGCTGAACGCCGGGCGGGTGTACATCGACACGGCGTGGTGGCTGACGGTGTTCCCCGGGCTGGCGATCACGGTGACGGCGGCGGCGCTCACGGTGCTCGGCCGGCGGGTCGGGGCGGTGGCGTCGTGACGGGCCGGGCGGGGGCGGCCGGGGTGGCCGGCGGGGCCGACGCGGCCGGGGTGGCCGGCGGGGCGCCGGTGCTCGACGTCGCCGGGCTGCGCGTCGGGTTCCCGCGCGGCGGCGAGGTGCTGCACGGCGTCGACCTGCGGGTGGCCGCGGGGGAGTGCGTCGCGGTCGTCGGCGGGTCCGGCGCGGGCAAGTCGGTGCTGGCGCGGACGCTCGTCGGCCTGGCGGGCGAGGGGGCGCGCGCGGACGTCCGGGCCGACCGGCTGACCCTGCTGGGGCGGGACGCGCTGCGCTTCTCGGAGCGGGACTGGCGCGCGGCGCGCGGGCGGGACGTCGGCCTGGTGCTGCAGGACGCGCTGGGCTCCCTGGACCCGCTGCGCACGGTCGGGGCCGAGGTGGGCGAGGCGCTCGCGGTGGGCCGGCCGAGGGAAGCGGGGGCGCCGCGGGTCTCCCGGGTCGAGCGCGCCGAGCGCGTGATCGCCGCGCTGGACGAGGCCGGCCTGCCCGACCCCGCGCTGCGCGCGCGGCAGCGGCCCGGCGAGCTGTCCGGCGGCATGCGGCAGCGCGCGCTGATCGCGTCCGCGGTGGTCGCGCGGCCGCCCCTGCTGGTCGCCGACGAGCCCACGACGGCGCTCGACGCCACGGTCGCGGCCCGGGTGCTCGCGCTGCTCGGAGACCTGCGCGACGCGGGCACGGCGGTCGTGCTGGTCACGCACGACCTCGGCGCGGTGGCGCGGGTCGCGGACCGGGTCGTGGTACTGCGGGACGGGCGGGTCGTGGAGCAGGGGCCGACGGCCGCCGTGCTCGGCGCGCCCCGCGAGGCGTACACCCGCGAGCTGGTCGACGCGGCCAGGCTCGGCGACGGGCCGGGCGCGGTGCCGGAGGCGGGGGCGCCGCTGCTCGAGGGCCGTGGGCTGCTCCGGGCGTTCCCGCTGCCGGGCGGCGGCGCGGTGACCGCGGTCGACGGCGTGGACGTCGCGGTGCGCGCGGGCGAGGCCGTGGGCCTGGTGGGGGAGTCCGGGTCGGGCAAGACGACGCTCGCCCGGCTGCTGCTCGCCGCCGACGCCCCCGACGCGGGCGAGGTGCTGCTGGACGGCCGGCCGTGGTCGGGGATGCCCGAGCGCGACCGGCGCGCGCTGCGGTCGGGCGTGCGGCTGGTGCCGCAGGACCCGCTGGGGACGGTCGACCCGCGGCTGACGGTGCGGGCGGTGCTGCGGGCCGCGCTCGCGACGGGTCCGCGGCCGCCGGCGCGGGCCGACCGGGACCCCGCGGCCGCCGCGCTGCTCGCGCGGGTGCACCTGCCCCCCGAGGTGCTCGACCGCCGGCCCCGCACGCTGTCCGGGGGGCAGCGGCAGCGGGTGGCGATCGCGCGGGCGCTCGCGTCGGGGCCCCGGGTGCTGCTGCTGGACGAGCCGGTGTCGGCGCTCGACGTGCAGGTGCAGGCGGCGATCCTCGACCTGCTGGTCGAGCTGCGCCGGGACACCGGCGTGGCGATGGTGCTCGTGTCGCACGACCTCGGCGTGATCCGGCGGGTGTGCGACCGGGTGCTGGTGATGAGCGCCGGCCGGGTGGTCGAGCAGGGGCCGGTGCCGGACGTCTTCGGCGCCCCGGCCCACCCGGTCACCCGCGACCTCCTGGCGGCCCGCGCGGTCTGAGACGCGCGCCGGTCCAGCCGTTCCACCACTCCCGCCGAGATAGGACCGTGGTCGGCTATCTCGCGCGGGAGGCCCTATCTCGGCGGGTCAGGCGGCGCGCGGGCGGGTCAGGCGGCGCGCGGGCGGCGCGGCGTCAGACGGTGACGACGATCTTGCCGCGTGTGTGGCCCGTCTCCAGGGCGCGGTACGCCTCGGCGGCCTCCTCGAGCGGGTACGTCGCCGCGACCTCGACGCGCACGACGCCGCGCGCCGCGAGGTCGGCCAGGTGCGCCAGGTCGGCGCTGTCCGGGCGGACCCACACGTACTGCCCGCCGAGCTCGTCCCGGGCCCGGGCGTCCGTGATCGACGCGATCGTGCCGCCGGGGCGCAGCAGCGCGGGCGCGGTCTCGATCGCCTGGCCGCCGACGTAGTCCAGCACCACGTCGAACCCCTCCGGCGCGGCGGCGCGCGCGGCCTCGACCAGGCCGTCGCCGTACGCGACCGGCTCGGCGCCGAGCGAGCGCAGGTAGTCGTGGTTGCGCTCGGAGGCCGTGCCGACGACCCGCGCGCCCGCGTGCACGGCGAGCTGCACCGCGATCGAGCCGACGCCGCCGGCCGCGGCGTGCACCAGCACGGTCGACCCCTCGGCCACGCCCGCGCGCCGGATGCTCTGCAGCGCGGTGAGGCCGGCGAGCGGCAGCCCGGCGGCCTGGTCGAACGGCAGCCCCGCGGGCTTCTTCGCGGCGGTGCGCACCGGCACGGACACGTACTCGGCGAGCGTGCCGTCCTGCACCACGTCCTTGCGGGCGTAGGCGAGCACCTCGTCGCCGACCTCGAACTCGGGGGTGTCCAGGCCGACCTTCACGACGGTCCCGGCGACGTCCCAGCCCGGCACGGCCGGGAAGCGGGTGTCCATCAGGCCCTGCAGGTGGCCCGCGCGCAGGTGGTAGTCCACCGGGTTCAGGCCCGCGGCGGCCACCTCGACCACGACCGTGTCCGCGCCGATGTGCGGCTCCGGACGGTCGACGACCCGGAGCACGTCGGCCCCGCCGAACTCCTCGTACACGACAGCTCTCATACCGGTGCGAACCCGCCGCCGCGCCGCGGCATTCCGGGTGGTGGCGCGGCTCACGGCTCATCCCGACCGGGTGGTCCGGGCCGGGGGCGCCCGTCCTAGCGTCGGGAGCGCGGAGATCCTGACGGCGTGAGGAGCGTGGTGGCGGTGGAGTTCTGGTCCGACTTCTGGGACATCATCTGGTGGTTCGTCTGGGCGTTCGTGTTCATCGCCTACCTGTTCGCCCTGTTCGCGATCATCACGGACCTGTTCCGTGACCGCGATCTCAGCGGGTGGTGGAAGGCGGTGTGGCTGATCTTCCTGCTGGTGCTGCCGTTCGTGACCGCGCTGGTGTACCTGATCGCGCGCGGCCGCGGGATGGCCGAGCGCAGTGCCCGGTCCGCGGTCGCGGCGCGGAAGGCGGGCGACGCGTACATCCGGGACGTCGCCGGGTCGGGGTCGCCCGGGCAGCAGATCGCGCAGGCCAAGGCGCTGCTGGACGAGGGCGCGATCAGCGCGGAGGAGTTCGCCGCGCTCAAGGACCACGCGCTGGGGCAGGTGCGGGTCGCGGGCGCCGGGGCGGACGGGGCCGGCGCGCACCGGGCGCCCGCCTGACGGCGGGGCCGGGTCAGCGGCCGGCGGCGGGCGGCGCGGCGGGGGGTCGGGCGCCGCCCCCCGCGCCCCCGCCGCCCGCGCTCGCGCCCCCGCCGCCCTCGTCCCCGTCCTGCGCCCGGCGCACCGCGGCCAGGAACTCCCGCCCCACCAGCGCCGCGAACGCGAACCCGCAGATCATCTGCAGGGTCACCACGACCCGGGCGGGCCCGGTGACCGGGGTGATGTCGCCGAACCCGACCGTCGCCAGCACGGTCATCGTGAAGTAGATGGCGTCCAGGCGGTCGACCGGCTCGGTGAACGCCCCGGGCGTCGCGTCGGAGAGCGACGTGTACCCGGCGGCGAACAGCACGACGAAGAGCACGGTCGCGGTCACGAAGGCCTCGATCGCGCGGAGCACCGGGTACGGCGACCGGACCACGCTGCGGATCTGCCAGCCCAGCAGCGCGACGAGCAGCGTCAGGCCCGCCACGAGCAGCACGAGCGTCGCCGGGGTCGCGCGGTCGAGCGGGCGGCCGAGGTACAGGCCGACGATCAGCGCCGTGCTGCCGACCATGCGCAGCGCGGTGCGCAACCGGGCGCGGCGCCCCGACGGACGCCGGGCGTCGTGCGGCCCGGGTCGCGGTGCGGACGGTGCGGGCGTGGCCGGCTGCGCCTCCATCCGGCCATCGTGGCGGCGTGCCCGCGCCCGCGGCATCGCCCGCTGCGGGCGGTGTCGCCCCGGCCCGAGCCTCCCGCGCGACCGTCAGGCGGTGAGCCCGTGCCCGCGGGCGCCCGTGCCGGTCTCGAACCAGACGGTCTTGCCGCGCCCGGGGTGCAGCTCGATGCCCCACGCGGTGGCGAGCGCGTCGACCAGCCGCATGCCGTGGCCGCCGATCCGGCGGGCGTTCCCCGGCTTCACCAGGGGGAGCGTGGGGTCGGGGTCGGTGACCTCGACCCGGACGCAGTCGTCGTGGCACTCGGCGGTGAGCGCGATGTGCCGGTGCGCGCGGGTGTGCACGACGGCGTTGGTGAGGATCTCGCTGGTCAGCAGCTCGACGGTCCGCGCCGCCTCGGCGGTGGCGTGCCCGAGCTCGGCCTCGTGGGCGGCCCAGCGCCGGCCGGCGGCGACGGACCCGGGCTCGGGGTCGAGGACGAGGCGGTGCGGTCGGTGGCCCACGCGCGCTCCCTCCTTCTCGAGCCTGGTCCCGGCTGGCTGGGGACCAGGGTGGGCCAGGCGGGGCGCGCGCGCATCCCGAGCGCCCGGGGGGCGCCGCGCCGCACGGCGTCCGCACAGGTCCGGCCCGTTTCCTGTGCCGGACCTGTCGACCACCTGTCGATCACCTGTCGGTCGCGCGCGGACGCTGCACGCGCGCCCCGCGGGGCCGATGGGGCGGGCGTGCGGCGGACGGTCCGCCGCGCAGGAGGAGGTCACCATGAGCGTCGACGCCGTCAGCACGTCGTCCGCCCTCACCGCGCTGCTCGCCGCCCGGTCCGGCAGCACCGGCACGTCGGCGTCCCGGGCCGCCCCGCCCGCCCCGCCCGCGGGGGCCGTCGACGGCACCGCCACGTCCCGCGTCCCCGGCCACGTCGAGGCCGCCGCGGAGGCGCTCGGCCTGTCCACCGACGAGGTCGTCGAGGCGCTCCAGGACGGCGCGAGCCTCGCGGACCTCGCCGAGGAGCAGGGCGTCAGCCGGGACGACCTGGTCGCGGCCCTGGTCGCCGACGCGCCCGCCGACCTGCAGGCGATGGACGGCGTCGAGGACATGATCGGCGAGCTCGTCGACACGGCCGGGACGGCGGGCCCCGCCGGACCGCCGCCCGGCGGGTCGTCGGGCGTGTGGGGCGAGGCGCTGACCGCCGACCAGTCCGAGGCGCTGGACGCGGTGGCGTCGCTGCTGGGCACCGACGCGCCCGCCCTGCTGGACCGGCTCTACGGCGGCGCCTCGCTCACGGACCTGCTCGCCGACGCCGGCGTCTCCGCGTCGGACCTGTCCGGCGCGGTCACCGGCGGCCTGCTCATCGACACCACCGCCTGAGCCGTCGTCAGCCCGGGTCCGCCGCGGACCCGGGGCCCGCCGCCGCCGGCTCCTCCGGCGGCGGCACGACCCGCACCCGCGCGATGCGCCGGCCGTCGACGGCCGTGACCTCGACCCGGTGCCCGTCGACGTCGACCGCGTCGCCGACCTCGCCGAGCCGCCCGAGCTGGGCGATCACGAACCCCGCGACGGTCTCGTACGGCCCGTCGGCGAGCGGCACCCCGGTGAGCTCGGTGAACTCCTCGATGGTGATGCCCGCGTCGTAGGAGCCGGGCGCGCCCTCGCGGGCCTCGGCGCCGGAGGACCCGGGCATGTCGTACTCGTCGCGGATGTCGCCGACGAGCTCCTCGACCAGGTCCTCGAGCGTGACGATGCCGTCGGTGCCGCCGTACTCGTCGACGACGACCGCGATGTGCACGCCCTCGCGGCGCATCGAGGACAGCGACGGCAGCAGCTTGTTGGTGCCGGGCAGCACGACGATCTCGCGCATGACGTCCCGGACCCGGACGCCCGTGCGGTCGGTCGCCTCCAGCAGCTCGCGGATGTGCAGGAAGCCCAGCACGTCGTCGAAGTCCTCGCCGATGACGGGGTACCGGGACCAGGGCTGGTCGCGGACCCGGTCGAGCGCGTCGGCGAGCGCGAGGTCGGCCTCCAGGAAGTGCACCTCGGGCCGCGGGCGCATCACCTCCGCCACCGAGCGGTCGGTCGCGGCGAACACGTCGCCGAGGATCCGCCGCTCGTCCTCGGGCAGGCCCTGGTGCGCGATGACCAGGTCCCGGAGCTCGGCCTCCGACATCTCCTCGCTGGTCGCGTGCGGGTCCCCGCCGAACAGCCGGACGAGCAGGTTGGTCGACGTCGACAGCAGCCAGATCACCGGGCGCATGAGCGTCGCGAACCGGTCGAGCGGCGGCGCGACGGCCAGGGCCACCCGGCCGGACTGCTGCAGGGCGATGCGCTTGGGGACGAGCTCGCCCAGCACCAGCGACAGGTACGCGATGACGAGCGTCAGCACCACCAGGGCGATGGTGCGGGACAGCGCCTCCGAGGCGCCGAGCGCCTCGAAGACGGGCGCGAAGTCGGGCGCGATCGTCGACGCGCCGTACGCGGCGGAGAAGAAGCCGGCGACGGTGACGCCGATCTGCACGGCCGCGAGGAACCGGTTCGGGTCGCGGGCCACGGAGGCGACGCGCGCGCCGCGGGCGCTCTGCCGCTCGAGGCGGTTGATCTGGCTCTCCCGGAGCGAGACGAGCGCGATCTCCGTCCCGGCGAACACCCCGCCGATCAGGATGAAGAGCAGGACGAGGGCGATGTTGCCCCAGGTCTCGGAGTCCATCAGCGGCGAGCCCCCGTGCGGTCGGCGCGGGCCGCCGGGCCGGTGCGCGGGGTGGTGCGGGCTCGCCGCACGGGACTGCAGGGCTGGTCAGGAGGCGACATCGCACCATTCCAGGGGCGCCGGGGGCGATCGTCAACCGCAGGCGCGCCGGGCTCCGCGCACACAGGACGCGCACAGCACGTCCCGGCGATCACCGCCCGGAACGGCCCGTGCGTGTCGGGCGCGGTCCCTAGGCTGACCGTGCCGGCGGCGCGTCGCCCCGGGAGGCAGCGGGACGACGGGGTGAGGCGTGTGAGGTCGGTGCGGGTCGCAGGGGGTCGGGGAGCCGCGCGGCGCGGGGTCGCGGTCGGCGTCGTGCTCGCGCTGGTCGGCGTGCTCGCCGCGTGCTCGGGCGGGGGCGACGACCGGCAGCGGACCGCCGACGCCCTCGCCGACGCCCTCGCGTCGGGCGACTTCGCGGACGTCCCCCTGGACGGCGCCACCGCCGCCGAGGCGGGCGAGGCGCGCACCGCCGCCTACGCGGCCCTCGACCCGTGGCAGCCCGAGGTGGCGGCCGGTGACGTCGTGGCCGCGGCGGACGACGACGCGGCGGCGTCGGTCGAGCTGACCTTCACCTGGGACGTCGGCAGCAGCGCCGCGGCGTGGACGTACACCACGCACGCGAACCTGGCGAAGGTGGACGACGAGTGGCGGGCCCGCTGGTCGACGATGCTGCTGGCGCCGGACCTGGCGGCCGGCGAGACGCTCCAGGTGCACCGGGTGCAGGCCGAGCGCGCGGACGTCCTCGGCGCCGGGGACGCGGTGCTGGTGGAGTCCCGGCCGGTGTTCCGGATCGGCATCGACAAGACCCGGATCCCGGCGGAGCAGGCGGACGGGGCGGCGCGCGAGCTCGCGGCGGCCCTCGGCCTGGACGCCGAGGCCTACGCGGCCCAGGTCGCGGCGGCAGGCGAGAAGGCGTTCGTCGAGGCGATCGTCGTGCGCGCGGACGACCCGGCGTACGACCGCGGCGCGCTCGCGGTGCTGCCGGGCGTGAACATGATCGAGACCGCGCTGCCGCTGGCGCCGAACCGCGCCTTCGCCCGCCCGGTGCTCGGCACGGTCGGCCAGGCGACGGCGGAGGTCGTCGAGGACTCGGACGGCGCGGTCGTCGCCGGCGACCTGGCGGGCCTGAGCGGCCTGCAGGCGCAGTTCGACGCGCAGCTGCGCGGCGAGCCCGGGCTGACGGTGGTCGCGACGGCCGGCGGCGCGCAGGAGCGGCAGCTGTTCCACGTGGAACCGCAGGTGGGGGAGCCGCTGCGCACGACCATCGACCCGGCGGTGCAGCAGGCCGCCGAGGACCTCGTCGCCACGGTCACCGGCAGCGCGAGCGCGATCGTCGCGATCCGGCCGTCCACCGGCGACGTCCTCGCGGCGGCGAGCGGGCCGGGCGGCGGCGGCATGTCGACGGCCACGCTCGGCCTGTACGCCCCCGGGTCGACGTTCAAGGTCGCGTCGTCGCTCGCGCTGCTGCGCGCGGGGCTGACCCCGGACAGCACCGTCACCTGCCCGGAGACCGCCACCGTGGACGGCCGGTCGTTCCAGAACTACCCGGGGTACCCGGCCGACGCGCTCGGCGACATCACGCTGCGCACCGCGGTCGCCGAGTCGTGCAACACCGCGTTCCTCACCGCGGCGGGCACCGCGCCGCAGGAGGCGCTGGCCGACGCCGCGGCCTCGCTCGGCCTGGTCGCCGGCGCGGACCTCGGCTTCGCGGCGACGCTCGGCGAGGTGCCGGCCGAGGCGACCGGCGGCACCGACCACGCCGCGTCGATGATCGGCCAGGCCCGGGTGCAGGCGACGCCGCTCGGCATGGCGACGGTCGCGGCCTCGGTGGCCGCGGGCGCGCGGGTCACCCCGCGGCTGCTGCTCGGCACCGCGGGGGAGACCGCCACCCCGGCGCCGGACCCGGCGCAGCCGCTGACCACCGGCGAGGCCGACGCGCTGCGCTCGATGATGCGGGCCGTCGTGACCGAGGGCGGTGGCGACTTCCTGCAGGACGTGCCGGGCCCCGAGGTGATCGCGAAGTCCGGCACGGCGCAGTACGGGTCGGGCGACGACCTGCAGAACCACGCGTGGATGATCGCGGCGCAGGGTGACCTCGCGGTCGCGGTGTTCGTCGAGACCGGCGACTTCGGCTCGACGACGTCGGGCCCGCTCCTCGAGGCGTTCCTCCGCGCGGTGGCGGTGCCGGCGGCCTGATCCGGGCCCTGACCTGCGGGTCCACGGGAGCGACGCGGCCGGCGCGCGCCGACCCCGTCGCCGGTGCGTTTTGTCCGCTATGGCCCGAGTGGGTGAAATGGGTGTTCTGGGATGAAGTTTCCCGTCCGCCCCCTTCCGCTGCGCCCGGCGCCGGGCCTACAGTCGGGCTGTCAGCGACAAGGGCAAACCCTCCGCGAGGAGGGGACGCAAAGCCACGGGACCCCCGCAGGTCAGCCGGGCTGCCGAACGAAGGATCTCCCATGGAACAGCGCGGCTTCTTCGAGCCGGCCGAGCGCGACCGCTCGGACCTCCGCTCCGACGTGACGGGGCGCAGCGCGACCCGCCTCTCGTCCTGGTCCCGCATCGCGGCGACCCTCGCGACGCACGGCGACCTGGTCCCCGCGCAGCGCGAGTGCACCTCCGCCTCCTGACCGCACGCCCCCCGGGCGCCTGCGCCGGGCGCCCGTCGGCGTGCCCGGGCCCGGGCGCCCGCGCCCGGCGTGCCGGCCGCGGCCCGCGTCAGAGCTCGCCGACGCGCTGCATGTAGCGCATCGCGGCCCAGCCGACCGGGATGCGCAGCCAGTACGTGAGGACGCGGAACAGCACGGCGACCGAGGTCGCGACGCCGGGGTTCACGCCGATCACCGTGAGCGCGCCCGCGAGCGCGATCTCGGTCGTCCCGATGCCGCCCGGCGTCGGGGCGATCGAGCCGGCCGTGTTGCCCGCCAGGTAGACGATCGCGACCTGCACCAGCGACAGGTGCTGGCCGAACGCCAGCAGGCACACCTCGAATGCGAGGATGTAGCCGAACGTCGTGATGAGGTTGCCCGCGAGGCCGACCGCGAGCCGGAACGGCTGCCCGACCACCTCGATGAGCCGCGGCCAGGTCTGCTGCACGGTCGGCAGCGTCTTCGCGGCCACCCACTGCCGCACCTTCGGGATCAGCATCGCGGCGCCGATCATCGCCGCGAGCACGCCGACCACCACGACGACGGTCGGGGACACCGTGAACCGCTCGAGCTGGTTCGTGCCGGACGCGACCGACAGCACCAGCAGCATCGGCAGCGTCACGACGAAGTGCGACACCTGGACCAGCGCGACGGTGGCCGTCGCCAGCGACGCGGAGGTGCCGCGGCGGGTGAGCAGCCGGAGGTTGATCGCCGCCGGGCCGATGCCGGCCGGCGCGGCCAGCGCCACGAACGTCGACGCCGACTGCGCGACCGTCGCGCGCCACAGCGACAGCTTCACGGGGGAGAACGCGACCAGCGACAGCGCCGCCCCGAACAGCGTCGCCATGCCGAGCAGGAACGCCAGCACGCTCAGCCGCCAGTCCGTCGTCGACAGCGCGCTGAGGATGGTCTGCAGGTTGATCGACGTCAGCAGGATGATGACGGCGGCGGTGGTGAGCAGGATGGTCAGCACGGCGCGCGCGCCGAACCGGACCAGCTGCACCGGCTCGACGTCGGCCTCGGGCAGCCGCGCCACCAGCGCGGACCGGAGCTCGGCGAGCACCTCCTTGTGCGCGCGCAGCTCCTCGCGGGTGCGGCGGGGGAGGGTGATGGTCTGGAGCAGCGGGCCGATCGCGGCGATGTCGCCCTCCGGCAGCACCGCGACGGCCGACTCCAGGGCGCGGGCGGGCCCCACGCGGAGCGCGAGCAGCGCGACCATCTGCGTCCGGTCCATGCGCTGCGCGAGCTCCGAGGAGGCGACGTCGCCCTGGTCCCAGCCGACCAGCCAGACCGTGGGGTCGTCCGGGCCGTCGGCGACCAGGATCACGTCGCTGGTCAGCGCGCGGTGCGCGAGCCCCGCCTCGTGCGCCGTGCCGAGCTGGCCCCAGATCGCGCGGAGCACGTCGTCCGTGATGGCCTCGGGGTCGAGCTCGGCGAGCGACGTGGCCGCCGGCACGGGGTCCTGGACCAGCAGCATCGACGAGTCGGCCTCCGCGATCCCGCGCAGCGCGGGGTTGCGGACGCCCGCGGCGGTCGCGGTGTACGACAGCAGGGCGGCGCGCTCGGCGGCCTGGCGCAGCGAGACGACCGACCGGCCGTCCAGGCCGCGCAGCCGCAGCGAGCGCCAGAACCGGCTGAGGAAGCCGATCACCTGGCGGTCGCCGTCGAGCACGAGCACGTCGAGCTCCCGGCCGTCCTCGGTGACCATCTCGTAGGCGCGGTGCTCGGCGTACCGGACGGCCGCGCGGGCACCGGCGCTGGCGGGGACGGCGGGGGTGCCGGGCCGCGCCCCCAGCCCCGCGCGGCGGTGGTCGGCGTCGTCCGCCGCGTCGTCGTCCTCGTCGGGCACCCGGACCAGCACCCGCGGCTGCCAGCCCGCCCGTCGCACGCCCGCGACGAGGCTGGCGCCGTAGGCGCGCTCCGAGCGGACGCCCGACACGTACCGCACGGCGAGGCCGGACGCGCGCCCCAGCAGCAGCGCGACGGCGACGCCCGGCAGCGACGCGCCCGCCGTGATGACCATGACGCCGACCGCGACCCAGACCAGGTTCCACGACCAGGAGACGGTCCGCCGGCGGCTGCGCGGGCCGGTCGCGGTGAGCAGGCCCGCGATCAGCGCGAGGTACTCGGGGATGGACAGCGTCAGCTGGCCGTTGAGGCGCACCGACAGGCCCGCGACCAGCTGGTCCGACCCCAGGTGGTCGACGAGCCAGGCGACGCCCGCCGCGGCGAGCACCGCGACGATCGCGGCGATGGAGGCCTCGACCATCTGCCGGCCCAGCCGGCGCAGGGCGAGCTCCGCCAGCACGGCGATGGGCACGAGGTAGGTGACGACGGTCTCGAGCAGCGTGACCGGCACGACGAGGATCTGCCGGAGCAGCGAGGCGAAGCCCTGCACGTCCTCCGCGACGCCGGACGTGGTGTTGTGCGCGTAGGTCGCCAGCGCCATGACGGCGACGGCACCGAGCAGGCTGAGCACGACGCCGAGCAGGTCGCTCGGGTGGTGCACCCGCACCGCCGGGGTGTCGAGCACCTGGGGGCGGCCGAGCCCGTCGAGCGGCACCGGTGTGCGCTCGGCCGCGGCGGGCCCGTCGGGTCGACCGGGCGCCGCCGGCGCGCTGGTCGAGGCGTCGGGCATGGTCGCGAGTCTAGGCAGCGAGGGTCGTCCTGGGTGGCGCGTGCGCGCCCGTCGCGCGGAATCCGTCCTGGAGGATGACGCCTCCCGGGCGCGCTCTCCGTCGCGAGGATGACCCCCGGGGGCTAGCGTGACCGGCAGGGACGCCGCCGGACGGGCGGCGGGCCCGACCCTCGAGGACCGGGAGGCGCGCGTGGCTCAGGACGTGGAGGGCCGGGTCGCGGCGGTGCTGCGGTCGGTCTGGTGGCTGCCGGTGCTCCGGGGCGTGCTGATGATCGTGCTGGGCCTGCTGCTCCTGGTGGAGCCGCTCGGCACCCTGGTCGCGCTCGTCTGGGTGTTCGGCGTGTTCGCCGTCGTCGACGGGGCGGTCGTGCTGATGCAGGCGCTGCTCGCGCGCGGGCGGCCGGGGTTCGGCTGGCTCGTCGCCGAGGGCCTGGTCAGCATCGCGTTCGGCGCGCTCATCATGCTGTGGCCCGACGTCACGGCGCTGGTGCTGTTCTACCTGCTCGCGCTCTGGGTGCTGGTGCTGGGCGTCACCGCGGTGGTCGTCGCCGTCACCCAGTACCGGGCGCGGGACCTGGCGTGGTCCGGGACGCTGGTCTTCGGGCTGATCGGGTTCCTGTTCGGGCTGCTCCTGGCGATCAAGCCGCAGGGCACCGTGGACGTCATCCTCACCGTGTACGGGCTGTTCGCGTTCGTCGCCGGCGTCGTGATGCTGGTCTCCGGCTTCGCGACCCGGTCGCTGAGCCGGCAGCTCGCGGCGGACGGCCGCTCGGCGGGGTCGGCGCCGCTCTCCTGACGGCGGGCCCCGGCGTCAGCGGATGCCGAGCGCCTCGCGCCACGCCACCGGGATCAGCGCGTAGCCCACGAACGCGACCACGTCGAGCACCGTGTGCGCCACCACGAGCGGCATGGTCCGCCGCCTGCGCCGGTAGTACTCCGCGAACACCAGGCCCATCACGACGTTGCCCACGAACGGGCCGATGCCCTGGTACAGGTGGTACGACCCGCGCAGCACCGCGGACGTGACCAGGATGGCCGGGGTCCGCCAGCGCAGCTCGCGCAGCCGCTCCATCAGGTACCCGACGACGATCACCTCCTCCAGCAGCGCGTTCTGCAGGGCGGAGAGGATCAGCACCGGCACGGTCCACCACGCGGCGTTCAGCGCGGCGGCCTGCACCTCGACCGTGATGCCGACGGCCCGGCCGGCCACGTAGAGCGCGAGGCCCGGCAGCCCGATCAGCGCGGCGAGCCCGAACCCGACGCCGAGGTCGCGGCCCGGGCGCGAGCCGTCCATGCCGATCCGGCGGGCGGCGCTCCGGCCGTTCGCGGACAGCAGGTACAGCGCCAGGGCGACCGGGACCAGGGCGAACCCGATCGACAGCAGCTGGTAGGTCAGGTCCAGGTACGGCCGGGCGGACCGGCTGGCGTTGAGCGTGGCGCTCTGCGAGGCGAGCGGGGTGCCCGCGGTGAGGCGCGCCGCGATGTTGACGACGGCGTACACGGCGGACTGGCCGAGGGACAGCCCGAGGACGATCCAGATCTCGGCGGTGAGGCGGCGGCGCCGGGCGCGCTCCGAGACGGGCGGGGTGCCGGGGGCGGTCGCCGGCGCGGTGGCCGTACCCGGGGCGGGCGCCGTGGTCGCCACGAGCGCGGGCGGGGTGGCGCCGGGCCCCTCCGGGGCGGGCTCGGCGGTCGGGCGCGGGTCGCGGGCGGTCACGCCCGGCAGCGTAGGCCCCGCGGCTGACCGTCGGCTGGACGTGCTCTGTGCCGGTGGGCCTTGTGGTCGGGGGCGGCCCGCCGCTAGGTTTGCGACGCAAAGTAGTTGGCGAGCCGACCGGCCCGGTCGGTCCGCCGCCCCCAGCCGCACCGAGCGCACCGAGGACAGCCGCCATGCCGCACCCCGCCGACGCGCCCGACGCGCCCCGCGCCGCCGACGCCGCGGACCTCGCCGACGGCCCGCTCGACCCCGCGCTCGCGCGGGCGATCATCGAGGCCCAGCGCACCCGGGTCCGCACCACCGCCTACACCGACGACCGCGTGATCTTCGGCGTCTGGGCCGCCGCGTGGCTGGTCGGCTACGGGGTGCTCTGGGGGACGAGCGGCGACGGGGTGGCGGCCATCCCGTGGTGGGCGTGGGCGGTGTTCGGCGTCCTCATCCTCAGCGGCGTCGCCACGACCGTCCTGCACTCGGTGCGCCGGATGTCCGGGATGGACGGCGTGAGCCGTCGCACCGGGCAGCTCTACGGCTGGTCCTGGTTCGTCGCGTTCGCCGCGGGGCAGACGCTCGTCGGCGGGCTCGCCGGCGCGGGGCTGCCGGACGAGGCGGTGACCCTGGCCGCCAACGGCATCTCGGCGCTGATCGTCGCGGTGCTCTACATGGCGGGCGGCGCGCTCTGGCAGGACCGGGCGCAGTTCGCCCTCGGGGTGTGGATGGCCGTGGTCGCCGCGGCCGCCACCGTGGTGGGGCTGCCCGGCACGTTCGTCGTCATGGGGCTGGCGGGCGGCGGCGGGATGGCCGTCGGGGCCCTGCTCGCGCACGTCGCGCAGCGCCGGGGCCGCGCGGCCCGCCGCGGGGCGGTCGCGTGACGGACGCCGACCTCGACCCGGTGATCCACGCGCAGTCCCGGCTGCGGGTCGTCGCCACCCTCGCGGCCCTCGCCCCCGGCGACCGGCTCGCCTTCCCCCGGCTGCAGCAGCTCCTCGAGATGACCGCCGGCAACCTGTCCACGCACCTGCGCAAGCTGGAGGAGGCGGAGTACGTGACCGTCGAGAAGACCTTCGAGGGCCGCACGCCGGCCACGTACGTCGAGCTGTCGCCGGAGGGCCGGGCCGCGTTCGCCCGGTACACCCGCGCGCTCACCGACCTGCTGGGCGGTGCCCGGTGACCGCCGGCGCGCTGGTCGAGCTGGACGGCGTCACCCGCCGGTACGGCGACGTGGTCGCGCTGGACGACGTGTCGCTGGCCGTCGGCGCCGGGGAGATGGTCGGCCTGCTCGGCCCGAACGGTGCCGGGAAGTCGACGCTGCTGTCCCTGGTGAGCGGTCTGCGCCGCCCCGACGCCGGCACGGTGCGGCTGGCCGGGCGCGACCCCCGCGACCCCGCGGCGCGGGCCGGGCTGGGCACCACGCCGCAGGAGACCGGGCTGCCGTCGACGCTGCGGGTCGGCGAGGTCGTGGACCTGGTCGCCGGGCACTACGCCGACCCCATGCCGCGGGGCGAGGTGCTGGAGCGGTTCGGGCTCACGGACCTCGCGCGCCGGCAGACCGGTGGCCTGTCCGGCGGGCAGCGGCGCCGGCTCGCCGTGGCGCTGTCGCTGGTCGGGCGCCCGCGCGTCGTGCTGCTGGACGAGCCGACGACCGGGCTCGACGTCGAGGCGCGGCACGTGCTCTGGGAGGCCCTGCGCGACTACCAGTCCGGCGGGGCGACCGTGATCGTCACCAGCCACTACCTGGAGGAGATCGAGGCGCTCGCCCGCCGGGTGGTCGTGGTCGGCGCCGGCCGGGTGCTCGCCGACGACGACCTGCCGACGATCCTCGCGATGGCCGCCGCGCGCCGGGTGCTGGTCGAGGTGCCGGAGGCCGAGGAGCCCCGGCTCCGCGCGCTGGCCGGCGTGCTCGACGTGCGGCGCGAGGGCCGGCGCACGGTGCTGCTGGCCGGGGACGCCGACGCCGTCGTGCGGGCGCTGGTCCGCGAGGACGTGCCGTTCCGCGACCTCGAGGTCCGGGGCGCGTCGCTCGAGGAGGCGTTCCTCGCGCTCACGTCCGCGGCGTCGGCCGAGCCCGCGCCGTCCACGTCGGCCGCCACGTCCGTCACCACCGACCGGGAGCCCCGATGACCGCCACCGCGCCCGCCGCCCCCGCGTCCGCCGGGACCCGCTCCTGGCTCGCGCTCGCCCTGCTGCACACCCGGTTCCAGCTGCTGGAGTCCGTGCGGGTGCCGATCGCCGTCATCGGCAACCTGCTGTTCCCGTCGCTGGCGCTGCTGTTCTTCGTGGTGCCGCAGCGCGCGGTCGCCGACGACCCGCTGGCCTCGGTCGCGGCCGTCGCCCAGCTCGGGACGTTCGCCGTCATGTCGGCGTGCCTGTTCACGCTCGGCGCCGGGGTGTCCGAGGACCGGCAGCTCGCGTTCGACCCGTACGTCCGCACGCTGCCCGCGGGCGCCGGGCCCCGGCTGGCCGGGCGGATCGTCAACGCGATCGTGTTCTGCCTCGGCGCCCAGGTGCCGGTGATCCTCATCGCGGTGCTGCTGACCTCGGCGTCGGTGACCCCGGCGCGCGGCCTGGGTGGGCTCGCGATGGTGCCGGTGGTCGCGGTGCCGTTCACGCTGCTCGGCCTGGCGATCGGCTACGCGCTGTCGGCGAAGGCGGCGATCGCGGTCGTGCAGGCCGTGCTGTTCCCGCTCGCGTTCGCCGGCGGCCTGTTCCTGCCGCCCGAGGCGTTCCCGTCCTGGCTCGACGCGCTGTCCCAGGCGCTGCCGTCCCGGGCCGCCCGCGACCTGGTCGTCGAGGTGACGACCGGCATCGAGGGCTCGCCGTGGGCGCTGCCGGTGCTGCTGGCGTGGACGGCGGTCTTCGCGGCCCTGGCGGTCCTGGCGTACCGCCGCGACGAGGGCCGCCGCTTCCGCTGAGGGGGTGGCGCTGCCGGGTTGCTGAGCCCGCCGTAGGTGGTCACCTGGAGCCATAGCCTGACGTGATGACGCGGCGAGGTGACCGGGCGATCCGTTCATCGGCGACGGCGGCTCTGGCCGCGACGACGGGCCTCGTGGCGCTCGTCGGCTGCGTGGCATCGAGCGGAACCCTCGACGCCCCGATCGACTGGAGCACCGTCGACGGGAGCCCGGGCGAGTCGGTGTGCGGTCTACCGGCCGGCGACCAGAGCCCCCCGGAGACGCCCCCGGCGGTGACCTGGCAGGAGCGTGATGGCGTCGAGATTCCCGTGAGTCCGACGCTCGGGCCTGGGGACACCAGCGTGATGAACCGGTGCTACGCGCACTCACCGAGCGGAGCCCTGCTGGCTGCGGTGGGGCTGAGGGCGGACGAGATCCGGCACGGGAACGGCACCGTCATCGTCAACCGGGCGGCCAGGACGGGCGAGAGGCTGAGCGCCCTCGTCGACGGCGAGATACCGGACGTCTCGGATCTGCCCCACGACGCCACCGGGGAGCTCATCGGCTACCGGTTCGAGTCGGCACGCGACGACGACGTGACCGTGTCCCTGGCGTGGGCGTCCACCACGAGCGGCAGGTCGACGTCCGCGCGCATCCGCTTGCTCTGGGAGGACCAGGACTGGAAGGTCGTGATGCAGCCGAGCAACGGGATGTGGTCGGAGATCACGGCGGACGACCCGTTGGACCGCTTCGTCCGGTGGGGTGGTTCCCCGGGAGACTCGACCGACGCCCGAGCCTGGGCACCAGCAGCGCGCCCCGTGCGGTGAGGTCGTCACGGCATGACGAGGTCGGCGGAAACGAGTGACGACCTCGCGCGGTTGTGACGACCTCGCGAACTCGCGCGCGCAGCGGGTCAGGCTCGGGCGAGCGCCGCGACCGCCTGGGCCACGGTGTCCGGGTCCGTGACCGTGTGGCCGCCCGCGGCGCCCCCGCCGCCGGGGCCGCCGTCGCCGGCCACCGCGCGGCTCGCGGACAGGTGCACCGCGTCGACGCCGGCCGCGACGAGCACCCCGATGTCGACCGGCCGCACCCCGCCGCCGGCCATCACCTGCACGGCCCCCGCGGTGTGCTCGAC
Organism: Cellulomonas sp.; assembly: GCF_035634735.1. Lineage (GTDB taxonomy): Bacteria > Actinomycetota > Actinomycetes > Actinomycetales > Cellulomonadaceae > Cellulomonas. Next base: position 22,369 of record NZ_DASQCJ010000002.1, read on the forward strand.
CATCGCGGCCAACCGCCGCACGCCGTCGATGCTGCGGGCCTCGCCGCCCGAGGACAGCACGCGCGTCACGCCGGCGGCGGCCAGGGCGTCCAGCACCGCGAGCGGGTCCGCCACGGAGTCGACGGCCCGGTGGAACGTGACCTCGCGGCCGTCCGCGGCGGCGACCAGCGCGGCGAGCGCCCGATCGTCGACCCGGCCGTCCGCGGTCAGCGGGCCGACCACCACGCCGTCGACCCCGAGGCCGACCGCGGCGCGCACCTCGCGCACCTGGACGTCGAGCTCGTCGGCGTCGTAGACGAACGACCCCGGCCGCGGCCGGACCAGCACGTGCACGCCCGTCGGCGTGGCGCCGCCGGCGGCGCGGGCCTCGCGCTCGGCCACGAGAGCCGCGAGCAGGCCGGCGCCCGGGGTGAGCCCGCCGGTCGCGGCGAGCGCGGCGCACACCTCGACGCGCGCGGCTCCGGCGTCGGCGGCCACGCGGTAGCCCGCCAGGTCCTGGACGGCGATCTCGAGGACGGGACGGGTCGGCACGGGCTGCTCCTGGCGGGCGCGGGGCGGCGGTCGGTGCTGACGGTAGCGCCTCCGCGCGCGCCGGCCCCGGGACGTCCGTGGGGACGCCCCGGGGCCGGGGGTGCGGCGGGTGGCCGCGGTCAGGCGAACCGGCGCAGGCGGAGCGAGTTCGCCACCACCAGCACCGAGGAGAACGCCATCGCCGCGCCCGCGATCATCGGGTTCAGCAGCCCGAGCGCCGCGAGCGGGATCGCCGCGACGTTGTAGGCGAAGGCCCAGAACAGGTTCTGCTTGATGACCCGGAGCGTGCGGCGCGCCAGCCGGACCGCCTGCGGGGCGGAGCGGAGGTCGCCGCGGACGAGGGTCACGTCCGCGGCCTCGATGGCCACGTCCGTGCCGGTGCCCATCGCGAGGCCCAGGTCCGCGGTGGCGAGCGCCGCGGCGTCGTTCACGCCGTCGCCGACCATCGCGACCCGCCGGCCCTCGGCCTGCAGCCGCCGGACGACGTCCACCTTGTCGGCGGGCAGCACCTCGGCCACCACGTCCGCCTCGGGGATCCCGACCGACCGGGCCACCGCGCGGGCGGCACCCGCGTTGTCGCCGGTCAGCAGGACCGGGCGCAGCCCGAGGGCCCGCAGGTCCTCGACCGCGCGCCGGGAGCCGTCCTTCACCGGGTCGCGCAGGACGAGCACGCCACGGGCGGCGCCGTCCCACGCGACCAGCACGGCCGTGGCGCCGTCGGCCTCGGCGGCGGCGAACCGCGCGCCCAGATCGTCGTCGGCGGGCACGCCCTGCTGGGCCAGCCAGGCGGGCCGGCCGACCAGCACGCGCCGCGCCAGCCCGACGCCGGCGTGCGCCGTGCGGACCACGCCGCTCACGCCGCGGCCGGCCTCGGCCCGGAACTCGTGCACCTCGTCGGTGCCGATCCCGACGCCGTCGCCGCCGACGCCCGCCGCCCCCGGGGCGAGCCCGGCCGCGGCCTCGGCCACCGCGCGGGCGATCGGGTGCTCGGCGAGCGCCTCGACGGCGCCGGCGTACCGGAGCACCTCGCGCTGGGCCGCGGTGCGGGCCGGGCCGTCGGCGCCGTCCCCGGTGTCGGCGGTCGCGCCGGCGTCCCCGGGCGCGAGCAGGCCCACGAGCGCCATGCGCCCCTCGGTGACCGTGCCGGTCTTGTCGAGCACGACGGTGTCGACCGCGCGGGTCTGCTCGAGGATCTCCGGGCCCTTGATGAGCACGCCGAGCTGCGCGCCGCGGCCGGTCCCGACCAGCAGGGCCGTGGGCGTGGCGAGCCCGAGGGCGCAGGGGCAGGCGATGATCAGCACCGCGACCGCGGCCGTGAACGCCGTCTGCGCCGAGGCGCCGGACAGCAGCCAGACGGCCAGGGTCCCCGCCGCGAGCACGAGCACGATCGGCACGAACACGGCCGAGATCCGGTCCGCGAGCCGTTGCACCGGCGCCTTGCCGGTCTGGGCCGCCGCGACCAGTCGGCCGATCTGCGCGAGCCGGGTGTCCTCGCCGACGCGGGTCGCCCGGACCACCAGGTGGCCGCCGGTGTTGATCGTCGCGCCGGTCACCTCGTCGCCGGGGCCGACGTCGACGGGCACGGGCTCGCCCGTCAGCAGGCTGGTGTCGACGGCGCTGGTGCCGGTGACGACGACGCCGTCCGTGGCGACCTTCTCGCCCGGGCGCACGGCGAACTCGTCGCCGACGCCGAGCCGGTCCACGGGGACGCGCTGCTCGGTGCGCCGGCCGTCGGTGCCGGTCACGATGAGCGCGACGTCCTTGGCTCCGAGGTCCAGCAGCGAGCGCAGGGCGTCCCCGGCGCGGCGGCGCGAACGGTGCTCGGCGTACCGGCCGGCCAGCAGGAACGTCGTGACGACGGCCGCGACCTCGAAGTACAGCTCGGGCATGTGCGCGCCCGTGCCGTCGTCGGCGGCGGGCCAGAGCGTCGGCGTCATGGTCATGCCGAGCTCGCCCGCGCCCCCGAGGAGCAGCGCCCACAGCGACCAGCCGGTGGCCGCGACGATGCCGATCGACACCAAGGTGTCCATCGTCGAGGCGCCGTGCCGCGCGGCGCGGACCGCCGCGCGGTGGAACGGCCAGGCCGCCCAGGTGGCGACGGGGAGCGCGAGGACGGTGACCAGCCACTGCCAGCCGGTGAACTGCCACGCGGGCACCATCGACAGCAGCAGCACGGGGACCGTGAGGACGGCCGCGACCCGGAGCCGGCGGCGCAGGTCGGTGCCGCGCGCGTCGGTCGGCGCGGAGGTGTCCTCGTCGGGGTCCATGTCGTGGCCCGGGGCCATGCTGTGGCCGGACAGGGCGTGCTCGGTCGGGTCCGTGCCGGCCGTGCCGTGGCCGGCGTGCGGCGTGTCGGGCGGCGTCGTCGTGCCGTGCCCGGCGTGCTCCGCCGCGGACGCGGTCGTGGTCGCGGCGGGGCGCCCGGCGGGCGCCGCCAGGTCCCGGCGCCCGGTGACGGTGGCGTCGTACCCGGCGGCGCGCACCGCGGCCACCAGCGAGTCGACGTCCGGCGTGCTGCCGTCCTCGGCGGGGGACACCTCGACGTGCGCGCTCTCGAGCGCGAGGTTCACGGTCGCGCGGGCGCCCGGGACGCGGTTGAGCCGCTTCTCGACACGCGCGACGCAGGACGCGCAGGTCATGCCCTCGACGGCCAGGTCGACGGTGCCGACCGGCGCGACGGGCAGGTCGGCGGGGGTGCGCGGGTCGTCGGCTGTCACAGCAGCGACTTCCGCGGCGTGACGGCGTAGCCGGCCTCGTCGACGGCGGCGGCGATCGCCTCGTCGGTCAGCGGCGCGTCCGAGATGACGGTCACGGGCGACGACCCGCCGGCGACCAGGTCGACCTGCACGTCGGTGACGCCGGGCAGCGCGGTGAGCTCCTCGCTCACGTGGCGGACGCAGTTGCCGCAGGTCATGCCGTCGACGGAGAAGCTGGTGGTCTGGCTCATCGTGGTTCCTCTCGCGGTGCCGGTCGGGGGGTTCAGGAGCGGACGAGCCGGGCGATGGCCTCCGAGGCCTCGCGGACCTTCTCGGCGCCGGCCTCCGGGGACTGCCGGGCCGCGTCGACGACGCAGTGGCCCAGGTGGTCCTCGACGAGGCCGATGCTCACGGCCTGCAGCGCCTTGGTCACGGCGGCGACCTGGGTGAGGACGTCGATGCAGTACACGTCCTCGTCGACCATGCGCGCGATCCCGCGGACCTGGCCCTCGATGCGCTTGAGGCGCTTGAGGTAGTCGTCCTTGTCGCCGCTGTACCCGTGCATGTCCGCTCCTTCCGGGCGGGGCGCGACCGCACCCCGTCGTGGTCGGAACGCTATACCCCCTGGGGGTATTCCGCGAGGACCGAGGTCCCGGTCAGCCGAGGGCGAGGAAGTCCTCCAGGTAGACCGCGACCTCGGTCAGCGTGGCGGCGTCCGCGTAGCCGGCGCGGCCGGTGACCGCGACAGCCGGACCCACACGAGCTCGCCGTGCACGAGCGGGTCCACGCCGGTGCCGGGGAGCGTCGTCACGCGCGGGCCGAGCCGTACGGCGGCTCGCTCGCGAGCCCGTCCGCGGACACCGCGTCCCATGCCGCGGTCTCACGGCGGTAGGACTCCGCGAGGTCGTCGGAGGTCCGCGCCATCGCCTCGCGCATCGCGGCGAACCGCTGGTCCCGGAGCCACCGCTCGAAGAGCAGCTCCACGAACGACCCCGCCGTCACGCCCTGCTCGCGCGCCACCCCGTTGATCCGGTCCCGCAGCTCGGCGTCGATCCTGATCGTCGTCATGGTCATGGTCATGGTCATGGTCATGCGTCGAGGATGCGATCGGTATACCGGGTGCGTGGCTGTGCCGGCACCTACTCGGCCGGCGACGGCGAGGCGCGGATGCGGGCCGCCCACTCGTCGAGCGTCTCGACCTCGCGCGCGCCGGGGTTCTCCTCGAGCCGGCGGAGCAGCCGGAAGTCGTCCACCCCGATGAGCACGGCGACCAGCTCGCCGTACCGCCACAGCCCGACCCGCCCGCTCCCGAACGCGACCTCGTTCACCATCGACGCGAGGTGGGACCGGAACTCCCGCGCCGTCGCTTCCCTCGTGATCGTGTGCATGCCTCGACGCTAGGGCCCGCGAGCGGCGCGACGGCGGTCGTCCACAGGCCGACTTCGCGGGTGGCGGCGGTGCTGCGGACGGCTGCCGGTCGACCGCGTCCACGGTGTACCCCGGCGGGGGCGGGGTTCATTCTGAGCTTGAGTACACCGGGTACGCGGTGTACGCGCGCTCGGAGCGTGGTCTGGTTCTGGTGGGGTACGCGGTGTACGCACGCCGAGAACGGGGTCCGGTTCTGGCGGGGTACGTGGTGTACGCACGCCCGAGCGCGGTCCGGTTCTGCTGGGGTACGTGGCGTACGCGCGCCCGAGCGCGGTCCGGTTCTGCTGGGGTACGTGGTGTACGCGCGCTCGGAACGGGGTCCGCTTCTGGCGGGGCCCCCCGTACGCGTGCCCCGTCGGCCCGCGGCGGCGGCCGCGGGGCTAGAGCCCGCTGCGGCGCGCGTACGCGCGGGCGTCGACGCCGCGCAGGTCGCAGAACTCGCGCACGGGGCCGGTCAGCAGCAGGTCCACGTGGCGCAGGTCGGCCACGGTGCGGGCGCCCAGCAGCGTCATGATGTCGCCCACCTGGGTCAGCCAGGACTCGATGCGGGCGACCAGGGCGGCCTCGCCGTCGGTGAGCAGGGTGCGCAGGAAGCCGCCCGCGACGCCGACCGCGGTCGCCCCGAGGGCGAGCGCCCGGACGACGTCGAGCGGGTGCCGGACGCCGCCGGACGCCAGCAGGTCGACGCCGTCGACGGGCGAGGCGTCGAGCAGGCCCTCGACGGCGGACTGGCCCCAGGACGCCAGGTAGTCCATGCCGCCGTCCGTGCGGCGGGCGGACTCGATCGCGGTGAAGTCGGTGCCACCGCGGCCCGAGACGTCGACGGCGGCGACGCCGAGGTCGCGCAGCCGCGCGACGGTGCCGCGGCTCATGCCGGCGCCGACCTCCTTGACGACGACCGGGACGTCCACGCCGTCGACGATCGCGGCGATGTTGTCGGCCCAGCGCGTGAAGTCGCGGTCGCCCTCGGGCATGACGATCTCCTGCGCAGGGTTCACGTGCACCTGGAGGCCGTCGGCGCCGAGGATCTCGACCGAGCGGCGCGCCTGGGCGGGCGTGAGGTTCGCGTTGACGTTCGCCAGCACGAAGCCGTCGGGGTTGAGGTCGCGCAGGACCCGGAACGACGGGATGGCGGCGGGCTCGCGGTGCAGGATGCCCGTGGACCCGGACGCGATCGGGACGCCGGTCTCGCGGGCGGCGATCGCGAGGGCCCGGTTGATCGTCGCGGTGTGGGCGGTGCCGCCGGTCATGCCGTTGATGTAGAGCGGCACGGGCCAGTCGAGCACCCGGCCCGTGGCCCGCAGGGACACCCGCGCGCGGTCGCCCGCGGCGAGCGGGTGGTTCATCGGGCGCACGTGGTCGAAGTCGCTCGGGCCGGGCTCGGCGTGCTGGGCGACGGCCAGGCGGACGTGGTCGTCCTTGCGGCGGGCGTCCTGCTCGGCGGGCGTCGCGCCGGCGGCGGCCCCGTGCTCGGTCCCGGCCGCCGGCTGGTCCTGACCGGACAGGTGTGCGTCGTCGCGGGTCATCGGGCGTCCCCGGCGTCGCACGGCTGCTGGACCCGCAGCGACAGGTGCCGCACGTCGGACAGCTCCCAGTCGCGCAGCATGGGCGCGAGGTCGGTGTCGGCGTCGACCAGCACGATGCCGCAGTCGCCGCCGCCGGCGCCCGACGACTTGGCGGCCGCGCCGACGCTCTCGGCGGTCTCGCACAGCGTGCGGAGCGCGGGGGTCTCGATGTCGACGCCGGCGGCGCGGGCGAGGGAGGTGAGCAGGCCGCGGGCGCGGTGGATCTGCGCCTTCGCGGCGGGGGCGTCGTCGCGCTCGATGGCGTCGGCCAGCGCGTCCACGCACTCCCGGGAGGCGGCGAGGAAGTCGGGGTAGTGGCTCTCCGCGGCCCCCTTGCGGGACTGCATGCGCTCGACGAGCCGGGTGGTCGACGCGGGGACGCCGGTCCAGCCGACGACGAGGCGCATGGTGCGCGGGGTCGGCAGCCGGCGGACGGACAGGCCGGGCCAGTCGGCGTCGAGCAGCGCGGACAGCGGCCGCACGGCGCCGGAGGACTCCGCGGCGGCCTGGGCGGTGCGCAGCCAGTCGCGGTCGAGCGCGGCGTACCGGATCCACCCGCCGTACAGGCTCGCCGCGACGTCGCCGCCGGAGCCCATCGGGTTCACCGCGACGGTCGCGAGCAGCGCGAGCCGCAGCAGCCGCTCGGTCGGCAGGTCGAGCGCGTAGAACCGATCGAGGGCACGCACGGTGGCCGCGGTGACGGCGGCCGACGAGCCGAGCCCGAACTTCCGGCCCGACTGGTCGTCGAGCTCGGAGGTGATCGTGATGTCGTAGAAGCCGAGCTCGCGGCCCTGCTCCGCGGCGAACCGCTCCACGACGTCGATGGCCGCGAGCACGTAGTCGAACGGGCGGCTGTCGTGGTCGAGCACCACGCGGCCGCCGTCCCGCCGCCACACGACCGGCAGCCGGCCGTACTGGTCGGACGCGATGGACCCGGCGCCCTCGGCGCGCGCGAGCCGCACCGTGACGTGCCGGTCGACGGCGACGAGGACCGCCGGGTAGCCGGCCTCGACGACGGCGTACTCGCCGGCGACGAACAGCTTGCCGGGGGCGCTGACCTCGATGGGGGCGGTGGGCGTGGTCACGCGGCACCCCCCGCCGTGACGCGCAGGTCCGGCCCGGGGCGCGCGGTCACCACGCGGCGGGTGCCGCCCTCGGACAGCGCCGCGGCGACGGCGGGCAGGTCGCGGCCGGCGCACAGCACCTTGACGTTCGGGCCGGCGTCGATGGTCGCCCAGCAGGGCAGGCCGTCCGCGCGCAGCGCCTGCACCTGGTCCAGCACGCCGACCGTGTGCGCGGTCCAGTACCGGACCGGCGGCCGGGCGCCGAGCATCGTGGCGTGCATCCGCAGGGCGTTCGACTCGGCGAGCGCGCCCAGCGCGGAGAGGTCGCCGGCGCGCACGGCGTCCAGCATCAGCGCGACGTCCACCTCGGTCGACTCGGTCCAGGACGGGAAGAACGGGGACGTCTCGACGGTGCGGCGCATGGCCTCGCGCGACGAGATCGACTTGGGGCCGGCGTCCAGCACGACCACCGCCATCGCCGGGTCGAGCGCGCCGCCGGCCTCGCCGCCGGGGACGGGCTCGGCGAAGGACGTGGCGTCGTCGGTGCCGGCGTGCCACACGACCAGGCCGCCGAACACGGAGCGCGCCGCCGACCCGGAGCCGCGGCGGGCCAGCCGGGACAGCGCGCGCGGGTCGAGGTCCAGGCCGTACGCGGCGGCCGCGGCGCCGGCGAGCGCGGCGAACCCGCTCGCGGACGAGGCCAGGCCCGCGCCGGTCGGCACGGTCGACACCGAGGTGACCGTCGCACGGGCCGACGACCCGGCCAGCGCGCGGACCAGGTCGAGGAACCGGCGCACGCGCGCGACCTCGCCGTCCGACATCGGCCGGCCGTCGAGCGAGCCGGTGTCCTCGGTCGCGGCGGGGTCGAGCGTCACCGTGGTCGTGGCGTGGAACGCGTCGAGCGTCAGCGACAGGCTGGACGTCGCGGGCAGCGCCAGTGCCTCGTCGCGCTTGCCCCAGTACTTGGCGAGCGCGATGTTCGCGTGCGCGACGGCGGTCGCGGAGTCAGTCATCCGAGGGGCACCTGGGCGGAGGGGGCGGCGGGGCGCCGCGCGTCGGTCCGGTGCAGCCACGTGCGCGCCGCTCCCGCGCGGCGCAGGGCAGCGGCGATCGTACCAGCGGACGCCGCGTCGGCCGCGAGCGCCAGCATGCATCCGCCCTGGCCACCGCCCGTGAGCTTGGCGCCCAGCGCGCCGGCCGCGAGGGCCGCGCCGACCAGCCGGTCGAGCTCCGGGGAGGAGACGCCGAGCTCCGCCAGCGCCCCGTGCGCGCGGGTCATCCGGGCGCCGAGCTCGGTCGGCCGGTCCAGGGCGAGGTCGTCGACCACGTCCCGGGTGATGGCGCCGAGCTCCGCGACCAGCTCCGCGCCGCGCGCCGGGTGCCGGTCCCGGAACGACCGGACGTCCGCGACCGCGACCCGGGTCCGGCCGTGCACGCCGGTGTCGGCGACGACGAGGTGCGCGCGCAGGGCGAGGTCGAGCGGCCGGATCTCCCCGGCCTGGAACCACACCGGCTCGGTCGAGGCGGTGGTGCGGGCGTCGAGCCCGCTGGGGTTGCCGTGCGCGACCCGCTCGCCGACCTGGACCAGGTCGAAGTGCTCCTGCGCGGTGAGCGTGCGACCCGCCAGGTCCGCCAGCGCGAGCGCGAGCGCCCCGGCGGTGGCGGCGCTGGAGCCGAGGCCGCGGGCCGCGGGGATGGTCGACTCGGTGGACAGCACGATGTCGCGGTGCGGCAGGCCGAGGTGGTCGAGCGTCGCCTCGACCGCGGCGACCGGCGCGGCGAGCTGCTCGGGGGCGTCGGACAGGGCGCCCGAGTACAGGACGGACTCGAGCGCCAGCGGGCCCTCCTCGCGGCGGGCGACGGCGCGCATCGGCAGGCTGGCGAGCGGCAGCGCGATCGCGGGCTCGCCGTACACGACGGCGTGCTCGCCGACCAGGATCGCCTTCGCGCGCGTGTGCCCCGTCCCCGTGGCGCGCGGGGCGCCCGGGCCGGTGCTGCGCGGGTTCGAGCTCGAGATGGTCCGACTCCTCACATCAGGTGGGCGACGAACCACGGGGCCGCGTACAGCGACATGAACTGCACCCCGAAGTTGACGCCCAACCGGTTCAGCGTGCCGCAGGTCAGCCCGACCAGCAGCACGGCGAAGACGTTGACGAGCCCCGCGTCCAGGTAGGCCAGGAGCAGGACGAAGACGACGAACAGCGCCAGCACGGCCTCGTGCGGCACGTACCGGGTGACCAGCGCGGTGAGCCGGAACGAGTACCGCACCGCCAGCACGTACGAGAGCACCAGGGCGAGGGCCCCGCCCACGACCACCGCGACCACGAACTGCGAGGTGGACAGCAGCTGGTGCAGGTTGTTGTCCAGGGTCAGGACGGGCGGCGCGTTGAACAGCGCGTTCGCGGGGCCGACGGCGACCGGCGACAGCGGGAGCCCGACCGCGAGCAGCGGGATGATCACGCCGGCCAGGTAGGTCGAGTGCGCCAGCGCGGCCATCGAGGTGATCGCCCGGGACGACCGCTCGGTGGGCTCCTTCGCCCGGGCGCCGGACGCCTCGCCCATGAGCAGCGTCAGGGCGACCGGGCTGAGGAAGAACAGCGGCGTCGACGCCGCGGAGACCGTCGCCGAGGCGCCGAGCTCGGCGCGGGTCAGCAGCCGCCGCGGGCTGAGCGGCGCGCCCTTCAGCTCCGACCGCGTGATGACCACCGGCGTGCGGCCGGCGCGGGGGAGCGCGGCCCGCAGCGTCGGGTTGAGCAGCGTCGCCAGGCTGAGCAGCAGCGGGCCGGCGGTGATCGACAGGAAGAACGACACCGTGATCGTGCCGTCCTCGGGCAGCACGCCGGTCTGCCGGTAGAGCGCCTGCACGCCCTGGAACAGCAGGCCGAGCGGGATGATCGCCAGCAGCGACAGCACCTTGTTCTTCCCGATCAGCGCCAGGACCACCGCGCCGCCGACGAACAGCAGCGACCCGTACTCCCGGAGCTGGTCGGCGAACGGCGTGATCGCGCTCGCGATGAGCAGCGCCAGCGGCACCGAGATCAGCGTGCCGACCACCGACCCGGCGGCCATCTTGCGGATCGTCTCCGCCGCCCGGCCCTCCCGCTTCAGCAGCAGCGCGTGGTCGATCATCGGCGCCGACAGCACCCCGCCGGGCAGGCCGACCAGCGCCGTCGGGATCGAGTTGGTCAGGTTCAGGGTGACGACGGCGGCGATGAAGAACGCCAGCACGACCTGCGGGTCGGTGCCCGCGAGCACGAGCGCGAGCGTCACGGGCAGCAGCACCGACGTCTCGTCGGTGCCGGGGATGAACCCGATCAGCGTGTACAGCGCGACGGCCGCGAGGGCGGCGGCGACCATCGGCAGCAGCAGGGAGAGGTCCACGGAGGTCTTTCGGTGCGGGGCGCCCGCCCGGATGGGTGGCGGCGGGTGCGGCGGCTGGCGCGCGGGGGTGGGCGCGCGGCGGGGAGCGGGCGGCGTCAGGCCGGTGGCGGCCCCGCGTCGACGTCCTCGTCGGCCACGATCCGCACGTCCCGCTTGGGCCGGATCAGCGCCATCGCGGCGACGAACCCGACCACGGCACCGCCGAGGCCCCAGAAGAACTCCGAGGACCCGAGCGCCCGCCCGACGACGACCGCGGCGACCGTGGCGGCCGCCGTGACCGCGAGCGCCAGGACGAGGTCGCGCATCGACACGCGGTCGCCCCAGATCTCGACGTACTGCTCGTCGTCGCTGCTCACGTTCCTCCTCGGAGTCCGGACCGCCACCCTAGGACGTCCCCTGCGGGAAGCCTGTGCGGCGGTTGTGCGCGCGACGTGGACGTGCGGGTCGGAGCGCGGGTGGCCGACGGCCACTGTGGGGTGACCGCCCCCGACGCGGCAACTCGGGGCGACGCGCCGGGGGCCGACACGCCGAGGGTTCACCCGCTCCGGTGGCGGTGGGCCGAACCGTGCGGACGATGGATGAGCATGAGCGACCAGACGACGCCCCAGGACCCGCAGACCCAGCACCCGGAGCCGGAGCAGCCGGCCCAGAACATCCCGCACCCCGGTCTCACGGACGACATGCGGCAGCAGCCCGACCACGGCGAGGAGTCGTACGTCGGCTCCGGCCGGCTCGAGGGCAAGCGCGCCCTCATCACCGGCGGCGACTCCGGCATCGGCCGGGCCGTCGCCCTGGCGTTCGCCCGCGAGGGCGCGGACGTCGCCATCTCCTACCTCCCGGACGAGGAGGAGGACGCGCAGGAGACCGTGCGGCTGGTCGAGGACGCCGGCCGCCGCGCGCTGACCCTGCCCGGCGACATCCGCGACGAGGCGTTCTGCGCGCAGCTCGTCGAGCGCACGGTCGCCGAGCTCGGCGGGCTCGACGTGCTCGTCAACAACGCCGCGTTCCAGATGTCCCAGGAGAACGGGCTGCTGGACCTCACGACCGAGCAGCTCGACCGCACGTTCAAGACCAACCTGTACGCGATGTTCTGGATCACCAAGGCCGCGCTCCCGCACCTGCAGCCGGGGTCGAGCATCATCAACACCACCTCGGTGCAGGCCTACGAGCCCAGCCCGCAGCTCATCGACTACGCGACCACCAAGGCCGGCATCCTCAACTTCACGAAGGCGCTGGCGCAGCAGGTCGCCGAGCAGGGCATCCGGGTCAACGCCGTGGCGCCGGGGCCGATCTGGACCCCGCTGATCCCGGCGACGATGCCGGCGGAGAAGGTCAAGGAGTTCGGCGCGGACACCCCGCTGGGCCGCGCGGGCCAGCCGGCCGAGCTGGCCCCGGCGTACGTGTTCTTCGCGAGCCAGGAGAGCAGCTACATCACGGGCGAGCGCATCGGCGTCACGGGCGGCCGCTCGCTGGCCTGACGCTCCCTCCGCCGAGTTCGGCACCTCTGCACCCAGTTCGGCACCTCCAGGTGCCGAACTGGGCAGCGGAGTGCCGAACTCGGCGTCAGCCCGCGAGGGTGCGGGCGCGGAGCAGGACCGCGTCGAGCATCTCCTCCGTCAGGCGGCCGGTGAAGGTGTTCTGCTGGCTCACGTGGAAGCAGCCCAGCAGGGTCAGGCGCTCGCCGGTCGCCGGGCGGTCCAGGACGACCTCGGCGCCGTGGCCGAACCGCGGGCGCGGGCGCGGCACCGCCCAGCCCTGCTCGCCGAGCGTCCGCAGCAGCGCGTCCCAGCCGAACGCGCCCAGCACCAGCGCGACCCGCGGCCGGACGAGCTCCAGCTCGCGCGCGAGCCACGGCCCGCACCGGTGCCGCTCCTCGGGCAGTGGCTTGTTGTCCGGTGGCGCGCAGTGCACCGGCGCGGTGATCCGGACGCCGGTCAGGGTCAGCCCGTCGCCGGCGTGCGTCGACGTGGGCTGGGACGCCATGCCGACGCGGTGCATCGCGGCGAACAGGAAGTCGCCCGACCGGTCGCCGGTGAACATCCGGCCCGTCCGGTTGGCGCCGTGCGCGGCGGGCGCGAGCCCGACGACCAGCACGGGTGCCGCGGGGTCGCCGAAGCCGGGCGCCGGCCGGGCCCAGTACTCCTGGTCCCGGTAGGCGGCGCGCTTCACGGTCGCGACGTGCTCGCGCCAGGCGACGAGCCGCGGGCAGGCGCGGCACTCGACCACGGCGCCGTCGAGCTCGGCGAGGTCGCGCGCGCCGGGCGCGGTCGCGGCGGGGAACCCGGGGTCGTCGGGCAGCGCGGGCACGGCGACGCGGCTCAGGCGAACCGGTCCGGGTCGCCCGCGCCCGCGCGGACCACCTCGGGGTAGCCCTCGGACCAGTCCACGACCGTCGTCGGCTCGGCGGACACCTCGCCCGCCTCGATCACGGCGTCGACCACGTGGTCGAGCTCCTCCTTGACCGTCCAGCCGTCGGTCTGCGGCTCGGTGTCGCCCGGCAGGATCAGCGTCGAGGACAGCAGCGGCTCGCCGAGCTCGTGCAGGATCGCCTGCACCACCCGGCTGTCGGGGATGCGCACGCCGACGGTCTTCTTCTTGGGGTGCGCGAGCCGCCGCGGCACCTCCTTGGTCGCCGGCAGGATGAACGTGTACGGCCCCGGCGTCGCCGCCTTGATCGCCCGGAACGGCGCGTTGTCGAGCCGCACGAGCTGCCCGAGCTGGGCGAAGTCCGTGCACATGAGCGTGAAGTGGTGCTTGTCGGTCAGGTGCCGGATCGCGCGGATGCGGTCGGCGCCGGTGTGGCTCTCCATCCGGCAGCCGAGCGCGTACCCGGAGTCGGTGGGGTAGGCGATCAGCGCGTCGTCGCGCAGCAGCTGCACGACCTGGCCGATCGACCGGGCCTGCGGGTCGTGGGGGTGGACGTCGAAGAACCGGGCCATGCGCACGAGGGTGGCACGGCGCCCGCGCGCCGACCACCCCGGGATCGCGGGGCACGCGCCGGCGCGCGGAGTCAGCCCAGGACCGCCACCAGGAAGTCGGCCTCCGGCCCGAACGGCCGCAGGTCCCAGGTCGCGAACCGCTGCTGCACGGCGAACCCCGCGGCCGCGGCGTCGGCGTCGAGCGCCTCGAACGCGTACCCGCGACCCGCCCCGAACCCGACGACCAGCCGCCCGCCCGGCGCGAGGTGCGCGCGGATCCGCCGCAGCACCTCGGCCTCCGTCCCCGGCGCGACGAACGTCAGGACGTTGCCCGCCATGACCGCGACGTCGAACGGCTCGGCGACGCCCGCGGCGGGCAGGTCGAGCTCGGCCAGGTCGCCGACGTGCCACTCGCCCTCGGGGTGGTCGGCGCGCGCGGCCTCGACCAGCAGCGGGTCGACGTCGACCCCGACCACGGCGTGCCCGCGCCGCGCGAGCTCGCCGCCGACCCGGCCGGGTCCGCAGCCGGCGTCCAGGACCCGCGACCCGCGCGGCAGCATGGCGTCGACCAGCCGCGCCTCGCCGGCCAGGTCCGCGCCCTCGGCCGCCATCGAGCGGAACCGCTCGACGTACCAGGCGGACCGGTCGGGGTTCTGCTGGCCGATCTGCTCCCAGCGGGTGGGCTGGCGCATGACGCTCCTCCGGACGGCGGCTGACGACGGGGCGGCTCCGAGCCTAGGGCCCGGTCCGCCCCGTCGTCCGGGACCGCCGGCGCGTCAGCGGCGGACGGCCTTCGTCGCCTTCTTGGCCGCCTTCGCGCCGGCCTTCTTGGCCGACGACGTCAGGGTGTCGATCAGGTACGACGCCGCGGCGCCCAGGATGACGACGTCCTTCGCGATCCCGACGCCGTCCGGGTTCGGCCGCGGGTCGCCCTCGCCGCGGTGCAGCGCGGGGGTGCGGAGGTACATGCCGACGAGCGCCGCGGAGAACGCGGTGAACCCGGTGGCGACGACGACGCGGGGCAGCACCGGGACCAGCAGCGCCGTGCCCAGGCCGACCTCCGCGGCGCCCAGCGCCGTCGCGAACGTCTTCGGCTCTACGCCGGACAGGAGCGGGTACGCGCCCGCGGCGGTGCCGTGCAGGCCCGTGGCCGTGTCCTCGTCGGCGCCGAGCTTGTCGAGGCCGGAGTTCAGGATGTACGCGCCGGCGCCCAGGCGCAGCGGCAGGTGGCGGAGCTTCACGCGGTCCTCCTCGAAGTGGGTGTGCCTCGACGCTACGGCGGCGCGCCCGGGCCCGCAGGGCGACGCCTTGACTTCGAGCGCGCTCCAAGGAGGACCGTCCTGTCCCATAAGCCTCACGACCCGCACCCTCGGCAGCGCCGCGCACGGCACCGCGCTCACCGTCTCCGCCCTCGGGCTCGGCTGCATGGGCATGTCCGAGTTCTACGGCGCGACCTCCACCCCCGGCTCCGACCAGGAGCGCGAGTCGGTCGCGACGATCCACCGCGCGCTCGACCTCGGCGTCACGCTGCTGGACACGGCCGACATCTACGGCCCGCACACCAACGAGCGCCTGGTCGGCCGCGCGATCGCCGGCCGCCGCGACGAGGTCGTGCTCGCCACCAAGTTCGGCATCGTCCGCGACCCGGACCCGACGGTGACCCGCCGCGGCGTCGACGGCCGGCCCGCGTACGTCCGGGCGGCGCTGGACGCCAGCCTGCAGCGGCTCGGCGTCGACCACGTGGACCTGTACTACATGCACCGGATGGACCCGGCGGTCCCCGTCGAGGACACCGTGGGCGCGCTCGCGGAGGCGGTGCAGGCGGGCAAGGTGCGGCACCTCGGGCTGTCCGAGGCCGGCCCGGCCACGATCCGCCGCGCGCACGCCGTGCACCCGATCACCGCGGTGCAGACCGAGTACTCGCTGTGGACCCGGGACGTCGAGGCCGAGGTGCTGCCCACGCTGCGCGAGCTCGGCATCGGCCTGGTGCCGTACTCGCCGCTCGGCCGCGGCATGCTCACCGGCGCGATCACCGCGGCCTCGGACCTCGCGGCCGACGACTTCCGCCGGGCCAACCCGCGGTTCGCCGGGGAGGCCTTCGACGCCAACCGCGCGCTGGTCGAGCGGGTGCAGGCGCTCGCGGCCGAGCGCGGCGTCACGGCGGCGCAGCTCGCGCTCGCCTGGGTGCTGGCCCAGGGCGAGGACGTCGTGCCGATCCCGGGCACCCGCCGGGTCCGCTACCTCGAGCAGAACGTCGGCGCGGCGGACGTGCGGCTCACCGCCGAGGACCTCGCGGCGCTCGCGGACGCCGTCCGGCCGCAGGACGTCGTCGGCGACCGGTACCCCGACATGTCGACCATCGGGCGGTGAGCGGCGCATGCTGAGGGGCGTGACCGAGGACAGCCGCACCCTCACCATCGCCGAGGCCGCCGCGGCGACCGGGCTGACGCCGCACACGCTCCGGTACTACGAGCGCGACGGGCTGCTGCTCGACGCAGTCGAGCGCGCGTCCTCGGGGCACCGCCGGTACACCGAGCGCGACCTCGGCTGGATCCACCTGCTGACCCGGCTGCGCGCGACCGGCATGCCGATCCGGGAGATCCGGGAGTACGCCGAGCTGGTCCGGCAGGGCGAGGGCACGGAGCCGCAGCGGATGGCGCTGCTGCAGGCGCACCGGGACGCCGTGCGGGCGCAGCTGGCGGAGGTGACCGAGCACCTGGCGGCGATCGAGATGAAGATCGACGTCTACGCGGGGCGGCTCGGGTCGGGGGCGCCGGTGCCGGAGGCGGCGGTGGGCTGACCGCGTGCCCCGGCGCGCCGCCTCACACCGGCGCCAGGTGCCCCGGCCGGACCTCGTAGTCCCCGGGCGCGAGCACCACCTCGCCCCGCCCGCCGGTCAGGGCGCGCAGGTCGAGCGCGTACCGGACGACCTCGGCCTCCGGCACCACCGCCTCGATCCGCACCCGACCGTCGTCGATGGTGCTGCTCGCGCTGATCCGCCCGCGCCGCCCGGACAGGTCGCCGAGCACGTCGCCCTGCGCCTCGGGCGGCACGACGACCGTGACCCGCAGCGTCGGCTCCAGCAGCACGGTGCCGGCGGAGGCGAGCGCGGCGCGGACGCCGGCGGCGGTGGCGGTGCGGAACGCCATGTCGGACGAGTCGACGGCGTGCGCCTTGCCGTCGTACACCTCGACCTGGACGTCGACCACGGGGTGCCCGAGCGGGCCGCCCGCGGCCAGCGCCTCCGCGGCGCCGCGCTCGACGGCGGCCAGGTAGGACCGCGGCACCGCGCCGCCGACCACGGAGTCGACGAACGCGAACCCCGACCCCGGGGGCAGCGGGCTGAGCCGGAGCTGCACGACGGCGAACTGCCCGTGGCCGCCGGACTGCTTCTTGAGCCGGCCCTCGGCCTCCGCGGCCCGGGCGATCGTCTCCCGGTACGCGATCCGCACCGGCTCGGTGGTGACGTGCACGCCGAACACCCGGGCCAGCCGCTCGACCGCGACCGCGAGGTGGGCGTCGCCGAGCCCGCGCAGCACGGCCTGGTGCGCGGTGCGCTCGACCACCAGCGTCGGGTCCTCGGCGGCGAGCCGGGTGAGCGCGCCGGACAGCTTGTCGTCGTCGGCCTGGCTGACCGGGACCAGCGCGAGACCGATCACGGGCGGCCGGGCGGGCAGGGTCGCGGGGCGGACCGGCTGGGCGCGCGCGGCGAGCAGCGTGCCCGTCGGGGCGGAGCCGAGCTTGGCGACCGCGGCGATCCCGCCGGCGGCGACCGCGTCGACCGGCAGGTGCTCCCGGCCCCGGAGGCGGAACAGGCCGTGCAGCCGCTCCTCGCCGCCGGTGGGGGTCGCCAGCCGGTCCCCGGAGCGCACCGTGCCGGACAGCACCTTGAACACCGACACCTGCCCCACGAACGGGTCGGCCACCGTGCGGAACACGTGCAGCACCGTCTCGCCGGCGGGGTCCGCGGGCAGATCGGTCTCCGCGCCGTCGTCGGGGCCGCCGCCCCCGACCCGCAGCCGCGCGGGCCGGTCCGCCGGCGCCGGGCCGATCTCGCACACCAGATCGGCCAGCCGGTCGATGCCGACCCCGGTGGCCGCGGACGCGACCAGCACGGGCACGGCCCCACCGGACGCGACCTCGCGGGCGAGCGTGCGCTCCAGGTCGACGGGGCCGGGCTCGTCGCCGGACAGGTACCGCTCCAGCTGGTCGTCGTCGTGGGCGACGATCTCCTCCGTCACCTCGCCGTGCAGCCGGTGCTCCTCCTCGGCGACGTCGGCGGGCAGGTCGCAGTCGCGGTGCCGGCCGTCGGCGCCGTAGTCGAACCCGCGGTCGGACAGCACGTCGGCGACCCCGTGCAGCGCCTGCTCCTCGCCGAGCGGCAGCTCCAGCGGCAGCACCGCGGCGGCGTCGTGCCCGGTGCGGACGGCCAGGTCGCGGACCTGGTCGAGCACCCGGTGGAAGTCGGCGCGGGCGCGGTCCTCCTGGGAGACGACGACGAGGCGGGGGATCCCCGCCTCGTCGCACCGCCGCCACGCCGCCTCCGTCCCGGACTGGACCCCGTCGACGGCGCTCACCACCACCACCGCGAGGTCCGCGACCGCGAGGGCCGCGTCCACCGCCCCCGCGAAGTCGGGCGCCCCCGGGGTGTCCAGGAGGGTCATCCGGTGCGGGCGGCCCTGGCTGCACGTCCAGTCGAGGTCGGCCACGCCGAGCGCCACGGAGGAGCCGCGGGCCACCTCCTCGGGCTCGTGGTCGCAGACCGTCGAGCCGTCCTCGACCCGGCCGGCGCGGGGGACGGCCCCCGCGCGCAGCAGCAGGGCCTCGGCGAGTGTCGTCTTGCCGGATCCGGCGTGGCCGACGAGCGCCACGTTCCGGACCGTCGGCGTCGTTGCCGCGTCCATCGCACGTCCTTCGAGGATCAGGTGCCGGGACGGCCAGGCTAACCACGCCGGTCGCGGGAAAGACAGGGACCTCGGCCGCTGGTGCGACCGAGGTCCCTGTGCTGCGTGCCCCGCCGGGTGCGATCAGGACGCGGCGAGGATGTCCACCACGAAGATCAGCGTCGAGTTGGCCGGGATGCTGCCCGACTCCTGGTCGCCGTAGCCGAGGTCCGGCGGGACGATCAGCAGCACCTGGCTGCCGACGGTCTGGCCGACCAGGCCCTGCTGCCAGCCCTGGATGACGTTCGTCAGCGGGAAGGTCGTGGCCGAGCCGCGGTCCCAGGACGAGTCGAACGAGGTGCCGTCCCACAGCCAGCCGCTGTACTGCACGGTCAGGGTCTGGCCGGCCTCGACCGCCGCGCCGGCGCCCTGGATCAGCGGCTGCACGACGAGCTCGGTCGGCGGGTCGGTGTCGAGCGGCTCGATCGACGGCGCGCCGTCCTCGTCGAGGGTGACGGTCGGCAGGCCCTCGGGCAGCGGGGTCACCGCGGTGCCCTCGGCGCGGGTCGGGACCGCCTGGGTGCCGGCGATCTCGACGGCGAGCAGCGACGTCGTGCCGTTGGCCGGGTTCGCGAACAGGACGCGGGCGCCGACCTGCTGGCCGACGAGCTCGTCGAGCAGCGCCTGCGGCAGGTTGTCGCTGGTCGCGAGGTAGTCCTGCGGCTCGGCGCCGTAGGTGCCGCCCAGGGTGCTGCCGTCCTCGCCGCTCACCGCGGCGATGTTGACGGTGACCAGGTCGCCCTCGGCCACGGGGTCGCCCGTGCCGGGGGTGACGACCCGCGCGACCGGCGCCGAGACCGTGAACGGCTGCTCGAAGTCGAAGGTGGGCTCCTGGCCGGCGTCGCCGGTGAGGGTCACGGCCTCGAGGGCGGCGACGTCCTCGGCGGACGCCGTGGCCGCGGCCGTGGCGGTCGCGGAGGAGCTGGGGGAGGCGGAGTCGTCGGAGCCCCCGTCGCTGCACGCGGCGAGCAGCAGCAGGGACGCGGCGAGGAGGGTGGCGGCCGTACGGCGCACGTGCTCGTCCTTCGGTCGGGTGCGGGGGTTGCGGTGGGCCATCGTAGGCGCCCTGGCTGGGACACCCCTGGGGCCGGGGTCGCGGGCGGCCTGCGTCAGGGCCGGGCGACCATCGCGTCCGCGTGCCGCACGATCCAGCCCATCAGCGGGAGCAGGTGGTCCGCCAGGTCCCGGCCGAGCGGCGTGAGCGAGTAGTCGACCCGGGGCGGGATGGACGGGGTGGCCTCGCGGAGCACCAGGCCGTCGGCCTCCAGCGTGCGGAGCGTCGAGGCGAGCATCTTCTCGCTGATGCCCTCGACCAGGCGGCGCAGCTCGCCCCAGCGCAGCGTCCGCTCGGACAGGGCGACCAGGACGAGGACGCCCCACTTGCTGGTGACGTGGTCGAGCACCACCCGGCTCGGGCACGCGGAGGCCAGCACGCCGTCGGTGAGCAGGTCGCCCAGGACCGATCCGGGGGTGGTCGGGGCCGTGTCCTCGATGCTTACCGCCATGCCAGTACCTTACGCGAAAGTGGGTACCGGCGATCGGGAAGGGTGGGCGGGCGACCGCGGTTGCGGGAGGTGCCGGACGCGTCAGGCGGCCGGCCACCGCCCTACCTCGGAGGAACCTCATGTCGATCGTCGTCACCGGCGCCACGGGCCACCTCGGCCGCCTCGTCGTCACCCACCTGCTCGCGGACGGCGTGCCGGCCGACCAGGTCGTGGCCGCCGGCCGCCGCACGGAGACGCTCGCCGACCTGGCGGAGCGCGGGGTGCGCGTCGCGGCCCTCGACTACGGCGAGCCGGAGACGATCGCCGCTGCACTCGAGGGCGCCGAGACCGTCCTGCTGGTGTCCG
This sequence comes from Cellulomonas sp., assembly GCF_035634735.1. Classification (GTDB taxonomy): domain Bacteria; phylum Actinomycetota; class Actinomycetes; order Actinomycetales; family Cellulomonadaceae; genus Cellulomonas. The sequence continues at coordinate 42,745 of NZ_DASQCJ010000002.1, forward strand.
GCAGCGAGGTCGGGCAGCGCGTCGAGCAGCACCGCGCGGTCATCGAGGCGGCGAAGGCCGCCGGCGTCCGCCGCCTCGTCTACACGTCCGCCCCGAAGGCGGACACCTCGCCGCTGGTGCTGGCGCCCGAGCACAAGGCCACCGAGGAGATCCTGCGCGCCTCCGGCCTCACCTTCACCATCCTGCGCAACGGCTGGTACACCGAGAACTACGTCGGCGACGTGCAGCGCGCGGCCGAGACCGGCGAGATCGTCGGCGCCTACGGCGACGGCCGGGTGGCCTCCGCGCCGCGCGACGACTTCGCCGCGGCCGCCGCCGTCGTGCTGCGCACCGAGGGCCACGACGGCGCCGTGTACGAGCTGTCCGGCGACGAGGCCTGGGGCTTCGACGAGCTCGCCGCCGCCGCGTCCGAGGTGCTGGGCCGCCCGGTGACCTACCGCGCGGTGTCGTCCGAGCAGCGCGCGGCCGACCTGGCCGCCGCCGGGCTGGACGAGGGCACGGTCGGCTTCGTCGTCGCGCTGGAGGAGAACACCCGCGACGGCCTGCTCGCCGAGACCTCCGGCGACCTGTCCCGCCTGATCGGCCGCCCGACCACGCCGCTGGTCGACGCCCTGCGCGCGGCGCTCGCCGCGGCCTGACGGCCCGGTCTCCTCGTCGAGATAGGGCCGCCCCGCCGAGATAGGTCCCGAGGTGGTCCTATCTCGGCGCGCAGGCCCTATCTCGGCGGGGGCTGGGGAGAGGAGCGCTCCGGATGCCGGGGCGGCCGGTCGGTGTGAGGCTCGATCGCATGACGCGATTCGGGTACACCCTCATGACCGAGCAGTCCGGGCCCAAGCAGCTCGTGGGGTACGCGGCCGACGCCGAGAAGACCGGCTTCGACTTCGTGGTCTCCTCCGACCACTACTTCCCGTGGCTCGACGAGCAGGGGCACGCGCCGTACGCCTGGTCGCTGCTCGGCGCCGTGTCGCAGGTGACGTCCCGCGTCGACCTGATGACCTACGTGACCTGCCCGACCGTCCGGTACCACCCGGCCGTGGTCGCGCAGAAGGCCGCCACCCTCGGCGTGCTGTCCGACGGCCGGTTCACCCTCGGCCTCGGCGCGGGCGAGAACCTCAACGAGCACGTCGTCGGCGAGCGCTGGCCCGCGGTCGGCGAGCGGCACGACATGCTCGAGGAGGCGATCGAGATCATCCGGTCGCTGCTCGACGGCGACCGGCTGACGTTCGACGGCGTGCACTTCCGCACCGACTCCGCGCAGCTCTGGGACCTCCCGGAGTCCCCGGTCGAGATCGGCGTGGCGGTGTCCGGCGCGCAGTCGGTGTCCCGGTTCGCCCCGCTGGCCGACCACCTGGTGGCGACGGACCCCGAGGCGGACCTGCTGCGGTCCTGGGACGAGGCCCGCGCGCAGGCCGCGGACGCGATCGGGGGCCAGGCGCCGCCGCCGTCGCGCAAGATCGGCCAGATCCCGATCTCGTGGGACCCTGATGCGGCCACCGCGAAGGAGCGCGCGCACGAGCAGTTCCGCTGGTTCGCCGGCGGGTGGGGCGTGAACGCCGACCTGCCGACGACCGAGGCGTTCGCCGCGGCGAGCCAGTACGTGCGGCCGGACGACGTCGCGGAGACCATCCCGTGCGGGCCCGACCTGGACGCGATCGTCGCAAAGATCCAGCCCTACTGGGAGGCCGGGTTCACGGACATCGCGCTGGTCCAGGTCGGCGACCAGGCGCAGCAGCGGTTCCTCGACGAGGTCGCCGAGCCGCTGCTGGCGAAGCTCCGGGACGCCGCGCCGTCCTCCTGAACCCCCCGCTTGCGCAACCGTCAGGTTTCTCACCCGATCAGTTGAGAGGGAGGTGCGGCCGATGGCCGTCACCGCGTTCCAGGACCTGCCGCTGGCCGACCGCGACCGCGCGTGGGACGGCGCCGCCGCCGAGAAGCGCGTCCGCGCGTGGGCGGACGCCGAGGACGAGCCGAACCCGAAGTACCGCGACGCGCACGTCTGGTACGACGCCGACGCCAAGCAGAACTTCACCGCCTACAAGCTGCTGATCGCCGACGTCGTGGGCGGGAAGCTCGTCGCGGTGCCGCGGGGCGTGTTCGCCGCGGCGGCCGTCATGCAGGGCTCGCGCGGCGGGGTCGACCTGCCGGCGAAGGACGTCGACCGGGTCAAGAGCCACCTCGCGAAGTACTACGCGAAGCTCGACGAGACCCCGCCCTGGGAGGACTGAGGGCGGGTCGGTTCCCCGGTGCGGCGCGCGACCCCTCGCCGCACCCCCGCGCGGGGGCGTCCGCGGCCCCGCTCGCCGGGGCTGCGGACGCCCCGATTCGGGTGCCCGAATCGGCGCGGATCGCGTGACTCCGGGCTCCGGGGCGCCCACCATGGAGCACCGTGCCACCCACCGACCGGGCCCCCGGGGCCCCCGCCGTCGCGCCCACCGCCCGTCAGATCCGCCGCTGGCGCCGCTACCTCGCCGACGAGCGCGCCGAGGCCGCCGCCTACCGTGATCTCGCCTCCCGCCGCACCGGCGAGGAGCGCGCGATCCTGCTCGCGCTCGCCGACGCGGAGAAGCGGCACGAGCAGCACTGGCTCGACCTGCTGGGCGACAGGGTCGGCCGCCCGCTGCCCGGCGACGTCCGGTCCCGCGTGCTCGGCGCGCTCGCCCGGCGGTTCGGCGGGGTCTTCGTGCTGGCGCTCGCGCAGCGCGCCGAGGCCCGGTCGACCTACGGCGACGACGTCGACGCCACGCCCACGATGGCCGCCGACGAGCGGATCCACGAGGAGGTGGTCCGCAGCCTCGCGATGCGCGGCCGCAGCCGGATGTCCGGCACCTTCCGCGCGGCGGTGTTCGGCGCGAACGACGGCCTGGTGAGCAACCTGGCGCTGGTGCTCGGCATCGGCGCGAGCGGCGTCGCCACGTCGACCGTCCTGCTGACCGGGCTCGCCGGCCTGCTCGCGGGCGCGCTGTCGATGGGTGCCGGCGAGTACGTCTCCGTGCGGTCGCAGCGCGAGCTGCTCGAGGCGTCGCGGCCGAGCGCCCAGGCGCGGGACGCGCTGCCGCACCTCGACCTCGACGCGAACGAGCTCGCCCTGGTCTACCGGGCCCGCGGCATGGGCGCCGACGAGGCCCAGGCCCGGGCGGCCACCGTGCTCGCGGACCTGTCGGCCGCCGGCGGGGCGTCCGCGGCGCTGCCCGCCCAGGAGGCGGCGAGCGCGGGCGAGGAGGTCGACGAGCACGAGACCGTCGGCAGCGCGATGGGCGCCGCGCTGGCGTCCTTCTGCTTCTTCGCCGGCGGCGCCATCGTGCCCGTCGTGCCGTACCTGATGGGCCTCGAGGGGTGGGCCGCCGTCGCGCTGGCCTCCGGGCTGGTCGGCATCGCGCTGCTCGGCACCGGGGCCACGGTCGGCGTGCTGTCGGGGTCGTCGCCCGCCAAGCGGGCGCTGCGGCAGCTGGCGATCGGGTTCGGCGCCGCGGCGGCGACGTACCTGCTGGGGCTGGCGTTCGGGACGTCGGCGGCCTGACGTGCCGGGGCGCCGCGCCCCGCGGCGCCCCGGGATGTCCACCCTGTGGGATGTGTCACACAGGGGGTGAGGTAAGCCTTGCCTTCGGGTTACGGTGGCGGCATGACAGCGTCCACCGCCGCGCCGGCCGTCACCACGCCGTTCCGGTTCTTCGACGTCCGGGTGTCGCGGATCGTGGACCTCAGCCCGTCGTTCCGCCGGTTCACGTTCACCGGCGAGGACCTCGACCAGTTCGCCGACAACGGCTTCGACCAGCGGATCAAGCTGCTGCTCCCGCTGCCGTGCGGCTACGACGTCGTCCCGACCGGCGAGTCCTGGTACCTGCAGTGGCGCGAGCTCCCGGACGAGCTCCGGCACCCGATCCGCACCTACACGGCGCGGACGGCCCGGAACGACCTGCGCGAGCTCGACGTCGACATGGTGCTGCACGGCGACGCCGGCCCGGCGTCCGCGTGGGCCGGCTGCGCCCAGGTCGGCGACTCGCTCGTCATCCTCGGCCCGAACCGCGAGCACGAGGGCCCGTCGGGCGGCATCGACTTCGTCCCGCCGGCGCACGCGGACCGCCTGCTGCTCGCCGGCGACGAGACCGCCGCGCCCGCGATCGCCGGCATCCTGGAGCGGCTGACCCGCGACGCCCGCGGCGAGGCGCTCATCGAGGTCCCGGTCACGGGCGACGCGATCCCGGTCGACGCCCCCGCCGGCGTGACCGTCCGCTGGCTGCCGCGCGACGGCGCCGCGCACGGCTCGCTGCTGGTGCCGGCCGTGCAGGCCGCCTGCAAGCGGCTCATGCCGCACGACGCCCCGCTGCCCGAGGGCATGGAGCTCGAGGACGTCGACATCGACTCCGGCATCCTGTGGGAGGTGCCCGTCGACTGGTCGACCGGCGAGCCGTACCGGCAGTCCGCCGCGCTGTACGCGTGGCTCGCGGGGGAGGCTGGGGCGATCAAGACGCTGCGCCGGCACCTCGTCGGCACGTGCGGGGTGGACCGGAAGGCCGTGGCGTTCATGGGGTACTGGCGCGAGGGGCGGGCCGAAGGGAACTGAGGGCCCCACCTCGCACGAGACCTAGACAAGTAGGTTCGGTTTTGGGAACTTACTTGTCATGAGTGGGATCGTGAGCACGGGAGACGCAGCGCAGCGCCTCGGGCTGTCCACCCGCCAGGTCCGCAAGCTGGTCGTGGCCGGTGCGATCAAAGAAGCGGCCCGCGGCGTGCTCGACGCCACGTCCGTCGATCATTACGCAGCCATCGACCGCAGCGGCACCAAGGCATGGGCGCCCGAGACGGCGTGGGCCGCCGTCGCCCTGCTCGCAGGCCTGGACGCTCCGTGGCTCGGGCGCGACCAGACCGCTCGCCTGCGACGCCGCCTGCGTGACGTGACCCCGGAGCAGCTCGTCGAGCGCGCCCGGGATCGCGCGACCGTCGTCCACTACAGCGCTCACCGCTCGGTGCTGCCCCGCATCGGCGCGCAGATCGCTCGTCCTCCACGCGAAGCACTGGGGCTCGCGGCGACCATGGACGGCAGCACGGACGGCTATCTCGCCGCAGCCTCCCTCGACCGGATCGTCCGCGACAACGCCCTGAAGGAGGACCCGGACGGCAACCTCACGCTGCGTGCCACCGCCGTGGAGATCGACGCGATCGAGACCCTCGTCGCGACCGACGTGCTGGCCGCGCTCGACCTCGCAGCCTCCCTCGACACCCGTGAGCGGTACGTCGCCCTCACCTACCTGCGGGAGGCGCTGGCGAGGCGGCGCCCGTGACCGATCGGCTCACCCTGGGCGTGATGACACCACCGGGAGGCTGGGGACCGCCTTGGCCGAACGTCGCCGAGATCGAGTCGGTCCTCCCGCACGACAAGTGGACCCTCGTCGGTGGGCTCATGACGCAGCTCCATGCGGCGAGGAACGGCATCTACACCGTGCGACCCACGGACGACGTCGACATCGTGCTGCACATCGAGACGACCCGTGGCTTGCCGGCGAGGGCCGCAGCGGCCCTCGAGGGGATCGGCTACGAGCTCGTGCTCCCGCTCGACCCGCGAGAGAGGACCGCGCACCGGTTCAAGCGCGCCGGACAGCTCGTCGACCTGGTGACCGCGCACAGGGAGACGTCGGTCGTCGAGCCCGGGGTGGTCGACGTGCTGATCGCCGACCATCCGGCGCCGAGCGTCGTCGGGACGTTGCGGGGCAAGGACATGGTCGCGATCGAGGGCGGTACGCAGGCTCTGCGCCGGACCGTGCTGGCGACGCTCGCGATCCGCGAGGCGCACCTCACCACGATCAGCACCCCCTCAGTGTTCGGGGCGCTGGTCCTCAAGGCAGCGGCGTTCCGAACCGACTCGCGCGACCCGCAGCGACATCTGCAGGACGCGGCGATCCTGCTGGCCTGCCTGGACAGTCCGCTTGCCGCCCGCGAGCAGTACACCGGATCGGACCTCTCCCGGATGCAGACGCTGCAGCGGAACCTGCCGGATGACGCGCCGCAGTGGCGGCTGCTCGGCGGGAGGGCAGCCGACGGGCAGGCCGCGCTGCGACTGCTCGTCGCCTAGCAGCGCAGGCACCACGAGCGTCACCGGTGGTCGAGTGGGGTCTCACTCGATGTCGTGAGCGGTGGCCGCGGAGCAGAGCGGTGCTCGACTTCCTCTCTCTCAGGCGGTGCCGATCGAGGCGGGTGCCTGGTCGCGCATCGCCTGCGAGGCACGGAACTCCGGGGCTTCCGCATCGGTGCGGTACTCGACGACCGCGATCTTGTGCTCGCGGAGCGCTTCCAGGACCTGGTCGGGCGTGGCGTAGAAGAACTCGCGACGCAGGTTGATCCGATTGACGCGACGATCCGCGAAATGGCGGTGCAGCATCGCCTCGATGCCGTACGCGTCCTCGGAGAAGAACAGTGCGTGGACGTCGAAGTTGAACGGGACGGATGCGTCCGACAGCTCCTTGACGCGGTCCATCGGGTCCAGGCGCCGGGTCATCCCGATCTTGACGACGTGCTCGCCCATCGACCCCTGGTTCGAGATCACGTACACGTAGCCGGCCCGGACGTTCGCGGCCCGGTAGTCGACGTCGGCGATCGACTGGTCGAGCTCCGCGAGCTTGGCGCGGAGCTCCGCAGCGCCCCGCTCGTCACCGCGGGCCTCGAGCGCCGCCAGAGCGTTGGCGTAGTGGTCGCGTTCCTTGTCCAGCTTCTCGCGCTCGCGCCGCAGCTCGTCCTCGGCGCGCTTGGCCTCACGGAGCTCCTCGCGGTGAGCGCGTTCGGCCTCCTTCACCGCCTGGACCGCCGCGAGGTGCCGGACGGCCAGCTCGAGCTCGCGCATCCGCAGCTGGTGGTACTCCCTGGTGATCGCCAGGGCGATCATCTTCCCGTTCTTCGCGACCCGTTCCGCCGACTTCTCCAGCCGTGCCTGCGCCGTGGACAGGCCGCCGGCACGGGCGGTCTTGATCGCGTTCTCCGCCTCGGCGTTGTACGCCGCCAGGAGCATCTTCGACATGTCGTTGACGAACGCCCGGCCTTTGGCGGCCGAGTTGTTGAACGTGAAGTTCGGCGCGGCGGTCGTCGCTCGCTTGGCAGCCATGCAGCTCTTGATCTGGGTACGGATCGCGGACAGCTCGGCAGCGAGGTGCGCGGAGTCCTCAGCGGGGTGCGGGAAGTCGTAGAGCCCGAACTCGGTGACGTCGATGGCGTTGCGGACGTCGATGGTCTGCGCTCGCAGCGTGGCGACCTCCCGGCGTGCCGCCTCGACCTGCGCGGCGACGGCGTCGAGCTCGTCGCGGGCCGCGGAGAGCTGGAGGCGGATCTGGGCGAGGTCCAGCGACCCGGTCTGCTGCAAGGTGCGGCGGAGCTCGTCGTTCTCGCGGGTGAGGTCCCTCGCCGCTGCTCGCGCTCCGAAGAGTCCGATCTTGCGCGGCGCGGCCTCGACGTCGGGGGCTGGCCCCAGACCGGCCGTCTGCGCCGGAACCGGTGGCACGGCACCGGGGGCCGCGGTGGGCGCAGCCGGCAGCTGCTGGACCGGGCGCGTGTGCTCGGTCCACCGATAGCCGTCCCACCATCGGACGACGGCCGGGTCCTGCGGGTCGGGGTACCAGCTCGGTGGCGTCGAACGCAGGCAACGTAGCGGGCCCGACACCGCGAGCAGGGCCGTTCCCGGACGGGACGCCGCAGATGAGTGACAACCACGCCGAGGGGGCCGTGCGGCCCTACACCGCCACCAGCTCCGCGCCGTCGGTCGGCTGGTCGCCCAGAGCCACGCCGCGGATCGCCGGGTCGTCGTACGTGCTCCAGTAGTACGTCGAGGTCCGCGACGAGAACAGCCCGGTGTAGATCGTCTTCTCGAACTCGCCGGACGCCATGGCCGCGCAGCCGTCCACCATCGCCACCTGCTGCAGCGTGTGGAACGCGCGACTGACGTTCTCCTCCTCCGTGGCCTTCTCCGGGTAGTGCGCGTTCACGTAGGCCGCCCGGACGAACCGCGACGGCGAGGAGTAGTCGCCCGGGACCCCGCGCATGTGCGACCCCGAGCCGAACGGGGCCAGCTTCGCCCGCCCGAGCACCGTCTCGTCGGGGAACTCGGGCGAGACGTTCAGGTAGTTCCGCAGGTTCTCGTGGTGCCAGCCGAAGCCCGGCTGGTTCGCCAGGACGTCGACGTCGTCGTCGAACACGCGCAGGCCGTCGGCCGTCTGCTCGAGGACGATCGCGCGGTCCGCGTCCCCGACGACCCAGTGCAGCAGCGAGCTCGGATAGCGCTCGTCGACCGGCCGGTCCACGATCACGACGTCGCGGAGCGCCGCCTCGACCTCGTCGACCGTGGAGAACTGCGCGGCCACCCAGAACGGGACCTCGAAGGCGGCGACGTTCGTCGCGCCCTCGACCGGTCCCGGCGCGTACTGCGCGTACCCCGGGAAGTTGAGGCCCGCGACGGCCAGCCCGGCGGCGTTGCCGCAGTCGAAGTACAGCGGCGTGCCCGCCTCCACGATCCCCATGCCGATGACCGCGTGGCGGACCTCCGCGACGGCGCCGAACGGCGACCGCGGGCGGTACCCCGTCGGCGTCACCACCACGCGTTCGCCGTAGCCGCTGGTCCAGTCGAGATTGCGCGCCAGGTAGAGATGTCCCTGGCCGTCCGAGAACCGGATTCCTGTGCACATGTCGTGGCCCCCTGCCGGAGCGGTGCCTCGACCGGAGCGCCTCACGGCCGCGGTCGGGCTCGCTCGTCGTCGGCGCCCGAGCCCCCTGCGTACCGCCCGGACGCGCGTCGAGCATCCCGCGGGACGGCGCCCACGGCATCTGGGCGGCTGCGCCGACGGGCGCGGAGGGCCACAGTGGTCCCGTGAGACGGAAGCACCAGCGGCTGCTCGGCGCGATCGGCGCCGTCGTGTTCGCGTGCCTGGCGGTGACGTTCGTGCTGCGCGGCGGGACGCTCGACCTCGTGATGGCGGTGCTCGCGACGGCGGTGGCGGTCGCCCACGCGTACACCGCGATCACCGCACCGAGGCGCGAGCGCTGACCCGCCCGGCGCGGCCACCCCGCGCGATCACGCCGCCGGCACCCGCAGCCGCGCGCTCGTGCCCTGCCCCGGCCGCGACCGCAGGTCCACCGACCCGCCGTGCCGCTCCGCGACGACGCGCACCAGCGCCAGCCCGAGCCCCGACCCCGGGGTGCCCCGGGCCTGCTCGCCGCGCGCGAGCTCGTCGAAGACCGTGTCGAGCTCGTGCGCGGGGATGCCGGTGCCGGAGTCGGCGACCTCGACCTCCACGACCCCGTCGTCGTCCCGCCCGCGGACCTCGACCGTCGAGCCGGCCGGCGAGAACTTCAGCGCGTTCGCGAGCAGGTTGTAGACCGCCAGGTAGAGCAGGTCGACGTCGCCGCGGACGTGCGGCAGCGGCCAGGGCGCCTGCGGCAGCTGCACGGTGATGGCGCGCGGGACGCCCGCCGCGGCGGCCTGGTCCGTCAGGTCGGCCGCCGCGTCCTGCACCACCTGGGCGAGGTCGACGTCCTCGCGCTCCAGCGGGCGGGTCTCCAGCTCGGCGATCTTGCGCAGCTCGGCGACGAGCGCGGACAGCCGGGCGGTCTGCTGCCGGAGGGTGTCGTGGGCGCGGGCGGCGGCCGGGTCGAGCGCGGCGGGGTCCGGGACGACGCCCGGCAGGGCGGCGCGCAGGGCGGTCACCGGGTTCTTCATCTCGTGGTCCAGGCGGAGCAGGAACCGGCGGTGCGCGGCGCGCTCCTCCTCGCGCCCCGCGCGCTCGGCCGCCTCCGCGGCGGCGGCCACGGCGCGGCGCCGGTCCCGCGCGACGGCCAGCGCCAGCAGGACGACGGCGGTCAGCAGCAGGCCCGGCACGGCGAGCGCGACCGGCAGCGGCGTGCCGACCACCACGCGGAGCGAGCGGCCCGACGCGAGCGCGACGCCCGCCCCGAGCAGCCCCAGGGCGGCGGGGACCAGCGCCAGCATCAGCGCGAGCCGAGCCCGGCCCCTCACGGCCGGGTCCCGCGCTGCACGGCGCCGCAGAACCGGTAGCCGCCCGCCGGCACCGTCTCGACGTACCGCGGCGCGGCCGCGTCGTCGCCGAGGACGCGGCGGATCTCCGCCACCCGGTGGTCCACCGCGCGGCTGCTGACGGCGAGCTCGAACCCCCACAGCGCCTGGAGCAGCCGCTCGCGGGTGTGCAGCTCGTCGGGGTGCGTCATCAGGTAGTCGAGCAGCAGCGACGCCTTGGGGGTGAGCGTGACCTCCCGGCCGGCGACCCACACCCGCCGCGCGGTCCGGTCCAGGACCAGGTCGCCGCTGACCAGCCGCTCCGCCGAGGCCAGGGACGGCTGACCCGGGACCGCCCGGCGGAGGACGGCGCGGACCCGGGCGTGCAGCTCCTGGGGGTCGAACGGCTTGTTCAGGTAGTCGTCGGCGCCCTCGTCGAGCGCCGCGGACCGCTCGGAGGACTCGCCGACCTGGGTCAGCAGGACCACGGGCGTCCAGTCGCCGGCCGCGCGCAGCCGGCGGACCACCGACCGGCCGTCGAGCCGCGGCATGAGCACGTCGCACACCAGGATGTCGGGGCGCCACCGCGCGTGCACCGCGAGGGCGGCCTCGCCGTCGGCGGCGGTCTCGACCTCCAGCCCGCTGCGGGTGAGGAACGACGCGAGGCCGTCGCGGATCGCCTCCTCGTCGTCGACCAGCAGGACGCGCGGCGCGCCCGCGGTCACCGCGTCCCGCCCCAGACGAGGAAGCCGGTGACGACGAGCGCGACGACCAGGTAGGTCGCGAGCGCGAGGTAGCCGAGGACCAGGCCGATGACCGCGCACGCGGTGCCGCCCTCGCCGCGCGTCCGGATCTGGCGCAGCGCGACGTGCCCGGTGACGACGGGGACGACGGCGAACCCCAGCAGGCCGAGCACGAGGGTGACGACGGCGAGGGCGTTGGTCGGCCGGACGACGACCTGCGGGTACGGCTGCGGCGCGGGCTGGTACGGCTGCGGGGTGCTCATCGGGGGCTCCTGGCGTCGGCGCTGGTCGGGCGGGGACGGGGCGGGTGGGGACGGGTGGCCCGGGCGGCGCGGGTCATCCCGGGGCCACCGCGCCGGTCGCGCTGCCCGGGGTGTCGCCGGACACCGCCGGGGTGCCCTCCTCCCAGGTCACGGTGACGGCGGAGGCCTCGACGGTCACGGTGGTGACGCTGCGGAGGGCGACCTGCGCCCCCGCGCCGGAGACCACCAGGTGCCCGACGTCGCCGGCCACGACCACCGCGGCCGCGCCGCCGACCGTGAGGGTGTCGCAGTCGTCCGTGACCTCGACTGCCGCCCCCGCCCGGCTCACGGCCGCGTCGCCGCCCGCGCAGGTGACCTGGGCGGTGGTGAAGGGGAGGAGCGCGGCGCGCCCGGGGAGCGCGGTGCCGCCCGGGCCGTCGCCGGTCGCGGGGCCCCGGGTCTTCGTGCCGCCCGACGGGCTCGCCCCGGCCGCCGGCTCCGTCCCGGCCGCGTCCGGCGTCCCGTCGGACGTCGCGCGCGGCGGCGCCGGCGTCGCGTCCGCGTCGACCACCTCGACGCTGCACCCCGCCAGGCCGAGGGCGACGACGCCCGCGAGGACCGCCAGGGCCGGGCGGCGCCTCACGACGCCACCCCGGGCAGCAGGATCTCCACGCGCCGGTTCAGCTGCCGGCCCGCCGGGTTGTCCTGCCCGTCGACCTCGTTCGGCGCGACGGGGAGGTCCTCGCCGTGCCCGACGACGTCGAACGCGGTGCCGACGCCGCTGCGGGCGAGGTGGTCGGCCACCGCCCGCGCGCGGTACTCGGACAGCCGCTGGTTGAACTCGGCCGACGAGACGGAGTCGGTGTGCCCCTCGACCGACCCGGCCGGCGCCGCGACGGTCGCGAGGGCCGCGGCCAGCGCGTCGAGCGCGTCCTCGGCGTCGGGCCGGAGCTCCGCGGACCCGAAGTCGAACAGCACCCCGGCGTCCAGGGTGAGCGTGGCGCCGCACGAGGGCACCGGGGCGATCGTGCCCATCGACGGGAACGCGCCGAGCCGGGGCACGCGCGGCAGCGGGTCGACCTCGACCGGCACGCCGTCCACCGTCCCGGTGCCGTCGCCGAAGTTCTGCACCGTCAGCGTGCCGTCGGAGTACATCCCGGAGCCGTCGCCGTAGTTGACGATCCGGGTGTCCCCGTCGGACGCGACGCCGGACCCGTCCCCGTAGTTCACCACCGACCGGTCGCCGCGGGACCAGCCCCCGCCGCCGTCGGTGTGCACGTACACGCGCGTCGTGCCGTCGTCGTACACCCCCGACCCGTCGCCGTAGCTCACGACCGACACCCCGTCGGCGGCGTAGGTGCCCGAGCCGTCGCCGTAGACGGTGACGGTGGTGCCGTTCAGCACGTAGGTGCCCGAGCCGTCGCCGTAGTTCACCACCGACCCGTCCGGCGCGGTGAACACGCCCGACCCGTCGCCGTAGGCCAGCAGCGCACCGCGCCCGACCTCGACGGCGCCGCTCGCGTCGCAGCGCGTCGGCGTCACCGTCACGCCGGGGATGTCGCCGACGGCCGCGTCGACGCCGAGCGCGAACCCGGCGAGCGAGGCGTCGAGCATCGACAGGTCCGGCAGCACGACGAGCGGGACGGGCGGGATCTCTCCCGGCTCGTACCCGGCGACCGCGGGGAGCGCGGGCGTGGGCGCGGGGGCGCGGGTGGTCGCGGCGGGCGAGGCGGCGGGGCGCTCCCGCTCCCCGGCGGTCTCCGGCGCGTCGGTGCCGCAGCCGGTCAGGACGACCAGGGCGGCGGCGGTGAGCAGGGCGTGGCGGCCTCGCGGCTGAAGCGGCATGGCAGCACCGTAGGGGAGCGCGCGTCGCGGCGGGTCGCCGGTCTGTCGCAGCGGTGTCGCAGGTCTGCGACACGTCCGGCGCCGCGCGCGGAGGCCCCCCGTCGTCGGTTGCAACGTTGTAACCTCGCTCCCGTGGCGATCGAACCCGAGGGCAGGGCCGCCCCGACGCTGCGCGACGTCGCGCAGGTGGCGGGCGTGTCGTTCAAGACCGTGTCCAACGTGCTCAACGACCACCCGCAGGTGCGGGAGGCGACCCGGGCCAGGGTGCTCGCCGCCGTCGAGCAGGTCGGCTACCGCCCGAACCTGGCCGCCCGGAACCTGCGGCTCGGTCGGAGCGGCGTCATCGGCCTCGCGGTCCCCGAGCTGAGCCAGGCGTTCTTCGCCCAGCTCGCGGACGAGGTGATCCGGGTCGCGGCGGAGCAGGACCTGGTCGTCCTGGTCGAGCAGACCGGTGGGCTGCGCGAGCGCGAGCTCGAGGCGCTGCGGAACCCCCGGCTGTCGCTGACCGACGGCCTGCTGCTCGCCCCGCTCGGGCTCACGCACGAGGACGTCACCCCGGACCCGGCGGGCCGGCCGCTGGTGGTGCTCGGCGAGCCGCTGTTCCCGGGCCCCGTCGACCACGTGACGATGCAGCACGAGGCGGCGGCGCGCGCCGCGACGGAGCACCTGCTCGGGCTCGGGCGGCGGCGGGTGATGCTGCTCGGCGCGCACGCCGCGGAGGAGACGGGCGTGGCGGCGCTGCGGTACGCCGGGTACCGGGCCGCGATCGAGGCGGCCGGGCTCGAGGTCGACGACGCGCTGGTGGTGCCGATCGAGACGTGGGACCGCAGCAGCGGGGCCGAGGCGATGGCGCGGGTGCTGGACGCGGGCGTGCGGATGGACGCGGTGTTCGCGATGAACGACGACCTCGCGCTCGGGGCGCTGCGCTCGCTCCAGGAGCGCGGGGTGGCGGTGCCGGCGGACGTCGCGCTGGTCGGGTTCGACGACGTCGCCGACGGCCGGTACACCTTCCCGAGCCTCACGACGGTCGAGCCCGGGCGGCACGACATCGCGCGCGAAGCGGTGCGGCTGCTGCGCGAGCGGATCGACGACCGCGCCCGCGGCGAGCTCGAGCCCCGCGTGATCGCGCCGGGATTCCGGCTGGTCGTCCGGGAGTCGACGGGCTCCTGACCCGCGGCTCCGCGCCGCCGGTCGCCGCGCGGCCGCCGCCGGCGCGCGCGGTCACCCGGCGCCGGGGTTGACACGCCGCCGCCCCGCCCCGCAAGATCGCACTTACAACGTTGTCTTACAACGTTGTAAGCGGGCTCATCCCGAAAGGACACCACGCAATGAAGCGCACCCCCGCCCTCGTCGTCGCGCCGGTCTGCCTGGCGCTCGCCCTCGCCGCCTGCTCCGGCGGCGGTTCCTCCGACTCCGACGGCCCCGTCGAGCTGAACTTCTGGCACGGGTACACCGAGGCCGACGGGGACGTGCTCCAGCAGATCGTCGACGACTTCAACGCCGCCCACGACGGCGAGATCACGATCACCACGCAGGTGAACCCCTGGGACGTCATCGACGACACGTTCCTGCCGGCCCTCTCCGCGGACAACGGCCCGGAGATCGTCGCGATGCCGGCCGAGCGGCTGCCGGTGTACGCCGACCGCGGCGCGTTCGTCGACCTGGACGACTTCTACGCCGGCGACGACGCCACGCCCCACCTCAACGCCGGCGCGCTCGACATGGTGACGGTCGACGGCACCGCGTACGGCGTCCCGACCGGCTTCGTGCCGCTGGCGATGTTCTACAACCAGGCCCTGTTCGACGCCGCGGGCGTCGCGGTGCCGACGACCTGGGACGAGTGGGTCGCCGCCGCCGAGGCGCTCACCGTCGACCAGGACGGCGACGGCACGCCCGAGCAGTACGGCCTCGCGCTCGCCGACCACGCCACGGTGGGCAACGGGGTGTGGCCGTCGCTGTTCTACGGCAACGGCGGCGCGATCGTCGAGGACGGCCAGGCGGTCGTCGACTCCCCGGAGAACGCCGAGACGCTCGAGTTCTGGCACGACGCGATCACCGCCGGGAAGATCAGCCCGACCGGCGTCGACGGCGTGAGCGGCGACAGCCTGTTCAGCAGCGGCCGGGTCGCGATGTACATCGGCGGCCCGTGGATGGCGACCGTCTCCGAGGAGAACGGGATCGACTACGGCATCGCGCCGATCCCGGCCGGCCCCGAGGCGCAGGCCGCGTCCGCGATCGGCGTCTCCATGGCGCTCACCCGGCAGGCCGACCAGGCCCAGCAGCAGGCCGCGCAGGAGTTCTTCTCCTACTTCCTGTCCCGCGAGGAGTCCGTCGCCTGGGCGCTCGGCTCGGGCTGGCCCCCGCTGCGCACCGACGTCGCCGCCGACGAGGTGGACGAGAACCCGGTCGTCGCGGCGCTCACCGAGCAGGCCGAGCTGGGCCGCCCGCTGCTGCCCGGCGTGGTGAACAGCACCGACGTGCTCACGGCCGTCGACGACCTGACCCAGCGGGCGATGGCCGGCGAGCCGGTCGACGACCTGCTCGCCGAGGCGCAGACCGCGATCCAGGCCGCGCTGGACGACTGACCGACCCACCCGGACCGGCCGTCCCCGGGGCAGCGACCCCGGGGACGGCCTCACTCCCGAGAGGTACCGCCCCATGACCACCGCGCACGCGACGGGATCCCGCACGCGGGCCTACCGTGCCCCCGCCCCCCTCGGCGGGCGCCCGGACCGGAGCCTGCAGCGCACGCGCACCGGCGGGCGCCGGAACCGCGCCGCCCTCGCCTTCCTCGCCCCGGCGCTGCTCATCATGGCGGTGTTCGTCGCCTGGCCGATGATCTCGGCGCTGCAGCTCTCGTTCACCGACGCCAGCGGCTTCGGCGAGGCGCAGTGGGTGGGGCTGGACAACTACGCCCGGATCTTCACGGACGCCGACATCCGCGACGCGGTCGTCAACACCGTCGTCTACGCGGTGCTGTTCACCCCGACCGCCGTGATCGTGGCGCTCGCGCTGGCCCTGCTGCTGACGAACGACCGGCTGCCGTTCCGGGGGCTGTTCCGCACGTCCCTGTTCCTGCCGTTCATCATCTCGCTGGCCGTGGCCGCCCTGGCCTGGTCGTACCTCATCGACCCGCAGGTCGGGCTGCTGCACTACTGGCTGCGCGGGATGGGGATCGACCTCGGCAACGTGCTGCAGGACCCGACGCTGGCGATGCCGGCGGTCGCGCTGGTCGCGGTGTGGAAGAACTTCGGCTTCTACATGGTGATCTTCATGGCGGGGCTCCAGGAGATCCCGGGCTCGCTGTACGAGGCCGCCAAGATGGACGGCGCCGGCGCCTGGTCCCGGTTCCGGCACATCACGCTGCCGATGCTGTCGAGCACCATGGCGTTCGTCCTGATCTTCGCGATGATCGCCGCGCTCCAGGCGTTCGACCAGATCTACGTGATGACCGGCGGCGGCCCCTACGGGAACACCCAGACCGTCGTCATGGAGATCTACGAGTCCGGCTTCCGGAAGCTCGAGCTCGGGTTCGCCTCCGCCCTGTCCTACGTCCTGCTGCTCGCGACGCTGGTGCTGAGCGTCGTCCAGTTCGTGTTCTTCGGGCGCCGCGAGAAGGAGTCCTGATGTCCGCCGCCACCCTCGCGCCGGCCACCGCGCCGCAGCGCCCCGCCGTGCGGGCCGGGCGCCGCCGCGTCCGCGTCTCGACCGTCCTCATGACGGCCGCCGTCGCGGTCACCACGCTGATCGTCCTGCTGCCGCTGTTCATCGTCCTGTTCACCGCGTTCAAGCCGACGGCGGAGGTCAACGCCTACCCGCCGACGCTGCTGCCCGACGCCTGGACCATGGCGAACTTCGAGCGGATCTTCTCCGACCTGCCGTTCGCCCGGCTGATCGGGAACAGCTTCCTGTTCGCCGGCGGCGTCACGCTGTTCGCCGTGGCGTTCGACGCGCTGGCCGCGTACGCGCTCGCCCGGATCGACTTCCGGGGGCGGCAGGTGCTCCTGATCGCGATCATCGCGACCCTGATGATCCCGTTCCAGGCGACGCTGATCCCCGTCTACCAGATCGTCACCGACCTGGGCTGGGTCAACACGTTCGCGGGCCTGATCGTCCCGCGCGCCGCCGACGCGTTCGGCATCTTCTTCCTGCGGCAGTTCTTCATCGGCCTGCCGCGGGACCTCGACAACGCCGCGCGCATCGACGGCGCGTCCGAGCTGCGCGTGTTCTGGCAGATCGTCCTGCCGAACGCCCGGCCCGCGATCCTCACCCTGGCGATCTACATCTTCGTCAACAACTGGAACGACCTGCTCTGGCCGCTGGTCTTCACGACGCAACAGGAGATGGGCACCATCACATCCGGACTCACCCAGCTCACCGGCCCCGGCGGCATCGTGCCGTACGGCGTCATGATGGCCGGCGCGCTCGTCGCGGTCGTCCCGCTGGTCCTCGCCTTCATGCTCGTGCAGCGCAAGTTCATCGAGTCCATCGCCACCACGGGGCTCAAGTGACGGGGGTCGCGGCCGGCGGCCGCTGGTTCGAGGACGGGGCCCTGCACTTCGGGCTCGGCATCGAGGACACGTTCGTGCCGCAGGGCGGCCCGGGCGAGCGCCCGATCGACGAGTACGCGCTCACCGACCACTACGCGCGGTACGCCGAGGACCTCGGCCTGGCGTCGGACGCCGGGGCGACGTTCCTGCGCTGGGGCGTGCCGTGGCACCGGGTCAACCCCGGGCGCGGGGTCTGGGACTGGTCCTGGGTGGACCGGGTGGTCGACCGGTTCGGCGAGCTCGGGTTGCGGCCGGTGATCGACCTGCTGCACTACGGGACGCCGCTGTGGCTCGACGGGCAGTTCGCGCACCCCGACTACCCGCAGGTGGTGGCCGAGTACGGCGTCGCGTTCGCGGAGCGCTACGGCGACCGGGTCACGGACTACACGCCGGTCAACGAGCCGATGATCCACGCGCTGTTCTGCGGCGTGTACGGCTACTGGCCGCCCTACCTCACGGGGGACGCCGGCCTGACGACGATGGTCCGCGCGCTGGGCGAGGGCTTCGTCCGGACGCAGCGGGGGATCGCGGACGTGCTCGGCGACCGGGCGACGTTCATGCACGTCGACGCCTCGATGCGGTACGCCGGGGACGTCCACGGCGAGCACCGCGCGCAGGCCGAGCGCCTGACCCACCAGGCGCACCTCGTCGAGGACCTGGTGACCGGGCGCGTGGACGACGCGCACCCCCTGGTCGGCGTGCTGCGCGCGCACGGGACGTCGGACGACGCGCTCGCGTGGTTCGCGGACCACGCCGTGCGGCCGGACGTGATGGGGGTCAACTACTACCCGCGCATCTCGACCGAGGTGTTCGAGGAGGGCGTGCACCACGGCGGCGGGTTCGCCGACCCCCGCCCCGCGCAGGACGCCGGGGTCGCGGGTCTCGTGGAGGTGCTGCTCGAGGCCGAGCGCCGGCACGGGGCGCCCGTCATGCTGACGGAGACCGCCGTGACCGCCCCCGTCGCGGACCGGGTGGCCTGGCTGCACGAGTCGGTGGCCGCGATCCGCACGCTGCGCTCGGTGGGGCACCGGGTGGTCGGCTACACCTGGTGGCCGGTGTTCGACATGTACGAGTGGACGTACCGGCACGGCACGGCCGAGCGGGAGGAGTACCTGCTGACGATGGGGCTGTGGGACCTGGTCGAGGACGGCGCGGGCGGGCTCGACCGGCGGCGGACGCCGGTGGCGGACACCTACCGCGCGCTGGCGACGGACGCCCGCGCCAACGGGGCGCCCGCGGAGGCGGAGCGCCGCTGGGCGGCGTGACGGCGGGACGGCGGCGTCCCTGAGTGGTCGCCGAGCGCGGCTAGCGTCCGTCGCATGCGGGTGGGCGTCTACGTCGACGGGTTCAACCTGTACTACGGCGCGCGCGGGCTCTGCGGCCGGTCGACCCCGGGGTGGCGGTGGTTGGACCTCCGGGCCCTGGCCGCGCACCTCGTCGCGGGGCGGCCGGGGTGGACCGACGCCTCGATCGCCCGAGTCGTGTACTGCAGCGCCAGGATCAGCGGGGCGGGCAACCCGGAGGGGCAGCGCGAGCAGGACACGTACCTCCGCGCGCTGCAGCGGTCGGGCTCCGTCGACGAGCTGTCGATGGGCCAGTACGTCGCGCGCGTGTCCTGCGCCCCGCTGGCGGTCGCGGGGCCGCGAGGGAAGCCGGTTCTCGCGCACCCGCAGTGGCCGCTGATGGTGAAGGACGGCGCGGGGGCCGGCGCCCCGGACGCCACGTTCATGGCGTCGGTGGCGCGACGTGAGGAGAAGGGCTCCGACGTGAACGTGGCGTCGCACCTGCTGATCGACCTGTACGAGCGGCGCATCGACGCCGCCGTCGTGGTGAGCAACGACTCGGATCTGGCCTATCCCGTCCAGCACGCGCGGACCCGGATCCCGGTCGGACTGGTCAACCCCTCGCGCAACTACCTCGCGGGCAAGCTCGCGGGACGCCCGGACGACGGAGTCGGCGCGCACTGGTGGTGCCAGCTCCGGGCCGAGGACCTGACCCGGGCCCAGCTCCCGTCGAGGGTCGGGGCGCTGACGAAGCCGTCGCCCTGGTGACGTCGCTCGAGGCGCGGTGACACGGGGCGATGCCGACGGCTACGCTGGCGGCACACCACCCGGCCCCTCTGGGGTCGGGTTTTCTCGTCCCCGGGGTCGGGGCGGTCGGGTCTCGGTGACGTGCACGTCCGCGATGTGCACGTCGACCGTCACCCGCTCCGGGACCAGCGCCGTGCCGAGCGTCCGCTGGACCTCCGCCAGCACCGCCGACCGCGCGGCCGCGGCGTCCGGCCCGATCGGGGACCCGTAGGCCACGCTCAGCCGGAGCGCCACGCCGGCCAGCTCGGCGTCGGGGGCGACGTCGACCTGGACGTCGAGCACCCGCGCCGGCGTCGCACCGTCGACCGCGCGGCGCAGCACGTCGACGAGCACGGGCGTCGCGACGGTGAACCGGCCGTCCGCGCTCCGCCCGGCGACGTGCGGACCCGGGCGGAGCGTGCGCCGGACCCGCTCGAGCACGGCTTCGCGCGCGCGGACCCAGCCCGCGTCGGTGATCTCCCGCAGCGTGCCGGCCGCGCGCGCGACCACCTCGTCCGGGTGGTCGTGGTCCTCCGGGCGGCCGGAGGGGTCGCGGTCTACCGCCATGGCGCCAGCCTCCTCCCCAGCGTGGTCCGCGCCCGGTGCACCGCACCCCGCACCGCGTCGACCGTCGTCGCCTGCACCCGCGCGACGTCGGCGTAGGGCATGCGCTCCACCTCCACCAGCATCCAGCACGCCCGCTGCATCGGGGGCAGCTCCCGCAGGGCGATCTCGAGGGCGTCGCGCAGGTCGGCGGCCTCGACCGCGGAGATCGGGTCGCCCGGGGCCGCGGGCAGCGCCGCCTCCTCGGGCAGCGGGGCCGCCGGGTGCCGCGCCTCGGTCCGGACCCGGCGCCGCACGGTGTTGGTCAGGATGCCGAACAGCCAGGTGCGGACGGCCGCCTCGCCCCGGAACCGGTCGGCCGACAGCCACGCGGAGACGAGCGCCTCCTGGACGCAGTCCTCGGCCGCGCCGTCGTCGTGCAGCATCCGCCGGGCGTACCGGTACATGGCCGCGCCGTGCCGCTCGACCAGGGCCGCGAACGCGTCCCGGTCGCCGAGCCGTGCGCGCCGGACCAGCTCGGCGTCGTGCTCACCGGGCCTCACGGGCGCCAACCTAGCCTGTGACCCAGATCACAGCGACCGCACCGTGACGACCCGGCCGCCGCGGGCACCCACACGTGTCAGGACGGTGCGGCCGAGCCGCCATCCGGGCCCGCGACCGGCGGGCCGGGCCGCCGCGCCGGACGAGGAGGACGACATGACCGGCACCACGCCCGCCCAGGCCGGGACCGTGAACGACGCCCAGGAGCTGACGCCCAAGGACCGCACCCGCGCCGCCGCGAGCGCGCTCAGCACCGAGCGCGGGACCACCACGATCGCCGACACGGTGGTCAGCAAGATCGCCGGGATCGCGGCGCGCGACGTCGCCGGCGTGCACGACGTCGGCGGCGGCGCCCAGCGCGCCTTCGGCGCCCTCCGCGAGCGCATCCCGGGCGGGTCGACCAACTACTCGCAGGGCGTCAGCGTCGAGGTCGGCCAGTCCGAGGCGGCCGTCGACGTCGACATCGTGGCGGAGTACGGGGTCGCGATCGCCGACGTGGCGGAGGCGGTGCGCCGCTCGATCGTCACCGGCATCGAGCGGATGACCGGGCTCCGCGTCATCGAGGTGAACGTCAGCGTGAACGACGTCTGGCTGCCGCAGGACGACGAGCAGGACGGCGAGCCCGCGCAGCCGCGGGTCCAGTGACCGGGCGCGCGCTGCCGGCGCCGGCGGCGGACCCGGCGGCGGACCCGGCGGCTGCGGCCGCCCACGCCGTGCGGGCCGCCGCGCTCGCGGTGCCGGGCGTGGTCCGGCTCAGCGCCGGCCCGCTCGGCGAGGTCGGGACGTACCTGGCGGGGGAGCGGGTCGCCGGCGTGCGCCTGGCGCCGGACGGCGTGCACGTGCACGTCGTCGTGGTCGCCGACCTGCCGATCCCGGGGACCGCCGCCGCGGTGCGGGCCGCGGTCGCGGCGGCCGCCGGGGACGGGTCGCCGGTGCACGTGCACGTCGAGGACGTGGACCCCGCGGGGCAGCAGCCCCGCGGGTCGCAGGTCCCGCACCGCGGGACCGGGAAGGACGCGTGATGAGCTCGATGACGACGACCGGCCTGCTGGCCGGCCTGCTGCTGGCGGTGGCGATCACCACCGGCGGCCTGGTGGGCTTCCTGCTGGCCCTGGTGCTCGGCGGCCTCGGCCTGGTGGTGGGGGCGCACGCCGACGGGCGGATCGACCTCGGGGCGGTGCTCGGGGGGCGGCGCCGTGGCTGACGTCCTGGTCCCCGCGCGGACTCAGGTGCCGACCGCGGCGCACGCGGTCGGCGGCCGGGTGACGATCGCGGACCGCGTCGTGGCCCGGGTGGCCCACCGCGCGGCCGCGCGCGCCTCGACGCCGGTCCGCCGGGGTCCCGTGGGCACGGACCTCCCGCACGTCGACGTCGAGGTGGCCGGCCGGCGGGTGCGGGTGGCGGCGCGGGTGGCCGGGGCCTGGCCCGAGCCGGCCGCCGACGTCGCCGCGCGGGTCGCGGGCGCGGTGCGCGCGGAGCTGGAGGGGCTGGTCGGGGTCCGGGTCGACGACGTGCTCGTCACCGTCGAGGCCGTCGTGGCCGCGACCGAGGCGCGCCGGAGGGTGTCGTGAGCGCGGCCGCGGCCCACGTGGCCCCGCCGGTCCCGGCGGCGCGGCCGGCCCGGCGCGCGGGCGCCGCCCGGGTGCTGGGGGTGGTGCTGGCGGTGCTGCTGGTCCTCGCCGGCCTGGTGCTGGCGCGCGAGGCGCTGGCCGCCGCGTCGCGGCTGGGCCTGCGCCCGTCCCAGGCGTGGCTGCCCGGCGTGCTCCGGGCGGTCGACGGCCGCCCGGTCGACACCACCGTCGCGGTGGTCGGCGGTGTGCTCGCGCTGCTGGGCCTCCTGCTGCTGGTCGCCGCGTGGCGGCGTGGCCCGGCCGACGTGGGGCTGCGCGAGGCGCCGGCCGCGCGGCTGGGTCCGGAGGACGTCGCGCGGCTGTCGTCCGCGACGGCGGAGGACGTCGACGGGGTGCTGCGGGTCGCGTCGACGGCGACGGCGCGCGCCGTGCAGGTCCGTGTGCTCGGGACGGGGTCGCCGGGCCTGGCCGAGGAGGTGCGCTCCGCCGTCGAGGACCGGCTGGCCGGGCTCGACCCGGTGCCGCGGGTGCGCGTCGCCGTGCGGGACAGCGGGGCCGGGCGGTGAGCGCGCGGCGCGGCACCGGCCTCGACCGCACGGTGCTCACCGTGCTCGGCCTGGTGCTGCTCGTCGCGGGCGGGCTCGCGCTCGCCGCCGGCGCGGGCTGGACGTCCGGGGCCCGGGTGGGGTCGGTCGGCCTCGACCCGTCGACGGTGGACGTGAGCGGCGCGGTCACGGCGACGGGCCGCTCCTGGTGGGCCGGTGCGTGCGCGGTCGCCGCGGTCGGGCTGGTCGTCCTCGGCATGCTCTGGCTGCTCCGGCACCTGCCGCCGGGCGGCCTGCCCGACCAGGCGCTCCCCGGGTCGCGCACCGGCGAGCGGCTGCGCGTGGATCCCGGCGCGGTGGCCCGGGGCGCGGAGGACCGGCTGGAGGCGGACCCGCGGGTCCGCGGCGCCCGGCTCGCCGTGCGGCGCGAGCGCGCGGGGCTGGTGCTCGCCGGGGAGGTGAAGGTCGACGCCCGGGTCGACCTGCCAGAGGTGGCGGCGCTGGTCGACCGGGTGCTGCGCGAGGCGGCGGGGGTCCTCGGGTCGCCGCTGGCCGGGCGGGTGCGGCTGCGGGTCGGCCGGCGTCGGGCGCGCGGGCCGGTGGCCTGACCGCGGCGCCGGCGCCCGCCCGTCAGCCCACGGACAGGCGGAGGTCGCCCGGGTGACCGAGCAGCCCGCCCAGGCGGGCGGCCTCCGCCGCGAGCGCGTCGGCGGGGGGCGCCCCGGCCTCGGGGAACCACGTCACCTCGACCGCCCCCGGCCGCGCGGCCCACGTCCCCGCCACCACCCCGCCGCGCAGCACGAGCGGCGCGCCGCGCGTGACGCCCGGCCGTCGGGCCGCGGGCACGACCCGGGTGTCGGCGGTCCCCGGCCCGAGCACCCACTGGTCGTGCCCGGCGAGCAGCGTGACCGCGTCGGTCGGCTCCGCCGCCTCGACCTCGGCCACGTGCTCGCGCAGCAGCAGCGCCGGCTCCCCGTCGACGGCCACCTCGGCCGCGGCGTCCGCCAGCACCTCGTCCGTCCAGCGCTCGACCCGCCGGCGGCCCGCGCTGAGGCCGTCGGCGAGCCAGTAGTGCAGGTTCGCCCGGGTCGCGGGCCCGTACGCGGCGAGGTAGCCGGCGACGGCCCTGCGCCCCGCCTCGTCCAGGTCGGGCAGGCCGCGCCACGCCGGGCTCGCGGCCGGCGAGGCGAGCGTCGGGCGGCCGTCCACCGCCGGCCCGAAGCACAGCTCGCCGTGCCAGGCCATCGGCTTGAGCAGCGTCATGCTCGGGTGCAGCAGCGCCGGCCCGAGGTGGGCGAACCGCGGGACCGCGGCCACCGCGGCGGCGAACGCCTCGCGGTCCAGCGGGCCGTCGGCGAGCGCGGCGCGGACCGCGTCGAGCAGCGCCGGCCAGTCGTCGGGCCGGAGGTCGTAGTGCTCCTGCCAGCTGCGCAGCGCCCACTGCCGGCTCGCGGTCCGGACGGCGAGCAGCACGCCCGCCTCGTCGGCGGCGAGCAGGTGCGTCGAGCCGCGGAGGGCGAAGGTGCGGATCAGCTCGCCCGAGGCGACGGCGGCGGCGACGGCGTCCGGGGCCGGGTCGGCCAGCCGCCGGCGCACCGCGAGGTCGGGGTCCCCGGACCAGGCGGGGACCGCCCCGAGGTGGCGCACGACGTCGGCGGCGGTCGCCGCGCCGGGACCGAGGTGCTGCCGGCCGAGCCGCCACGCCAGCGCCTGCGCCGACGAGATCGTCATGCCCGCCAGCGTAGGACCGGGGACCGACACCCGGTCGTGCCGCGGGGGGACCCCGCCCGCCCGGGCCGGTCCCGCGGGCGGATCCGCGCGGGTCGCCCGTGGTGGTGACCTGGGGGCATGCCGCACCCGTCCCCGTCGCGCGCCGTCCCCGCGCCCGCCGTGCCCGCCCCCGCCGTGCCCGCCGGAGCCGCCGCACCCGCCCCGCCCGCCCCGGGCCCGCAGCCGACCCGCTGGCGGTTCCTCGACTCGCTCCGCGGGTTCGCGCTCCTCGGGATCCTGCTGGTCAACGCCGTCGACCTCACCGAGGTGACGATGCACCGCGCGGGCGGCGCCGCCGTCGCCGACCCGGTCCGCGACGCGCTGCACCTCGCCGTGCAGACCCGGTTCGTGCCGATCTTCGAGCTGCTGTTCGGCATGAGCCTGTGGTTCGTGCTGTCGGGCGCCCGGCGGCGCGCGGCACGGGCCTGGGTGGTGCCCGCGCGGCGGATGGCGGCGGTGGCGCTGATCGGCGCGGCGCTCATGGCCGTCTACCCGGGCAACATCCTCGTCGAGTACGGCGTGGTCGGCCTGCTCGTCCTGCCCGTCGTGGCGCTCGCCCCCCGCGGGGTGGTGCTCGGCCTGGGGGTGGTGCTGACGGGCGCGGCGTACGCGTTCGCGGGCGGCGGGCTCGCCGCGACGCCCGGCCTGGTGCTCGCCGGCGCGGGGGCCGCGGCGTACGGGCTGCCCCGGGCGCTCGAGACCCGCACCCGGGGCGTCGCGCTCGTGTGCGCCGCCGCCGCGGTGCTCGCGGTGCCCGCCCTGGCGTGGCAGCTGACCCAGCCCGGCGACCCGCGGTTCACCACCGCCGGCGGGGTCGCCGGCCTCGTGGTGGCGGTGCTCTGGACGACCGGGCTGGCCCTGCTCTGGCGCACCCCGGCGCGGCGCGCGATCGCCTGGTTCTTCGAGCCGCTGGGCCGGATGGCGCTCAGCGGGTACGTCGGGGCGGCGGTCGTCCTGGCGCTCGCGGCCCGGGTGGTCGACTTCGGGTCGATGGCGACGGTGACGCCGGTGGTGCTGCTGTGCGTCCCGCTGATCGTCGCGCAGTCCGTGCTCAGCCGGCTGTGGCTGCGCCGGTGCGCGTACGGCCCGGTCGAGTGGGCGCTGCGGTGCGCGACCTGGTGGCGTGCGGTGCCCCTGCGCGCCGACCCCGCCGCTCGGCAGGAGCCGCGCCCGGCCCGCGGCTAGGCTCGAGGGCACCCGCGCCGCCGACGACGAGGACACCCCGATGGCCCGGACCAGTGACGACGTCGCCCTCGAGGACGCGCTCGACCCCCTCGTGGTGGCGATGGACATCGGCTCCACCGCGACCCGCGGCGGCGTGCACGACGCCGCCGGCCGTCCGGTGCACGGGCTGCAGCACAAGGTGCCGCACGCGTTCACCGTCGCGCCGGACGGCACCTCGGTCATCGACCCCGACCAGGTCGTCGACGAGGTCGGGCGGGTGCTGGACGCCGTGGCCGGTGACCGGAGGCTCGGGACCCGCGTGGCGGGCGTCGCGCTCGACACGTTCGCCGCGTCCCTGATCGCGGTCGACGCCGCGGGCCGCGCGCTGACCCCGTGCCTCACGTACGCCGACGCGCGCAGCGCCGCCGCCGTGGCCGCGCTGCGCGCGGAGCTGGACGAGCGCGCGGTGCAGCAGCGCACCGGGACCCGGATCCACACGAGCTACCACGCGCCCCGGCTGCGCTGGCTCGCGACCGCCGAGCCGCGGGTCGCCGCCGCCGCGGCCGCGTGGTGGTCGCTCGGCGAGTACGTGTACGCGCGGCTCGTGGGGGAGCCGCTGGCCGGCACCTCGACCGTGGCGTGGACCGGGCTGCTCGACCGGCGCACGGGCGCCCTGGACGCCGAGCTGCTGGCGGCGGCGGGCGCGGGGCCCGGCGCGTTCTCCCCGCCGCGCGACACGTCCGCCCCCGCGACGCCCGTCGCCCCGGCCCGCTGGCCCGCCCTCGCCCGCGCCGCCTGGTTCCCGGTGGTCACCGACGGCTACGCCAGCAACGTCGGGTCCGGCGCGACGGACGCGACCGTGATGACCGCGTCGACGGCGACCTCCGGCGCGCTCCGGGTGCTGCTCGACGGGCCGGCCGACCCGCTGCCCTTCGGGCTGTGGAACTACCGCGTCGAGGCGGGCCGGACGCTGCTGGGCGGGGCGATCAACGACGTCGGCCGCGCGGTGAGCTGGGCGCAGGCGACCCTGCGGCTGGGCGAGGACCTCGCGCCGGTGCTCGCCGCCGCGCCCGCGGACGGCACGCCGCTCGTGCTGCCGTACCTCACCGGCGAGCGCGCGCCGGGCTGGGCGGGCGGGGCCCGCGCCGCGTTCACGGGCGTCTCGGCGGCCACGACCCCCGACGTCCTGTACCGCGGGATCGTCGAGGGCGTCGCGCTCACGTACGCGCGGGTCGCCGACGAGCTGCACCCCGCGGCGCCCGACGTGGTCGAGGTCGCCGCCTCCGGGCGGGTCAGCGGCGAGCAGCCGGGGTGGTTGCAGGTCCTCGCGGACGTCCTCGGCCGGCCGGTCACGCACGTGACGCGGAAGCGGGCGACGCAGCGCGGGACGGCGCTGCTGGCGCTGGGGGTCCTCGCTCCCGACGTCGAGCGGGCGCCGCGCGCCACCGGGGCGACGTACGAGCCGCGCGCCGAGCACGCGGACCACTACGCCGACCGCGCGGCGCGGTTCGGTGCGGCGTACGACGCGCTGGTCGGGGGCTGAGCCGCGCCGGCGGTCAGTACACCAGCCGCCGCACGTCCTCCGGGTGCAGCACGAGCCGGACCTGGTCGTCGGCGAGCACGCCCGCCAGGTCCGCCCGGCGGGCGGGGTCGTCGAGGTCCCAGTACCGGTGCGCCAGCCGCTCGGCGAGCTCGTGCGCGCCGTCGGGCTCGATCGTGACCCGGCCCGCGATCGCCACCCAGTGCTCCCGCTCGGCGACCGGGGCGGCGACGACGAGCGAGGCGCGCGGGTCGCGGCGCAGCCGCCGGACCTTGAGGGCGTCCGCCTCGCTGAACAGCTGCACGGTGCCGTCGTCGGCGACCTCGAACCAGACGGGGCGCGGCTGCGGCGGCGTGGGCCCCGCGGCGACGGTGAGGAACCCGTGCAGCGGGCGGCGCAGCAGGTCGAGGTCCTCGGCGGTCAGGGTGGCGTCGGTGCTCATCACGGCCTCTCGGGTCGGCGGCGGTCGGCGGCGTCGTCCGCCTCCATCCCACCGGCGGCGGCCGGGCACCGCAACCGCCGCGCCCCGCCGCACCCCGCCGCGCCCGTCCGGCCGGTCCCGGCGCGCCCGCCCGCCCCGGCCGCGCGATGCTGGCACCCCCCGACCCCGAGGAGCGCCGTGGACACCGCCCCCGACCTGCCGCCCGTGCTCCGCCCGGTCTGGGCCGCGCTCGGCGCCGCGACCACCCGCCGCACGGGGTTCACCCTGGCCGGTCTCGCCACCGCGTCCGCCGACGGCGCCGCGCAGGTGCGCTCGGTGATCCTGCGCGCCTGGGACCCCGGCCGCGGCGTGCTCGCGTTCGCGACGGACGGGCGGTCCGCGAAGGTGCGCGAGCTCCGGGCGGACCCCCGGGTGGCGCTGGTGCTGTGGGACGACGACGCCCAGGTGCAGGTGCGCCTCGCGGGCCGCGCGGCGGTCGTGACCGATCCCGGGGAGCGGCGGCGCCGGTGGGACGGGCTCGGGGCGCGCAGCCGCCGCGGGTACGCCACGACGACGCCCCCGGGCGCGCCGGTCGCCGGGGACGGCGCCGTCGGCCAGGACGAGGACGAGGCGGCGTGGTTCGACCGGTTCGCCTGGGTCGAGGTCGTCGTGGACCGGGTCGACCGGCTCGACCTGGCGGCCGACCCGCACGACCGGGTGGTCGCCGCGCGGGACGCCGCGGGCTGGCACGCCCGGCGCGTCGCGCCGTGACGCGCCGGGACCCCTGTCGGACGGCACCCGTCCGCGCGTAGCCTCGCCGCATGGCCGACGTCGTCCTCTTCCACCACTCCGGCGGCCTGACCGCGGGCGTCCGCGGGTTCGCCGACCTGCTCCGGGAGCGGGGGCACACCGTGCACACGCCCGACCTGTTCGAGGGCCGCACGTTCGCCGACGTGGCCGAGGGCGTCGCGTTCGTGGAGTCCGTGGGCGAGGACGTGTTCGCGCGCCGGGCCGCCGAGGCGGTCGCCGGGCTGCCGGCCGAGGTCGCGTACGGCGGCATGTCCTTCGGCGCGGCGCGGGCGGGCGAGCAGGCGCTCGCGCGGCCCGGCGCGCGGGGCGCGTTCTTCCTCTACGGCGCGGTGGCCCCGTCGTGGTGGGACGCCACCTGGCCGGACGAGGTCCCCGCGCAGGCGCACGTCGCCGAGGGCGACCCGTGGCGCGAGCCGGAGGCGGAGGACGAGCTGGTCGGGTTCGGCGGGGAGCTGTTCGTGTACCCGTGCGCGGGCCACCTGTTCGCGGAGGCCGGGCACCCCGACCACGACCCGGCCTGCGCCGAGCTCGCGACCGAGCGGGTGCTCACGTTCCTCGACGGCCTGGACTGACGCCGCCGGCGGGCGGGCGCGCTCGTACCATCGGCCGGTGCCCCCTCGCTCCCCGCTGCCGCCGCGCCACGGCCTGGCCGCCGCGTGGCTGCGCACCCCGGACCGGGACCGCGCGCGGCCGGTCTCCTGGACCACGATGGGCGCCTGGCTCCGCGACCGGCTGCCGGAGCAGGTCGACGTGGCCGCGATGCTCGCGGACGGTCGGTTCGTCGCCGAGGACGGCCGCCCCGTCCGCGCCGACGACCCGTACGGGCCGCACCGGTTCGTCTGGTTCCACCGCGACCTGCGCGACGAGCCCGAGGTGCCCGGCGCGATCCACGTGGTGCACCGGGACGAGCGGCTCGTCGTGGTCGACAAGCCGCCGTTCCTGTCGTCGATCCCGCGGGGCCGGCACGTGCTGCAGAGCGTGGTGGTCCGGCTGCGCGCCGAGCTCGGGCTGCCCGAGCTGTCGCCGCTGCACCGGCTGGACCGGGTGACCTCGGGGCTGCTGATGCTCGCGACCGAGCAGCGCTGGCGCGGGGCGTACCAGACCGTGTTCGAGCGGCGGGAGGTGCGCAAGACCTACCGGGCGCTCGCGCCGGTGCGGGCCGACCTGGACCTGCCCGTCGACGTGCGGAACCACATCCGCAAGGAGCGGGGCGTGTGGCAGGCGGAGGTGGTGCCGGGCGCGCCGGTGAACGCGGAGACCCGGGTGGAGCTGGAGTCCACCGGGCCCGACGGCCTCGGGGTCTACCGCCTCAGCCCGCGCACCGGGCAGACGCACCAGCTGCGGCTGCACCTGCTCGGGCTCGGCATCCCGATCGTCGGGGACCCGCTCTACCCGGTGGTGCGGGACGTGGCGGTCGACGACTTCGGCACGCCCCTGCAGCTGCTGGCGGCGGAGATCGGGTTCGCCGACCCGGTGGACGGAACCGAGCGGCGGTTCGCCAGCGTCCGGCGGCTGCCGCTGGCGCCGGAGGTCGAGAACCGGGTCACCGGCGGCTGACCTGCGGAAAGACCCCGCCCTGGGTCGTTCGGCCCAATAGTCACGGGCTGATCCGTCGAAAACTTGCCGCATGCGCAGCGAGGGGACGGGCCGCACGGGTCCGGGACGTGTGGTGGTCGTGGGCGGCGGGATGGTCGCGCACCGGTTCGCGGAGCAGCTCGCCGCGCGCGCCGACGCCGGGGACTGGCACCTGACCGTGATCGGCGAGGAGCCGCACCTGCCGTACGACCGGGTGCACCTGTCGGAGGTGTTCGCCGGCCGGGCCGACGGGGACCTGGCGCTCGCGCCGGGGGTGTGGGCGGACCCGCGGGTCGACCTGGTGACCGGGGACCCCGTGGTCGCCCTCGACCTCGCCGCGCAGACCGTGACCACCGGCGCCGGCCGGGTCGAGCCGTACGACGCGCTCGTGCTGGCCACCGGGTCC
This sequence comes from Cellulomonas sp., assembly GCF_035634735.1. Classification (GTDB taxonomy): domain Bacteria; phylum Actinomycetota; class Actinomycetes; order Actinomycetales; family Cellulomonadaceae; genus Cellulomonas. Next base: position 73,085 of record NZ_DASQCJ010000002.1, read on the forward strand.
CGGGCCTGGGTCCCGCGCACCGAGGGCGTCGACCTGCCGGGGGTGCTCTGCTACCGGACGCTCGGCGACGTCACGGACCTGCGGGCCTGGGTCGCCGACCGGGCCGCCGCGCTGGGCCGCCCGCTGCGGGGCGCCGTCGTCGGCGGCGGGGTGCTGGGGCTCGAGGCCGCCGCGGCGCTGCAGACCCTGGACGTCGCGCCGACCGTCGTGGAGTTCGCCGACCGGCTGATGGCCGTGCAGCTCGACGCGGGCGGCGGCGAGGCGCTGCGCGTCCTGGTGACGGACCTCGGGATGGACGTGCGGACCTCCGCCGCCGCGACCCGGGTGGTCGCCGGGGAGGACGGCCGGGTCGCGGGCCTGGAGCTCTCGACCGGCGAGACGGTGCCGGCGGACGTCGTCGTCTACTCGACCGGCATCCGGCCCCGCGACGGCCTGGCGCGGGCGGCGGGCCTCGTGGTCGCCGAGCGCGGCGGCGTCGTGGTCGGGCCCGCCTGCCGCACCTCCGACCCGGCGGTGTGGGCGATCGGCGAGTGCGCCTCCTACGAGGGCGAGTGCGCGGGCCTGGTCGCGCCGGGCAACGCGATGGCCGACGTCGTCGTCGACCAGCTGTGCGGCGGCGTGAAGGGGTACAGCAAGGCCGCCGACGGGACGAAGCTCAAGGGCGTCGGGGTCGACGCGGCCAGCTTCGGGGACGTGCTGGCGCTCGCGCCCGGCGCGCTCGAGGTGACGTTCGCCGACCCGGTCGCGAAGACGTACCGCAAGCTCGTCGTGTCGGACGACGCCCGGGTGCTGCTCGGTGGCGTGTTCGTCGGGGACATCGAGCTGTACTCGTCGCTGCGCCCGATGCTCGGCCGCCCGCTCGGCGCCGACCCGTCGGCGTTCCTCGCCCCGCAGGGCGGCGGGGCGCCGGTGCAGACCGACGTGCCGGACGACGTGGTGCTGTGCTCCTGCTCGAACGTGTCGGCCGGGACGGTGCGGGCGGCGGTCACCGAGCACGGCTGCACCAGCGTCGCCGAGGTCAAGACGTGCACCCGGGCCGGCACCGTCTGCGGCTCCTGCGTGCCGCTGCTGACCACGGTCGTGAACCGCACGCTGGAGCAGGCCGGCATCGCGGTGTCCTCGGCGATGTGCGAGCACTTCGCGATGTCCCGCGCCGAGCTCTACGCGCTGGTCCGGGCCGAGGGGCTGCGCACGTTCACCGAGGTGGTGGCGGCGCACGGCACGGGCCGCGGCTGCGCGGTCTGCCGCCCGGTCGTCGCGTCGATCCTGTCCTCGCTCGGCATCGGGCACGTGCTGCAGCCGGACCAGGCGCCGCTGCAGGACACCAACGACCACCTGCTGGCGAACCTGCAGAAGGACGGCACGTACTCGGTGGTCCCGCGGATGCCCGGCGGCGAGGTCACGCCCGAGCGGCTGCTCGTGCTGGCGGAGGTCGCCCGCGACTTCGGCCTGTTCACCCGGGTCACGGGCGCGCAGCGGATCGCGATGTTCGGCGCCCGCCAGGACCAGCTCCCGGCGATCTGGCGGCGGCTGGTCGACGCCGGGTTCGAGTCCGGCCAGGCCTACGGCAAGTCGCTGCGCGCGGTGAAGACGTGCGTCGGCCAGGCGTGGTGCCGGTTCGGCGTGCAGGACTCCGCGAGCATGGCGGTCCGCCTGGAGCTCCGGTACCGGGGCCTGCGGTCGCCGCACAAGTTCAAGGTCGGCGTGTCCGGCTGCGCCCGGGAGTGCGCCGAGGCGCGCGGCAAGGACGTCGGCGTCATCGCGACCGAGAAGGGCTGGAACGTGTACGTCGGCGGCAACGGCGGATTCACGCCCCGGCACGCCGACCTGCTGGCCGAGGACCTGGACGACGACCGGCTGGTCCAGGTGGTCGACCGGTTCCTCGCCCTGTACGTGCGCAGCGCGGACCGGCTGCAGCGCACCGCGCCCTGGGTGGCGGCCTACCCGGGCGGGCTCGAGGAGCTGCGCCGCGTGCTGGTCGAGGACTCGCTCGGCATCGGCGCGGAGCTCGACGCGGAGGTCGAGCGGCACGTGTCCGGGTACGTCGACGAGTGGCGCGCCACCCTCGACGACCCGGAGAAGCTGCGCAGGTTCACCCCCTACCTGAACGACCCCGACGCCGCCGACCCCGACCTGGCCTACGTGCCGCAGCGGGGCCAGGCGCGCCCGGCCCGACCCGGCGAGCACGGCCACCACGACCTGCGCGTCGCCCGCACCCTCGAGGAGGCCCCGCTGTGACCAGCGACGTCGTGGCGGACGAGGTCCGCGTCTGCCGGCTGGACGACCTGCTGCCCGAGCGCGGCGCCGGCGCCCTGGTCGGCGAGCACCGGATCGCGGTGTTCCGGCTGGCCGACGACCGGCTGCTCGCGGTGCAGCAGCGCGACCCGTACTCCGGGGCGAACGTGCTGAGCCGCGGCATCGTCGGGGACGTCGGCGGGGCGCCCACGGTGACCTCGCCGATGTTCAAGCAGGTGTGGGACCTGGCGACCGGCGCCTGCCTGGACCCGGTCGGCAAGGAGCCCGTGGACCTGCGCACCTACCCGGTGCGGCTGGTCGGCGACGAGGTGCGCGTGGCGGTGGCCCCGTGAGCCTGCTCCTGGGCCTCGACCTGGCCGGTCGCGCGGTGCTGGTGGCCGGCGGCGGGCCGGTGGCGGCGCGCCGGGCCCGGGCCGCGGTGGACGCCGGGGCCGACGTGCGGGTGGTCGCGCCGGACGTGGTCGACGACCTGGTGGCGCTCGCGGGCGCCGGCCGGCTGACCGTGCACCGGCGCCCCGTCGCGGAGGCGGACCTCGCGGACGTGTGGCTCGTGCACGCGTGCACCGGCGACCCGGTCGTCGACGGCGCGGCCGCGGGCTGGGCGGAGGAGCGGCGGGTGTTCTGCGTCGTCGCGGCGGACGCCGACCGCGGCACCGCGCGCACCCCGGCGACCGTCACGGCGGCAGGCGTGCAGGTGGGGGTGCTGTCGGCGGGCCGGCCCGACCCGGCGCGGGCGGCGGCCGTCCGGGACCACGTGGCGGCCGAGCTGCTGCACGGCCGCGCCGACCTGCGCCCGTCCCGGCCGGCGTCCGGCGGGCCGGACCTGCTGCTGCCGGGCGAGGTCGCCCTGGTCGGCGGCGGCACCGGCGACCCGGCGCTGATGACGGTGCGGTCCCGCGCGCTGCTGGCGCAGGCCGACGTCGTGGTCACGGACCGGCTCGGCCCGACCGCCGTACTGGCCGACCTGCGGGACGACGTCGAGGTGATCGCCGTCGGCAAGGCGCCCGGCGTGCACCAGGTGGCGCAGGAGGAGATTAACGCGGTGCTCGTGGCGCAGGCGCGCCTGGGCCGCCGGGTCGTGCGGCTCAAGGGCGGGGACCCGTTCCTGTTCGGCCGCGGCGGCGAGGAGGTGCTGGCGTGCCGCGCGGCGGGCGTCCCGGTGCGGGTGGTGCCCGGCGTGACCTCCGCGGTCGCGGCGGCGGAGGCGGCCGGGATCCCGGTGACGCACCGCGGCACGGCCGACCGGGTGCACGTCGTCAACGGGCACGGCGCGCTGACCGAGGTCGACCTCGCGGCGCTGCGGGCGCCGGGGGTCACCGCGGTGGTGCTCATGGGCATGGCGGGGCTGGGCCGGCTGACCGCGCAGGCGCTGGCCGCCGGGGTCGACCCCGAGACGCCGGTCGCCGTGGTGCACGCGGCGACGCTGCCCGGCGAGCGGGTGGTGCGCGGGCCGCTCTGGGAGGTGGCCGCGCGGTGCGCCGAGGAGGGCGTCGGGTCCCCGGCGGTGGTCGTGGTCGGGGAGGTGGCGCGCGAGGGGTTCCTCGAGCCTGGGCACCCCGGAGCGGCGCACGCGGTGCCGGCGCGGCGGACGGCCGCGGCGACCGCACCGGCCGGGGCCGGGCTGGTGCCGGCGTGACCGGGGCGCCGGTGCTGGTGGCCTGCGCGCACGGGACGCGGAGCGCCGCGGGGCGGGCGGTGGTGCGCGCGCTGGTCGAGGACGTGCGGCGGCTGCGGCCGGGGCTGGACGTGCGCGAGGCGTTCGTCGACGTGCAGGAGCCCGCGGTGGGGGACGCGGTGCGGGACGCGGTGGGGGACGCGGTCCGGGCCGCGGCGCCGGCGGCGGGCGGGCCGGCGGCGGGCGGCGTCGCCGCCGTCGTCACGCCGCTGCTGCTGTCCACCGGCGTGCACGTCCGGCACGACATCGGCGCCGCGGTCGCCGGCCGGCCCGCCGTGGCCGCCGAGCCGCTCGGGCCCGACGACCGGCTGGCCGGGGTGCTCGTCGACCGCCTGGTCGAGGCGGGCGCGACGGCGGCCGACGCCGTGGTGCTGGCGGCCGCCGGCTCCAGCGACCCGGCGGCGGTGGTCGCCGTCGGGGCGGTGCTGGACGCGCTCCGCGCGCGCTGGCCGGGGCCGGTCACGGTGGGCTACGGCGCCGCGGCGCGCCCGGACGTCGCCACGGCGGTCGCCGACGCGCGGGCCGCGGGCGCCCGGCGGGTGGTCGTCGCGTCGTACCTGCTGGCGCCCGGGCACTTCCACGGCGCGCTGGAGGCGGCGGGCGCGGACGTCGTGACGGCACCGCTCGCGCCGCACCCGGACCTGGCCCGGATCGTGCTCGACCGGTACGACGCGGCGCTGCGCTGACGGCCGTGGCGATCGCGGGGGCCCGCGGGGCGGCCGGAGGGGAGCAGGATGGCGGGGTGACCGTCGACGCCGCGACCCGGCACCGGGCCCTGTCCTCCCCGAGCCGCACCGCGATCCTCGCCGTGCTCCGGGCGGAGGGCGCGGCCCTGGCGGTCGAGCGGGTCGCCGAGCGGGTCGGGCTGCACGTGAACACCACGCGCGAGCACCTGGAGGTCCTCGTCGCCGCTGGCCTGGCGTCCCGGACCGCCGAGGCGCGCGCGACCCGGGGCCGGCCGCGGACGCTGTACGCCGCGCGCGGCCCGGCGGAGCCGGACGGGGAGCCCTGGCTGCGCGACCAGCTGAGCCGAGTGCTGCTCGCGGGGTACGGCCGGCCGATCGCGGAGCCCGGCGCGGAGGCGGAGCGGGCGGCCGAGGGGCTGGCGGCGGAGCTCGCGGCCGCGGGGCCGGGCGGGGCGCCGGCGGACGCGGGCGACCGGCAGCTCGCCGCGCTTCGCGAGCACTTCGCCCGGCTCGGCTTCGACCCCGAGCTCCGCGGCGCCGAGGTGCGGCTGCGGCGCTGCCCGGTGCTCGACCTGGCGCACGAGCGCACCGAGGTCGTCTGCGGTGTGCACCTCGGGCTGGCCCGCGGCGTGCTCGCGCGGGTCGGCGGGCCGGTGCGGGCGGCCGGCATCGTGCCGTTCGCCGGGCCGGGCTACTGCGTCCTCCGGCTCGCCGGGACCGCCCCCGCACCGGGACCTACGTCCGAGGCCGCACCCCTCCCGGGATAAATACGCTCGACACCGTGCATAACCCTCCGCGCGTCGGCCTCCGGCTCACGGTCCTCGTGCCGGCCGGGGTGGCGGTGCTCGCGGGCCTCGACGGCGCGCTGCTGCTGCTCGGCCTGTCGGCGCCCGTGCGCTCCGCCCGCCTCGAGCAGGTGCACGGGCCCCTGATGGTGCTCGGCTTCGTCGGCACCGTCGTCGCGCTGGAGCGGGCGGTCGCCGTGGGCGGCCGCCGCGCCCTGCTCGCGCCGGGCTGCCTCGCGGCGGGCGCGCTGCTGCTGCTCAGCCCCGCGCCGGTGGTCGCCGGGGCGGTGGCCCTGGTCGCGGGGACGGTCGGCCTGTGCGCGGTCTACGCCGTCGTGTGGCGCCGGCAGCCGTCGACCGCCCTGGCGGTGCAGGCGCTCGGTGCCGGGCTGGCGGTCGTCGCCGCCGGGCTGTGGGCGCGCGGCGTCCCGGTGCCGTACCTCGCGCCGGCGCTCGCGGGGTTCCTGGTGCTGACCGTCGCCGGCGAGCGCCTCGAGCTCGGCCGGGTCGGCGGTCTCCCGCGCCGGGCGGAGGACGCGGTGCTGGGCTGCGCGGTCGCCTGGTGGGCCGCGGCCGTCGCCGGGCTGCTCTGGCCCGGGCCGGCCCACGTGGCGCTGGGCGCCGTGCTGCTCGTCCTGGTCGCGGTGCTGGTGCGGCACGACGTGGCGCGCCGGACGGTCCGGGCGGCCGGGCTGCCGCGGTTCATGGCGGCGGCGATGCTCGGCGGGTACGCGTGGCTGGCCGTCGCGGGCGCGATCTGGCTCGCCGCCGGGCGGGTGCTCGCCGGGCCGGCGTACGACGCGGTGCTGCACGCGGTGTTCCTCGGGTTCGTGGTGTCGATGCTGATGGCGCACGCCCCGGTGGTGCTGCCCGCGGTGCTGCGGCGGCCGCTGCCGTACCGGCCGGTGATGTACGCGCCGCTGGTGCTGCTGCACGCCACGCTCGCGCTGCGGCTGCTGGTCGGCGACGCGCACGGGCAGGTGTGGGCGGTCCGGGCCGGCGGCGTCGGGAACGTGGTGGCGCTGCTGTCGTTCCTGGCGGTCGCCGCCGGGAGCACGCTGCTCGGCCCGGCGCGGCGGGGGCGCCCGGCGGGAACCGGCCGGCCGCCGGCGGGTGCGTCCGCGCCGCCCGCCTCGCCCGCGCCGCGCGTGGCCGTCGGCCCGCCCGGCACGTCCGCCGGAGCGCCCGCGTCCGCCGGGGCGCCCGCGTCCGCCGGAGCGCCCGCGTCCCTCACGACGCCCGCGGGGGCGGCGTCGTGAGGCGCGCGGACTGGCACCTGCGCGCGCACGTCCTCGTGCTCGCGTGGGGCGTCGCGGCGGCCGCGGTCGCGCTCGCGCACCGCTGGGCGCCCGCGTCCGGCTGGCTGATGGTGCACCTGCTGCTGCTGGGCGCGGCGAGCACCGCGATCCTCGTCTGGAGCCAGCACTTCGCCGACACGCTGATCCGCCGCGCGGCGCCGCGCCGCGCCCTGCTGGTCCGGCTCGCCGTGCACACCGGCGGGGCGCTGCTCGTGGTGGCGGGGGTCGTCGGGCGGTGGACCCCCGCCGTCGTGCTCGGCGGGGCGCTGGTGGCCGGCGCCGCCGTGGACCAGGCGGTGCGGATCGCGCGGCAGAGCCGCGGCGGGCTGCCGACCCGGTTCGGCCACCTCGCGCGGTACTACGTCGCGGCGGGTGCGCTGCTGGTGCCCGGCGTCGCGTGCGGGGTGCTGATGGCGCGGTTCCCGGTCGGCCCGGAGCTGCACGGGCGGCTCGCCGTCGCGCACGTGGCGCTGTCGGTGCTCGGCTGGATCGGCGTCACGGTGGCGGGCACGCTCGTCGTGCTGTGGCCGACGGTGCTGCACGTCCGGATCGACGACCCGACCGAGCGCGCCGCCCGGCGGGCGCTGCCGGTGCTGGTGGCCGGGGTGCTCGTGCTCGCGGCGGGGGCGCTCGCGGGCGTGCCGGCCGCGGCCGGGCTCGGTGCCGCGGTGGTGGTCGCCGGGATCGGGCTGCTCGCGGTGCCGCTCGCCCGGCTGGTGCGCGGGGCCCGGGCCGGGACGTTCGCGGTGCTCTCGCTCGCCGCGGCGGTGGCCTGGTGGGTCGGGTCGACGGTGGCGCTCGGGGTCCGGGTGGTCGCCGCGCCGTCGTGGGAGGCGGCCGCGGCCGGGGTGTCGGCGCTGACGCCCGCGCTGGTCGTCGGGTTCGCCGCGCAGGTGCTGGTCGGGTCGCTGTCCCAGCTGCTGCCGGTGGTGCTCGGCGGCGGCCCGGCGGTGTCGCGGGAGACGTCGGGCCTGCTGAACCGCGCGGCGGAGGCGCGGGTCGTGCTGCTCAACGGCGCGCTCGCGCTGTTCCTCGCCCCCGCGCCGAGCCTGGTCCGCGTCGGGGTGTCGGTCGTCGGCCTGGGCGCGCTGGTCGCGTTCCTGGTGCTCGCGGCGCGGGCGGTGCTGACCGCGCGCCGGCTGCGCGCGGACGCGGTGCCGGGGGTGGCGCCGCTGCCCGCGCCCGCGCGCCGCGACGCCGCGGGCGGTCCGGCCGACCCGGTCGCGGGGGCGCGCCGCCGCGGCGCCGCGGGCGTGGCGGTCGCGGGGCTGCTCGGGGTCGTGGTGCTCGGCGTCGGGCTGGACCCGGCCGCGGCGGGGCTCACCTCCGGCGTCGTCGCCGCCGCGGGGGACGGCGCGCCCGTCGCCGCCACCGGCCGCACCACCACCGTCGACGTCGAGGCGCAGGACATGCGGTTCGTGCCCGACCGGGTCGAGGTGCCCGCGGGCGACCGGCTGGTGATCCGGGTGACCAACGCCGACGCGGCGGTGCACGACCTGGTGCTCGCGAACGGGGCGACGTCCGGCCGGCTGGGCCCCGGCGAGTCGGCGGACGTCGACGCGGGCGTGGTCGGGGCGGACCTCGACGGGTGGTGCTCGGTCGCCGGGCACCGGCTGATGGGGATGACGCTGGACGTGGTCGTGACCGGCGGCGCCGCGGCGGCGGACGGCACCGACGGGGCCGGCGGCGCCGACGAGGGTGCCGGCGCGACCGACCACGCCGCGATGGGCCACGGCGGGACCGGCGACGGCGCGCCGTCCGCGGCCGAGGACGTCGACCTGTCGGGCACCGCGGGCACCGCGGCGGGCGCGCGCGACGCGGTGCTGCCGCCGTTGCCGGAGACGGGCCCGACGACCCGCCGCGTCACGCTGCGCGTCCAGGAGCAGGAGCAGGAGGTCGCGCCGGGCGTCGTCCAGACGGTGTGGACGTTCGGCGGCACCGCCCCCGGGCCGGTGCTGCACGGCCGGGTCGGCGACACCTTCGAGATCACGCTGGTGAACGACGGCAGCATCGGCCACTCGGTCGACTTCCACGCGGGCTCGCTCGCGCCCGACGACGTCATGCGCACGATCGCGCCGGGCGAGACGCTGACGTACACGTTCACCGCCACGCGCTCGGGCATCTGGATGTACCACTGCTCGACCATGCCGATGAGCCTGCACATCGCGAACGGCATGGCCGGCGCGGTCGTGATCGAGCCCGCGGGGCTGCCCGAGGTGGACCGGCAGTACGTGCTGGTGCAGTCGGAGCTGTACCTCGGGCCGCAGGGCGGCACGGCGGACGAGCAGAAGCTCCTCGACGGCGCCGCGGACCTCGTCGTGTTCAACGGCGTCGCCGACCAGTACCGGCACGAGCCGCTGCCCGCGGCCGTCGGCGAGCGGGTGCGGGTCTGGGTGCTCGACGCCGGGCCGTCCCGGGCGAGCGCGTTCCACGTCGTCGGCGGGCAGTTCGACTCCGTGTTCCGGGAGGGCGACTGGACGCTGCGGGACGGCGGCAGCACCGGCACCGGGGGCGCGCAGGTGCTCGCCCTGCAACCCGCGGAGGGCGGCTTCGTGGAGCTCACGTTCCCCGAGGCGGGCCACTACCCGTTCGTCTCGCACGTCATGACCGACGCCGAGCGCGGGGCCCGCGGGGTGTTCGAGGTCGCGGCGGCCCCCTGACCCGGGTCCGCCGCGGGGCGCGCGCCGGGTTACCGTCGTGCCGTCCCGTCGACGATCCGCCGCAGGAGCACCGCCGCATGAAGCGAGTCACCCACCCGGACGCCCAGGCGTTCCGGATCGCCGCGTTCCTCGAGGCCGCGACCTGGGCCGGGCTGCTCGTCGGCATGTTCCTCAAGTACGTCACGAAGACGACCGAGGTCGGCGTGCAGGTGTTCGGGCAGGCGCACGGCCTCGTGTTCCTCGCCTACGCGGCGCTCACGGTCGTCGCCGGCATCCGGCTGCGCTGGGGCTGGTGGCCGACGCTGGTGGCGCTCGCGGCCTCGGTGCCGCCGATGTTCACCCTGCTCGCCGAGCGCTGGCTGCACCGGACGGGCCGCCTGGAGGCGCCGGCGGACCGCGGGGCCCGGCCCGCGCCGGAGGGCGAGCCGGCCGACCGCTGACCCCCGCCCGGGCGGAACGCGGGTGAGCCGGGGACGGGCAGGCCCGACAATGGGGCCATGAGCGCGACCGTGCAGGCCAAGGGCGTGGGGGCCGCGTTCGGCGACCGCGAGCTGTTCTCCGGCGTCGACCTGGTGGTCGCGCCGGGCGACGTCGTCGGGCTGGTCGGCCCGAACGGGGCGGGGAAGTCGACCCTGCTGCGGATCCTCGCCGGGACCCGCGCGCCCGACGACGGCGCCGTGGCGGTGTCCCCGCCGGCCGCGCAGCTCGGCTACCTCGCCCAGGAGATCGAGCGCCGGGCGGACGAGTCCGTGCGCGCGCACCTGGAGCGGCGCACCGGCGTCGGCCCCGCGCAGGCGGCGATGGATGCCGCGGCGGAGCGGCTGGGCGCCGGCGAGCCGGGGGCGGACGACGAGTTCGCCGAGGCCCTGGAGCGGTGGATGGGGCTGGGCGGCGCGGACCTGGAGGCCCGCACGGGCTCGGTGCTCGCCGACCTCGGCCTCGACGTCGACCCGGACCTGCCGATGACCGCGCTGTCGGGCGGCCAGGCGGCGCGGGTCGGCCTGGCGGCGCTGCTGCTGTCCCGGTACGACCTGTACCTGCTGGACGAGCCGACCAACGACCTCGACCTGGAGGGGCTCGCGCTGCTGGAGGACTTCGTCGACCGGTCGACCGCGCCGGTGGTGGTCGTGAGCCACGACCGCGAGTTCCTCAGCCGCACGGTCACGTCCGTCGTGGAGATCGACCGCAGCCTGCAGCGGGTGGCCGTGTACGGCGGCTCGTACGACGCGTACCTGGAGGAGCGGTCGACCGCCCGGCGCCAGGCGCGCGAGGCCTACGAGGACTACGCCGCCCGCCGCGACGCGCTGTCCGCCCGCGCCCGGATGCAGCGCGCGTGGATGGACAAGGGCGTGAAGAACGCCCGGCGCAAGGCGTCCGACAACGACAAGATCGGCCGCAAGTTCCGCGCGGACGCCTCCGAGAAGCAGGCGGCCAAGGCCCGGCAGACGGAGCGGCTGATGGAGCGGCTGGAGGTGGTCGCGGAGCCGCGCAAGGAGTGGCAGCTCCAGATGAGCATCGCCGCCGCCCCCCGGTCCGGCGCCGTCGTGGCGGCCGCCCGGGCCGCCGTCGTCCGCCGGGGCGGCTTCACCCTCGGCCCGGTCGACGTCCAGCTCGACTGGCAGGACCGGGTGGCCGTCACCGGCCCGAACGGCGCCGGCAAGACGACGCTGCTCGCGCTGCTGCTCGGCCGGCTCGCGCCCGACGAGGGCCGGGTCGACCTCGGCTCCGGCGTGCTCGTCGGCGAGGTGGACCAGGCGCGGGCCGCGTTCGAGGGCGACGCCCCGCTCGCCGACGCGTTCTCCCGGGAGGTCCCGGACTGGACCACGGCGGACGTGCGGACGCTGCTGGCCAAGTTCGGCCTGGGCGGCCACCACGTCCACCGGGCCGCGGCGTCGCTGTCGCCGGGCGAGCGGACCCGCGCGGCCCTCGCCCTGCTCCAGGCCCGCGGGGTCAACCTGCTGGTCCTCGACGAGCCGACCAACCACCTCGACCTGCCGGCGATCGAGCAGCTGGAGCAGGCGCTGGAGTCGTTCGACGGCACGGTGCTGCTGGTGACCCACGACCGCCGGATGCTCGACAGCGTGCGGCTGACGCGCCGGTGGCACGTCGAGGACGGCCGCGTCACGGAGGTCACCGCGGACTGAGGCGGGGCGGGGCCGACGCGGGTGCCGGCGGGGCCGGCGCAGGCGCCGCGCGCCGTCGTCAGGTCGTCGCGGACGAGTCGGTCGCCGACGAGCCGTCGTCGGTCGTGCCGGAGTCGGCGCCGCCCGACCCCTGGTCGGTCCCGTCCGCGGAGCCGCCGCCCTGGCGGTCCGACGGCGGCTGCGGCATCTCGCCGTCGCCGCTGCCGCCGCCGGGCAGCTGGCCGCCGGGGCCGCCGCCCTCGAACGTCGGGAAGGTCGGGTCGGGCGCGGTGGCCCGGCCGATCGCGAAGCCGCCCCCGCCGCCGACGAGCAGCACGCCCGCGAGCACGAGCGCGGCGACCGCGCGGCGGCCGAGGCGGCGGCGCGGCTTCGCGGGTGCGGGCGCCGGAGGCGCGTCCGCCGCCGCGTCCTGCCCGGGCGCGGGGGACGGGGTGGCGCCGGCGGGCGGGCCGGGCGCTGGGTACGGGGCGGCGGGGTACGCCTGGGTCGTGGCCGTGGGGGTCGTGGCCGCGGGGGACGCGGCGGCACCCGGGGTGCCCGCCGACGCGGTGGTCGGGGTGGCCGCCGGGCCGGGCGTGGTGGTCGCCGCCGGGGGCGCGGGCTCGGCCGGGGTGCGGGTGGTGTCGGAGTTCTCGGTCATGGCCACGACCCTCGCGCCCGATCCCGTGCACCGCGCCGGTCCCCGCTGTGCGGTTGCTGAGCGTGCGCCCCGTGCCCCGTGCCCCGTGCCCCGTGCCCCGTGCCCGTGCGCGCCGCGTCGTCGACGCGCTCGTCCGCCCGGGCGCGACTCCACCCCGGGTCCTGGGTCTTCCCCGATTCTCGCGCCGCCCCCCTGATCGAGAGGGGTACGGCGCGAGAATCGGGGGAGGGTCCCGTCAGGTGGCGCGCGCCGCCCGCCCCACCCGGGCCGCGCGGGCGCGGTGCCGGCGCGCCAGCACCAGCGCCCCGCCGGCCGCGAGCAGCAGGGCCGACAGCAGCGCCGCCCCCGCGGGGTCGGCGCCCGTGGCCGCCAGCGCGCCGTCGCCCAGCACCACGATCCGCACCTGGGCGAGCACCGCGCCGTCGAGCGACCGGACCTGGACGTGGTGCACGCCCGGGGCCAGGTCGGTCGGCAGCGTGACCGTCGCGGTGACCGAGCCGTCCGTGACCGCGGCCCGGGCGAGCGCGCGGTAGGTGCTGGCGACGCCGATCTCGACCTCGCCGACCGTCAGGCCGTGCGCGGTCACCGTGACCGGGTCGCCGGGGCGGAGCGTGCGGTCGCTGACGGTGACCGTGGGCGCGACCGGCGTCCCGGTGCCCGGGGCCGGCGTCGTGCCGGGATCGACCGGCGTGCCGGGCGTCGGCGGCGTCCCCGGGTCCACCGGCTGCCCGGCGTCCCGCACCAGCCGCACCTCGTCGACCGTGCCCCACGCGCCGCCGGACAGCGTCGCCGTGACCGACACGGTCGCCACCCCGTCCGCCCCGACGGTCAGCGGCACCGACGGCGTCGACCACGCCTTCCACCCGGTGAGCGCGAACGGCGCCGAGGCCGACCTCGCGGACGTCGTCGCGCCGAGCAGCACCTGGTCTCCGGCCGACGTGCCGCCGCCCTGCGCGGTGGCCGTCAGCGTGTAGGTCCCGGGCTCGAGCCCGGTCACCTGCTGGGAGAGCGCGAACCTGAACGCGGCGCCGTCCCAGAACGACAGCGCCCGCGCGCCCGCGGCGGCGTCCCCGGTCGCGGTGATCTGCGCGCCCGACCCGGTCAGCGCCCACATCGACGTGTCGGGGTCCTCGAAGCCGGGGTTCCGCACGTGGTTCACGGCCTCGACCACGACCGTGGCCGTCGCGGCGATGCCGGCCGCCGTCGTCCCGGGCACCGGGTACGTCCCTGGCCCGTCGACCGCCGCCAGCGCCGCGGCGTCCCAGGTCACCGCCTGGGCCTCGACCGACCCGTCGTTGTACGTGACCTGCACCGTCGCCGGCAGGACCACCGGGGAGCCGTCGGTCACCGTGACGCGGACCTGCTCGACCGACGACACCGCGCGCGGCGCGGTCGCGCCGGTGCGCACGTAGGAGAACACCCGCAGGGACTCGAGCGCCGTGCCGTCGTCGGCGAACAGCGCCTGGTTGTCCCACGCCGAGCCGCCGTAGTACTGCCCGGCGTCGTCGGGGTCGTACTCGCCGGCGTACGAGGACGCCCAGCCCGAGCCGTGCGCCTCCCAGAGCGCCTTGTTGGCGTCGAGCGCGGCGGGCGGGCCGACCGGCGTCCACGCCGGCTCCCAGTAGAAGACGCCGATGCCCGCGTCCCCGACCGCCGCGACCGCGGCGACGACGTCCCGCACCGCCGTGGCCTGGCCCTGCACCGAGATCGGGTACTGGTGCGTGGTGGTGTCGGCGGTGATGACGTTCGGGTGTCCGTCGCCGTCGTCCAGCGTCCGGGCCCACGAGGTCTCGGCGACCATGACCTGCTTGCCGTAGTCGTCGGCGACCTGCTTCAGCACCGAGGTGAGGTTGCCGAGCGTGCCGTGCCAGTACGGGTAGTACGAGCTCGCGAACACGTCGTAGTCCACGCCCCGGGCGTCCAGCGCCGCGGCGGCGGTGGCGTACCGGCCGGCCGTCTCGGGGTTGGTGAGGTGCACCGCGACCAGCGCGTCCGGCAGCACGGCGCGCACCGCGGAGCTGCCGGCGGAGAACAGCTGCGCCATGCCGTCCCAGCCGGAGACGCCGGCGACCGCGTTGTTGGTCTCGTTGCCGACCTGCACCATGCCGACGTCGACGCCCGCGTCGCGGAACTCGGTCAGCGCCGCCGCGGTCCAGTCGTGCAGCGCGGCGGCCTTGTCCGCGACCGGCAGCCCCTCCCACGCCTTCGGCGCGTGCTGCTTGGCCGGGTCGGCCCAGAAGTCGGAGTAGTGGAAGTCGACGAGCACCCGCAGGCCGTGCGCGGTGGCCCGCTCACCGATCTGGACGGCGCGCGCGACGTCGACCGTGCCGCCGCCGTAGCCCCGGCCCTGCGTGTCGTACGGGTCGTTCCACACCCGGACCCGCACGTAGTTCACGCCGGAGTCGGCGAGCACCTCGAACAGGTCGGCGGGCTGCCCGGACGCGTCGCGGTACACCACCCCGCTGGCCTCTTGGGACAGCACGGACGACACGTCGACGCCGGTGATGAAGTCGTCGGCCAGGCCGTCGACCTTCGCCACGACGATGCCGGCGTCCACCGGTCCGTCGTCGGGCGCGGCCGCGGCGGCCGGCGGGGCGGTGGTCAGCAGCGCGGCCACGGCGGCGAGCGCCGCCAGCCGTCCGGTGCCTCGGGGGAGTGCGTGCACGGGCGGTCCCTCTCCGTGATCGTCGTCGTTCGCGGGGTGCGGCGACTGTAAACGATCACAGTCCGAGGAGACCAGGACTGTGCGGGAATTGGGGCGCGGACTGCGTCATCTGCGGGCGAAGGACTGTGATCGTGCACAGTCCAGCACCGCGAAAGCGCCCCGAGGCGGCCACCGTCCGGCCGGCCCGGGGCGCGAGGTCAGCGCTGGGCGGGGAAGGTCGCCCAGACGTGCTTGGTCTCGTCGGTGGTGTACCAGCCGACCTCCTGCGACAGCCGGTGCGCGATCAGCAGGCCGAAGCCGCCGGCGCCGGAGGGCCGCTCGCCGGCGATCACCGGCGTGGTCTCCAGGTCGGCGTCGCACACGTCCAGGAGGTAGTCGAGGTCGTCCGCGAGCAGCGACAGCACGGTCGGCGGCCGGCCGTGCTGGAGCGCGTTCGTGGCGAGCTCGGACGCGACGAGCACCATGTTCTCGGGGACCCGGCCGAGGACGTCCTGCGGGGCGGCGTGCGGCGCGGTGATCTCCTCGAGCAGCTCGCGGCGCACCCGCGACAGGTCGGTCACCGAGTCGAGGCTCCACGACCGCACGGGCCGGAACCTCTCGGGGGGACGCGACGACGCGATGCCGGCGTCCTCCTGCGGCCGCGCGGCCGCCTCGTCTGCGGGGTGCGCCACGGTGTCCTCCATGGTCGGTGCGGGTCGGGACCGGATTCGACGTTAGGTGGCCCTTCTCGGCCCCGCCACCGGAGGGCGCGGCCCCGCCCGCGCGCAGGGCAGGATGGCCCGGGGCGCCCGGCACGCGGGTCCCCGACGCCGACGAAGGGGTGGCGATGGACGACCGCGAGCGCGAGGTGCGCCGCCGCATGGCCGAGCACGAGCCGTACACCGACTACGGGCCCGGGCTGGAGCAGCTGGAGGAGGAGCGGACCCGCGGCAAGGAGCTGGTCCACGAGTTCAACGCCTCGCACCCGCGGGACCACGAGGGCCGGCAGAAGCTGCTGCGGGAGCTGCTCGGCTCGGTGGGCGAGCGCGTCTGGGTCGAGCCGCCGCTGCGCGCCATGTACGGCAACCGCGTGCACCTGGGCGACGACGTGTACGTCAACGTCGGCCTGACGCTGGTGGACGACGTCGAGGTGCACGTCGGCAGCCGGGTCATGTTCGCCCCGAACGTCACCGTCATCACGACCGGCCACCCGGTGCACCCGGACCTGCGCCGGGACGGGACGCAGTTCTCCGCGCCGGTCCGGATCGAGGACGACGTGTGGATCGGCGCCGGCGCGACGATCCTGCCGGGCGTCACGGTGGGCGAGGGGTCGGTCGTCGGCGCGGGCGCGGTCGTCACGGGGAACGTGCCGCCGCGCACGGTCGTCGCGGGCGTCCCGGCGCGGGTGCTCCGGGAGATCACCGACGCGGACCTCGAGTTCCGCTACCGGCCGCCGCGCGACCTGGCCTGAGGCCCCGGCCGCTGGGTCAGCGCCCGGCGGCCAGGTCCAGCGTCATGAACGTGGAGGCGTCGCTCGGCTCGTAGTCCGCGAACGGCGGGCACGCCACGAAGCCGGCGCGGGCGTACAGGGCGCGGGCCGCGGCGAAGTGCTCGTCGCTGCCGGTCTCCAGGCTGAGCCGCGCGTGCCCGCGGTCGACGGCGAGGCCCACCAGGTGCGCGAGCATCGAGCCGGCCACGCCCCGGCGCCGGGCCGCCTCGGCGGTGTGCATCGACTTGATCTGGCCGTGCCCGGGCGCGATCTCCGCGAGCGCCCCGACGCCGAGCAGCGTCCCGTCGGAGCCGTCCCGCGCGCTGACGAACGTGATGTGCGGCGCGGTCAGCGCGTCCACGTCGAGCGCGTGCACGTCCTCCGGGTCGCTCTGCGCGTGCATGAGCTCCAGGTGCCGGGTGAGCAGCGCGTGCACGTCGGCGGCGCGGGGGTCATCGGGGGCGATGGCGGGCGGGGCCGCGGGGGTCGTGGTCATCGGGGCGTGACGGTACTCCCGGCCCGCCCCGGCGCGCGTCAGGCGTCCGCCTCCGGGTCCCCCGCGAGCCGGGCGGCGTGGTCCGGGACGGACGTGAACAGCTCGCGCGGGGGGCGCTCGTAGTCGTCGGCCGGCGGCCGCTTGGGCAGCTTCACCTTCTGCTGCTTCACCTCCCGGTACGGGATCGTCGACAGCAGGTGGGCGATCATGTTGAGCCGCGCGTTCCGCTTGATGTCGGACTCGACGACGTACCAGGGGCTGTCCGGGGTGTCGGTGTGCGCGAACATCTCGTCCTTGGCCCGCGAGTAGTCCTCCCAGCGCGCGATCGACTCCAGGTCCATCGGGCTCAGCTTCCACCGCCGGACCGGGTCGTCCAGCCGGGACCGGAACCGGCGCAGCTGCTCCTTGTCGGACACCGAGAACCAGTACTTCCGCAGCAGGATGCCGTCGTCGATGAGCATCCGCTCGAACACCGGGGCCTGCTGCAGGAACCGGGCGTGCTCCTCGGGGGTGCAGAACCCCATGACCTTCTCGACGCCCGCGCGGTTGTACCAGGACCGGTCGAACAGGACGATCTCCCCGCCCGCGGGCAGGTGCGTCGCGTACCGCTGGAAGTACCACTCGGTGCGCTCGCGCTCCGTGGGAGCCGGCAGCGCGGCGATGCGCGCGACGCGGGGGCTGAGGTACTCGGAGATCCGCTTGATCGTGCCGCCCTTGCCGGCCGCGTCGCGGCCCTCGAACACCACGGCCACCCGGGTCCCGGTCGAGCGCACCCACTCCTGCAGGGTGACGAGCTCGGACTGCAGGCGGAACAGCTCGGCCTCGTACACGTCCTTGGGCACCTTCGGCGTCGTCATCCCCGGACCGTACGCCCGTGACCAGCCCGAGGGGGAGGGGGACTACAGGGCGAGGTGGATCAGCAGGGCCTCGTCGAGGGCGGCGACCTGCTCCGGCGCGAGCGTCCCCAGCCGCTCGCCGAACCGTGACAGGTCGACCGCGCGGATCTGCTCGGCCTGTGCCTTCGAGTCGGACGTGAGGCCGTTGCGCCGGTCGGCGGGGACGAGCACCTGGAACGCCAGGACGCGCGCGGTGTTCGAGGTCAGCGGGACGACCGTGATGACCCCGCGTCCCGAGCGCTCGGACGCCTTGTTGCGGCCGTCGCCCGAGACGATGATCGCGGGCCGGGCTCGCTTGGTCGCCTCGTGCCCGATGACGGGATCGAGGTCGACGGTCCAGATCTCGCCGCGCCTCACCCGGTGCCACCGAGTCCGTCACCGGAGGTCTGATCCCAGGCCGCCGCGTCGTCGGAGGCGTACCACTCCTCGTCGGCTTCGAGGTACTGGCTCTCGAGCTCCTTCTCCCGGAGCGCGGCGATGGCGGCGTGGAATGCGGCGGACCGAGAGGCCAGGCCGTGCGAGCGCTCGTACTCCCGGAGGAAGTCGAGGTCGGGCACGGGAACCGTGACGGTCACGCGCTCACTCAGACTCATACTGGTGATCATACCGGTCGTCGCCCAGCCCTCGCGCCGCCGCCACCGCGGCCAGCAGCGCCTCCGGCTCCGGCGTCAGCCCGAGCACGAGGTCGTCGACCCCGCGCAGCCCCGCCCGGTCCAGCAGCCGCTTCTCGTTCGTCGCCCACTCCCCGCGCCCCGCGAGCACCGCGTGCGCCCGCTGCGTCACCGCCACCGCGATCAGCCCCGCGCACTGCGCCACCCGCCCGGCGCGCGCGTGCTGCTCGGCGCCGTCGAGCGTGAAGTCGGCCCGCGCGCCCCACACCTCGGGGGCCGTCCGGCGCAGGGCGGCGGGGAACCCCGGCCGGGGGAGCGCGCCGCGCAGCACCCGGTGCCCGGCCAGCTCGGCGACCACGACGTACGTGGGGAACCCGGCGAGGTGGAACAGCAGCGGCTCGATGTCGAACTCCCCGCGCTCGGCCCGGTCGACCTCCCGCTCCACGACGTCGAGGTCCCGGTAGTGCACGTCGACCCGCCGGCCCTCGACCGTCAGCCACGCCCCGCCGTTGAACACGCCGCCGCCCCAGCCGCCGACCTCGAACACGTGGCCGTCCCACCCGACGTCGCGCAGGTGCTGCGGGTCGAACGCGCCGCGGTAGTAGATCGCCAGGTCCCAGTCGCTGTCGGGCCGGTGCGTGCCGTGCGCCCGGGACCCGCCGAGGGAGACGGCCTCGACGCCGGGCAGGGCGGCGAGGGTGTCCGCGACGTGGTCGAGGAAGGCGTCGTCGTCCACGCGGTCAGCCTGCCAGCGCGGAGTCGTCCGCGTCGACCCTCCCCACCACCAGCCGGTTCACCACGTACAGCACCACCCCGATCGCCAGCAGCACCGCGGCCCGCAGGTACACCGACCCCTCCCGCCCGGTGAGCGGCGACGCCAGCACCAGCGACACCACCGCGCCGACCACCGGCGCCCAGGTCGGCGCCCGGAACGACCGCGCGGAGTCGCCCTCGACCTTCTCGACCTCGCCGCCGTCGGAGTCGGGGCCCGAGGCCGGCCGGCGCCGCAGCACCAGCACCGCCACGTTCACCACCGCGAACACCAGCAGCAGGAGCAGCACGGTCGTGTCCGCGAGGTCCCCGAGGTCGCCGGTCGCCGTGAGCGTCAGCGCGAGCACCACGGTGAACGCGATCGCGACGACCGGGGTCCGGCGCCGCGCCTGCACCCGCCCGAACAGCGCGGGGATGATCCGCTCCCGCGCCATCCCGTAGACCAGGCGGGACGCCATCATCATGTTGATCAGCGCGGTGTTCATGACCGCGAGCAGGGCGATCAGCGCGAACAGCCAGGCGGGGAAGACCAGCCCCGCGACCTTCACCACCTCGAGCAGCGGCCCCGTGGAGCCGACCAGCACGTCCGTCTCGACCAGCATCGACGCGGTGAACGCGACGGCCAGGTAGATGGCGCCGGCGATGGCGAGGCCGCCGAACAGCGCCCGCGGGTAGTCGCGCCGCGGGTGCTTCGCCTCCTCGGCCAGGTTGACCGAGTCCTCGAACCCGAGCAGCGCGTAGAACGCCAGCGCCGCGCCGCCCAGCACGCCCATCCAGGCCGCGCCCTCCGTGTTCAGCTCCAGCGCGCGGCCCGGGTCGCCCTCGCCGCGGACCAGCG
The DNA here is from genome assembly GCF_035634735.1 of Cellulomonas sp. Taxonomy (GTDB): domain Bacteria; phylum Actinomycetota; class Actinomycetes; order Actinomycetales; family Cellulomonadaceae; genus Cellulomonas. The sequence continues at coordinate 92,974 of NZ_DASQCJ010000002.1, forward strand.
CGACGACGCCGATGCCGATGATCACCAGCAGCCCGGTCGCCTCGATCAGCGTGAGCACGACGTTGACCCGCACGGACTCCGAGACGCCCAGGACGTTCACGAGCGTGATGAGCCCGAGGAACACCCACGCGGCGACGACGGTCGGGACGCCGAACGGCAGCAGCTCCGCGAGGTAGTCGCCGCCGAACGCCCGGGCGGCGGCCGAGGCGCTGGTGATGCCGGACATCATCACGGCGAACGCCACCAGGAACGTGAGGAACGGCCGGCGGAACGCCCGGTTCACGTACAGCGCGGCGCCGGCGGCGCGCGGGTACCGCGCGACCAGCTCCGCGTACGCGGTCGCGGTGAGCGCGGCCAGCACGAACGCGAGCAGGAACGGCAGCCAGATCGCCCCGCCCACCTCGGCCGCGACCGTGCCGGTCAGCGCGTAGATCCCGGCGCCGAGGATGTCCCCGACGACGAACAGCAGCAGGACCGTGCGCCCGATCGACCGCTGGAGCGCGGGCTGCTGGTCCTGGGTCACCTGCGTGGACTCCGCCATCGGCCACCTCCCCCTCGCGGGCCACTGTGCTCCCGGGCGGGCACGCGCGCGCGTCGAGCGCCGCCGCGGCCCTCGTCGGGCGCGCGGCGACCCCCGCGCCTACGCTCGATCGGACCACCAGGACATCTCGGGAGGTCAGGCATGAAGGGCAAGCTGGCATTCGTGGTCGGCGCCGGCGTCGGCTACGTGATCGGGACCCGCGCGGGCCGGGCGCAGTTCGAGAAGATCAAGGGCTGGGCGTCCGACGCCTGGAACGACCCGCGGGTGCAGTCGACGGTCGACGACCTGGAGTCGAAGGCCGCGGGCTTCGCCAAGGAGCAGGGCGCCGCGCTGAAGGACAAGGCGGTCGACGCCGTGAAGGGCGCCGTGTCGCGCACCTCCGACGAGGACACCGAGGCCACGGGCGCGACGCGCAGCACGCCGCCGGCCGGGACGACGCCCACGACGCCGGTCACGCCGCCCGGGGCCTGAGCAGGGGCCGGGGCAGGGGGGGCGTCGTGGTCGCCCGGACCTCGCTGTGGTGGGACCGGCGCGAGCCCGCGTCCCACCCGCACCACCGCGCGCCGGGGGCGGTCCCGCACCCGGGCGACGAGCCCGCCGACGTGGTCGTGGTCGGCGCCGGGCTGACCGGGCTGACCACCGCCCTCCTGCTGACCCGCGCCGGCTGCCGGGTGCTCGTCCTCGAGGCCCGGGCGGTCGGCGCGGGCACGACCGGGCGCAGCACGGCGAAGGTCAGCCTGCTGCAGGGCGACCGGCTCGCGCGGCTGTCCGAGCGGCACGACGACCGGGTGGTCCGGGCGTACGCCGAGGGCAGCGCCGAGGGCATGGACTGGCTGCTGCGCTACCTCGACGACCACGACGTGCCGTACCAGCGGCGCGAGGCGCTCACCTTCGCCACGACCGCCGAGGGGCGCGCCCGCGTCGAGGCGGAGCTCGAGGCCGCCCGCCGCGCCGGGGTCCCCGTCGGCTGGCGGCGCCGCACCGACCTGCCGCTGCCGGTGACCGGCGCGATCGGCCTGGCGGACCAGGCGCAGGTCGACCCGCTGGACGTGCTCGGCGCGCTCGCGGCGGACGTCGTCGCGCGCGGCGGCCGGGTCGCCGAGGGCGTGCGGGTGCTCGGGATGCACCACGGCGCCGAGCTCGGCGGGCTGAGCCGGCGCACGGTGCTCCGGACCACGGCGGGCGACGTCGCCGCGGACGCGGTGGTGCTCGCGACGGGCACTCCGATCCTCGACCGCGGCGGGACGTTCGCGCGGCTGCACGCCCTCCGGTCGTACGCGTGCGCGTTCCGGGTGCCGGCGCCGCCGCCGACCAGCATGGCGCTGTCGGTCGACGCCGACCCGCGCTCGATCCGCTCCGTGCCGGCCCTCGCGGGGGCGGGGCTGGTGCGGGGCCCGGTGGTGCCGGGCGAGCCGACGACGCCGGTGGGGGCGGCCGTGCCGGACCTGCTGCTGGTCGGCGGCGCCGGTCACCCGGTCGGCCGGCGGCCGCGGACCGGGGAGTCGGTGCGCGCACTGGTCGAGTGGACGCGCGCGCACGTCCCGGGCGCCGAGCTGACCCACGTGTGGTCGGCGCAGGACTACGCGACCACCGACGGGCTGCCGCTGGTGGGCCGGCTGCTGCCGCTCGACCCGCGGCTGTACGTCGCCACCGGCTACGCGAAGTGGGGGATGACGACCGCGGTCGCCGCCGCGCTGGTGCTGGCCGCCGACATCCTCAACGACCGGGCGCCGCGCTGGGCGGAGTCGTGGCGGCCGTGGGGCCGGCACGAGCTCAGCGGGCTGGGGGACGCGGCGCGGCTGAACGGCTCCGTGGCGCGGTGGCTCGCGGGCGGCTGGACGGCCCCGCGGCCGGCGGCCGGCACCCGGGCCGACCCGCCGGAGGGGCAGGGCGGGGTCGAGCGGGCCGGCGCGCGGCCGGAGGCGGTCTGCACGGTCGGCGGCGTCACGCGGCGGGTGTCCGGCGTGTGCACGCACCTCGGCGGCGTGGTGACGTGGAACGAGGTCGAGCGGTCCTGGGACTGCCCGCTGCACGGCAGCCGGTTCGCCCCGGACGGCGCGCCCCTGGAGGGCCCGGCGACGCAGCCGCTCGCGCCGGTCGACCCGAGGTAATTCTTGGACTCAGTCCAACAATGCTACGGTCGGGCGCATGATCGCCGTCCTGGAGCACGGGCTCGACGGGTCGCCGCTGGACTTCCACGAGGGCTGGCGCCTGCAGCGCCGCCTGCACGCCGAGGTCGTCGCGGGGGACCGGCCGGGGGCGCTGCTGCTCTGCCAGCACGCGCCCGTCTACACCGCCGGCCGCCGGACGCGCCGCGACGAGCTGCCGGCCGACCCGGGCGGCACCCCGGTGGTCGACGTCGACCGCGGCGGGAAGATCACCTGGCACGGCCCCGGCCAGCTCGTCGGCTACCCGGTCGTGCGGCTGAGGACGCCCGTCGACGTCGTGGCCTACGTCCGCGCGCTGGAGGAGGCGCTGATCGCGGTCGCGGGCCGGTACGGGGTGCGCGGTGAGCGGGTCGCGGGCCGGTCGGGCGTGTGGGTCCCGCCGGCGGCCGGCGTCGACGGGCCGGCCGCCAAGGTCGCCGCGATCGGCGTCCGGGTCGCCGAGGGCGTCACGATGCACGGCTTCGCGCTCAACGTCGCGAACGACCTCGCGCCCTACGACCGGATCGTGCCGTGCGGCATCGACGACGCGGGGGTGACGACGCTGAGCCGCGAGGCGCGGCGCGCCCTCACCCCGCGGGACGTGCTGCCGGCGGTGGTCGCGGCGCTCGCCGGGGCCCTGCCCGGCGTCGCCGACGTCCCGGCCGCGGTCGCCGTCGCGGGCGCGGGGGCCGCCGCGTGACCGCGCCCGACGGCCGGCGGCTGCTCCGGCTCGAGGTCCGGAACATGGAGACCCCGATCGAGCGCAAGCCCGAGTGGATCAGGACCCGCGCCCGCATGGGCCCGGAGTACCGGCAGCTCCAGGACCTGGTGCGCGGCGAGGGGCTGCACACCGTCTGCCAGGAGGCCGGCTGCCCCAACATCTTCGAGTGCTGGGAGGACCGCGAGGCCACCTTCCTCATCGGCGGCGCGCAGTGCACCCGGCGGTGCGACTTCTGCCAGATCGACACCGGGAGGCCCGCGGACTACGACGTCGACGAGCCCCGGCGGGTGGCGGAGTCCGTGGCGCGGATGGGCCTGCGGTACGCGACCGTCACCGGCGTCGCCCGCGACGACCTGCCCGACGAGGGCGCCTGGCTGTACGCCGAGACGATCCGCCAGATCCACCGGCAGGCCGCGGGCACCGGCGTCGAGATCCTCGTCCCGGACTTCACGGGGCGCCCGGAGCACCTGGCGCAGGTGTTCGACGCCGCGCCGGAGGTGTTCGCGCATAACGTCGAGACGGTGCCGCGCCTCTTCCGGCGGATCCGGCCGGCGTTCCGGTACGAGCGGTCGCTGGACGTGCTCACCCGGGGCCGGGCGGCCGGGATGATCACCAAGTCGAACCTCATCCTCGGCATGGGCGAGGAGCGGGCGGAGGTGTCGGGCGCGCTGCGCGACCTGCGGGACGCGGGCACCGACATCATCACCGTCACGCAGTACCTGCGGCCCTCGCCGCGGCACCTGCCCGTCGCGCGCTGGGTGCACCCGGACGAGTTCGCCGAGATCGCGGACGAGGCGGAGGAGCTCGGGTTCCTCGGGGTGCTCGCGGGGCCGCTCGTCCGGTCGTCCTACCGAGCGGGCCGGCTGTGGGCCCGGTCGATGGCGGCGCACGGCCGGGAGGTGCCGGCGCACCTGCGGCACCTGGCCGAGGCGGCGCTGCCGGCGCAGGCGGTGCGCTGACCCTTCGGCCCCGGACGCGCGCGAGCCCCCGTCGACCTCGGTCGGCGGGGGCTCGCGGGCGGGTGGCGCGGCGCTAGATGACCAGGCTCAGGAGCAGGACCACCACCAGCGCCGTGACGGACAGGACGCACTCCATGAGGGACCACGTCTTGAACGTCTGGCCGACCGTCATCTTGAAGTACTCCTTGACCAGCCAGAACCCGGCGTCGTTCACGTGGCTGAGGAACACCGAGCCGGCGCCGATCGCCAGCACCATCAGCGCGACGTGCGTCGGGGACAGGCCCTCGGCCAGGGGCGCGACGATGCCGGCCGCGGTGACCGTGGCGACGGTCGCGGAGCCGGTGGCGACGCGGATCAGCACGGCGACCAGCCACGCCGCGAGCAGCGGGGAGATCGGCGCGTTCGCGAGGCCCTTGGCGATGACGTCGCCGACGCCGGAGTCGACCAGGGTCTGCTTGAAGCCGCCGCCCGCGCCGACGATGAGCAGGATGCTCGCGATCGGGGCGAAGGAGGAGTCGACGAGCTTGCTCACCATGCTGCGGTCGCGACCCTGGCGGGTGCCGAGCAGGACGAGCGACACCAGCGCGGTGATGAGCAGCGCGACCAGCGGGGTGCCCACGAAGTCGAGCACCTGGCCGACGCCCGAGTCCTGGAACCCGACGGTCTCGGCGAGCGTGCGGGCCAGCATGAGGACGACCGGCAGCAGCACGACGGTGAGCGCGGTGGCGAACGACGGGCGGCGGGCGTCGTCCGCGCGCTCCGAGCCGCCGAGGATCTCGGTCGGCGGGTCGAGCGGGACCCAGCGCGCCATCGGCTTCGCGAGCAGCGGGCCGGCGACCGCGACGGTCGGGATCGCGACCAGGAGGCCGAGGCCGAGGGTCAGGCCGAGGTCGGCGCCCAGGGCGTCGATCGCGATCAGCGGGCCGGGGTGCGGCGGCACCAGGCCGTGCAGGGCGGACAGGCCGGCGAGGGCCGGGATGCCGACGACGATCATCGACACCTTGGACCGGCGCGCGACGAGCATGACGACCGGGATCAGCAGGACGACGCCGACCTCGAAGAACAGCGGGATGCCGATGATGAACGCGGCGAAGGCCATGGCCCACGGGAGCCGTTGGACCGGCGTCCTCGCGAGGATCGAGTCGACGATCTGGTCGGCTCCGCCGGAGTCGATCAGCATCTTGCCGATGATCGCGCCGAGGGCGATGAGGATGCCGACGCCGGCGACGGTCTCGCCGAGGCCCTTCGTGAACGAGGTGAAGGCGTCGACGTAGGGCAGGCCGGCGGCCACGGCGAGCACGCCGGCGCCGAGCATGAGCGCGAGGAACGGGTGCAG
>NZ_DASQCJ010000003.1:0-4968 GCF_035634735.1 Cellulomonas sp.
CTCGCACAGCGTGCCGGCGACCCCGCCGCGGGTGGGGTCGCGGAGCACGTGCACGTCCGGGACCGCGGCGAGCAGCGCCGCCACCAGGCCGTGCAGCGGCGCGGTGTCCGAGCGCACCTCGGTGCCGAACTCCAGCCCCTCGCGCCGGGACAGCACGGCGACGCCGTGCGCGCCGACCGCCCCCGACACCAGCACGACGTCGCCCGGCGCGGCGCGACCGGGGCGGATGTCCACCCCCGCGGGCACGGCGCCGACGCCCGCGGTGCACACGTACATCCCGTCGGCCTGGCCGCGCTCGACCACCTTGGTGTCGCCGGTGAACACGGGCACCCCCGCGGCCCGGGCCGCCGCGCCCATCGCGGCCACCACCCGGCCGAGCACCGCCGTCTCCAGGCCCTCCTCCAGCACGAAGCCTGCCGACAGGGCCAGCGGCCGGGCGCCGGCCATCGCCAGGTCGTTGACGGTGCCGTTCACCGCGAGGTCGCCGAGGCAGCCGCCGGGGAAGAACAGCGGCTGCACGACGTAGGAGTCCGTGGTGAACGCCAGCCGCTCGCCGGGACGGGGCGCCGAGAGCACCGCGGCGTCGTGCAGGGCGTCCGGGTCGCCGCCGAGCTCCGGGAGGAACAGGTGCTCGACGAGCTCGGCAGACAGCACGCCGCCCCCGCCGTGGCCGAGCACGACGCGCTCGGTGTGCCGCAGGGGGACGGGGCAGGTCCAGGCGTCGGGACCGGCGGCGCCGACGGGTCCGACGGGCAGGTCGGCGGGGGGCTGGGCGGGGTCGGGCACGGTCACGCTCCTCGGGGGTCCAGGCGGCGGAAGGCGTAGTACGCGGCGCAGGCCCCCTCGGCGCGAGCACCGCCGCGCGATGATCTGGTCCCTCACCGAGGGCGAGGACAAGCCGCTCAAGTACCCGGTGATGTTCCGCGCCGCGGACGCCGTGGTCGTGAACAAGACCGACCTCGCGCCGCACCTCGACGTCGACCTGGCGCGGTTCCGCCGGCACCTCGCGGACGTGAACCCGGACGCGACCGTGCTCGAGCTGTCCGCGCGCACCGGCGAGGGGGTCGGCGCGTGGCTGGCGTGGCTGCGCGCGCCGCTGGGACCGCCGCTCGGGACCGCACGCCCCTGACCGGCACCGCTTGCCGAGTCTCCGACCCGCGTCTGTCCGGGACCGCGGTCCCGCAGGCGAGACGTGGAGACTCGGCGGGGGCGGCGGGGCGCGCGGGCGGGCGGCGGGGGCGGGCGGCGGGGCCGTCAGCCGCCGAAGCCCACGGCGGGCCGGCGCCCGTCGCCGTGCAGCGACCGCAGCCGCTCGCCCTTGGCGTCCGCCTGCGCGCGCAGGTCGTCCTGGAACGCGAGCATCGCCGCCGCGAGCCGGCGGGCGGTCTCGTCCGTCCCCGCGCCGAGGATCCGCGCCGCCAGCAGTCCCGCGTTCCGGGCGCCGCCGATCGACACCGTCGCGACGGGGACGCCCGCGGGCATCTGCACGATCGACAGCAGCGAGTCCATCCCGTCGAGCCGGGCCAGCGGCACGGGCACGCCGATCACCGGCAGCGGCGTGACGGCCGCGAGCATGCCCGGCAGGTGCGCCGCGCCGCCGGCGCCCGCGATGATCGCCCGCAGCCCGCGCCCGGCGGCCTCCCGGCCGTAGGCGACCATCTTGTCGGGCTGGCGGTGCGCCGAGACGACGTCGACCTCCACGGGGACGTCGAACTCGGCGAGCGCCTCGGCCGCCGCCTCCATGACGGGCCAGTCCGAGTCCGAGCCCATGACGATGCCGACGAGCGGGGTGGTCATGCGGTGCCTCCGGTGGGGGTGGGGTCGGGCGGTGCGGGTCAGGCGGGTGCGTCGCCGCGCAGCACGGCCGCCGCGGCGACCGCCCGGCGGCGCACGTCGGCCAGGTCGTCCCCGGACACGGTGACGTGCCCGAGCTTGCGGCCGGGGCGGACGCCCTTGCCGTACAGGTGCACCTTCGCGCCCGGGTCGAGCGCGGCGACCTCGGCCAGCCCGTCGGTGAGCGCGGCGCGGGTCGAGCCCAGCACGTTCGCCATGACCGTCCACGGCGCGCGGGCCTCGGTCCCGCCGAGCGGCAGGTCGAGGACAGCGCGCAGGTGCTGCTCGAACTGGCTGGTCACCGAGCCGTCGATCGTCCAGTGCCCGGAGTTGTGCGGGCGCATCGCCAGCTCGTTGACCAGCACGCGGGGGGCGCCGCCGTCGGGGTCCGCGACCTCGAACAGCTCGACCGCCAGCACGCCGATGACGCCCAGGCCCTCCGCGACCTCGCGGGCGATCCGCTCGGCCGTCGCGGCGGTGCGCGGGTCCAGGTCGGGCGCCGGGGCGACGACCTCCGCGCACACCCCGTCGCGCTGCACCGACTCGACGACCGGCCAGGTGCGGACCTCGCCGGACGGGGTGCGCGCGACCAGGGCGGCGAGCTCGCGGGTGAACGGCACCCGCTCCTCGGCCAGCAGCGGCGCGCCCGTGCCGTCCGCCGCGGCGGCCAGCCAGTCGGCCGCCTCGTCCGCGGACCGCACGACCCGCACGCCCTTGCCGTCGTAGCCGCCGCGCGCGGTCTTCACCACGGCGGTGCCGTCGCCGGCCGCGAGGAACGCGGCGAGGTCGTCGGCCGAGTCCAGCGGCGCCCACCGCGGGCACGGCACGCCGAGCGCCGTCAGCCGGGTCCGCATCACGATCTTGTCCTGCGCGTGCACCAGCGCGTCCGGGCCCGGGCGCACCGCGACGCCGCGGTCCACCAGCTCGGTGAGCAGGCCGTTCGGCACGTGCTCGTGCTCGAACGTCAGGGCGTCGGCGCCGACCACCAGGGCCTCGACGGCCACCGGGTCCGCCGCCGCGCCCACCGGCGCGTCGACCACCACCTGCGCCGCCGACGACACCGCGTCCTCGACCAGCACCCGCAGGTGCACGCCGAGCGCCGTCGCCGCGGGCGCCATCATGCGGGCGAGCTGCCCACCACCGACCACTGCCACCACGGGTGCTGCCACGAGCGGTGAGCCTAACCGACCTCGCACAGCGGTCCCCCAGCGTCTCGCCGTACCCTGTCGGCGTGACTTCCTCCGGTGCGCCCCGCCTCGCGGCCGCACCGGGACCCGCCCCCGAGGCCCGTCCCGGACTGCTGCACGGCCTGCTCTACCGCATGCCGCGCCGCTCCCTGCGCGAGCGGGCCCTCGAGCTGGCCCGGTTCGGCTCCGTCGGCACGGTCGCGTTCGTCGTCGACCTCGGCACCTACAACCTGCTGCGGTTCGGCCCCGTCGACGCGCTGCACGGCAAGCCGCTGACCGCCCGGATCATCGCCGTCGTGCTCGCGACGCTGGTGTCGTGGCTCGGCAGCCGGCACTGGACGTTCGCCGGCCAGAGCAAGCACCGCGGCGGGCGCGAGCTGCTGCTGTTCTCCGCGATCAACGTCGTCGGCATCGGGTTCACCGTCGGCACGCTGTGGTTCTCGCACTACGTGCTGGGCCACTCGGGGCCGTTCTCCGACAACGTCGCCAACGTCATCGGCATCGTGCTCGGCACCGTCGTCCGGTACGTCGGCTACAAGATGTTCGTGTTCACCGGCTCCGCGGGGCTGCCGGTCGCGCTGGCCGAGGTGGGCCACGAGGCCCGCGCGGTCGAGGACCCGGCGCCGTCGACGTCGGTCCCGCACCCCCGCGCCACCCGCGACTGAGGAGCCCCGGCAGGCGCCGGCCGTCCGGGCCCGCGACCGCGCGCCGGCGCCCGGGTCAGCCGGCAGCGGGCGCCCCGTCGGCCGGCGGCGGCGGACCGGGCGACGACGACGGCGGCGTCGGCGGCCGCGCGACCAGCGTCGTCACGGCCAGCAGCACGACGGCCACGACCGCGACGCCTCCCACGTACGCCGGCGTCAGGTGCCCCGCGAGCACCAGCGCCAGCGCCGCCCCGGCCCCGATGACGACGCGCACCAGCACCCGCTGCTCGCCGAACCACACGCCGACCGGCCCGGTGCTGATCCCGCGCCGCTCCCCGCTCGTGCGCAGCCACGCCGCGCCCCGGTTCCAGGACGCCCGCAGCGACCGCGCCGCCGACGTCCCGCCGGCCAGGAACGCCACCAGCGCGACGACGACCCCGAGCACGAACGCCGACCGCAGCGCCACCCGCAGGAACGCCACCACCTGGTCGTAGACCACCACCGCCGCGTCGGGCCGCTGCACCCCGGGCGGGAGCGCGTCGACGTACACGGACCGGCCGATCGTCAGCGCCGCGCCCAGCAGCAGCATCGCCCCGGCCAGCGACAGCCCCGCGATCACGAGCGCCCGCGCCCGGTGCACCGCCGCCAGCACCCCGGCGGCCAGCAGGCCGAGCGACAGCCAGATCAGCCAGGTGCCCAGCACGTCCAGCACGCGGTAGGCGTTCTGCGCCCGGACCAGGTCGGCGCTCTGCATGAGCGGGAAGCTCGCGCTGATCGCCGGCAGCCGGTCCACCACCGTGAACCCGGCGTCCGACAGCGAGCTGCGCACCGTGTTCACCACGCCGGTGAGGTCGACCACGAGGGTCCCCTGGGCGTCGATGCTCGCGATCGCGTCCGGGTCGCCGCGGAGTACCGCGTTCAGCTGGGCGTGCACGGTGCGGTTGGCCTCGTCCCACACCGCCTCGAACACGTCCGACGTGACGACCGCGTCCACCGCCCGGCGGATCACGTTCGTCGCCCCGTCGACCAGCGGCCCCTGCAGCGACTCCGCCAGCGCCGACACCCGCGGCGGCAGCCCGAGCCCCTCGACCGCCGTCACCGCGTCGGACGCCAGCCCGTCCAGGTCCGCGGCGTCCACGATCGCGCCGGTGACCCGGCTGGTGACGGCGCCCTGGATCTGCGGGTCGTCGACCAGCGGGCCGACCGTGGCGAGGTAACGGTCGGTGTCGGTGACCAGGTCCTTCGCCCACACGGCGACCACGGCCACCGGGGCGAGCAGGGCGCCGAGCACGATGAGCACGACC
>NZ_DASQCJ010000004.1:0-36844 GCF_035634735.1 Cellulomonas sp.
TCGGACGGGCCGGCGTTCGAGGTCCGGCTCGACCCGCCCGCGCCGGCGCTGCCGAAGCCGCGCCGCTCGGCGGAGGACCTGAGCGTCAGCACGTTCAGGCTGACGCCCCGGCCGCCGGTCGAGCCGATCCCGACCGCCACGATCGTCCCGCTCGACGAGGCCGAGCAGGACGTCTCCGCGGGCGCCGGCGTCGCAGCGTCCGTACCGCCGGCCCCGCCCACTCCTGCGTTCGCGAAGGCAGACCCGCCCACTCCTGCGTTCGCGGCGGGGGACGTGCCGCCTCCTGCGTCCGCGGTGGAGGACGACCTGCCGACTCCCGCTTCCACCCAGGCTCCGCCTGCGCGCGCACCGATCGTGCTCGCCCCGGCGCCGACCACCGCCCGCCGCGGCTGCACGCGCTGCTCCGGCCGCCCGGGTGCCGAGGTCCGGATCACGATCGCCGCCTCGACCCTGATGGGCCTGGACGACCAGCCCGCGGACCTCGAGGGCCACGGCCCGATCGACGCGGTCCGCGCCCGGGCCCTGGCGGTCGGCGGGGTCTGGCGGCGGCTGGTCACCGACCCGGTCACCCACCGGCTGCTGGACGTCGGGCGCGAACGGTACCGACCCCCTGCCGCCCTCGACGAGTTCGTGCGCACCCGCGACGGGACGTGCGTCGCGCCCGGCTGCGTCCGCCCGGCCTGCGGCTGCGAGCTCGACCACACCGAGGAGTTCCACCCCCAGCCCGGCGCCGACCCCGATGCTGCCCTGGGCCGCACCGACGCGGACAACCTCGGCCCCTTGTGCCACCGGCACCACCGCCTCAAGACCGACGGCGGCTTCCGGCTCCGCCAGATCGAGCCCGGACTGTTCGAGTGGATCACCCCCACCGGCCACCGCTACCTCACGCGGCCCGGCACCGGGCAGTCCCACGACGCCACCACCGACCCCCACGACGAACCGCCCCCGTTCTAGCGGGTGGCGGGGCGGCCACGGAGGCTGGGCGGTCGGACGGCTGCCGCACAGGGGCGTGTCAGTGGTCGGTCGTACGGTTCGGGGCATGAGCAGGCACGCGATCGACCACGAGCGACTCCGGGAGATCCACGCGCGGTTCTCGGCGACGCCGCCGCCGCGTACGCCCGCCGAGCAGGACGCCTACGACCGGCTCGAGGCGGAGCTCATCGAGGCGATGGGCCTGACCCGCGACGAGTTCGAGCGGATGTCCGCCACCTACGCCCAGCTGCGCCGGGCCAGCTGACCGCTCAGCCCGCCCCGGCCACCCGCCGCACCCCGGCCTCGACCGCCGCGTCGTCGCCGGCGCCGGTGTCGAGCGCCCGGTGGATGCCCAGCCCCTCCACCAGCGCGTCCAGCGCCCGTGCCGTCGTCGGGTCGAACCACCGCTCCAGCGACGCCCTGCTGCGCGCCATCCACGCCGTCGTCAGGTCCCGGTAGGCCGGGTCCCGCGCGGCCAGGGTGTAGAGCTCGTGGCTCAGCACCAGGTCCCGGTGGTCCCCCATGACCTCGCCGCGGATGTACGCCACCAGCGCGTCCACGGCCGAGGCCTGGTCCGGCGCGGCCGCCATGAGCGCGTCGAACCGCCCGCCGAACTCCCGCGCGTACCGGTCGAACGCCGCCCGCAGCAGGTCGTCCAGCCCGGCGAAGTGGTAGGTCATCGACCCGAGCGGCACGTCCGCGGCCGCGGCGACCTTGCGGTGCGAGGTCCCCGCGACGCCCTCCGCGGCGAGCACGTCGAGGCACGCGTCGACGATGCGGTCGCGCCGCCCCGGGTCGTGGCGCCGGGTCATCGGTCGATGTTCTCCCGGATGACCCGCGCGGGGTTGCCGACGGCGACCACGTTCGCCGGGATGTCCCTCGTGACGACGGAGCCGGCGCCGATGACGGAGTTCTCGCCGATGGTCACGCCCGGGCACACGATGACGCCGCCGCCGAGCCAGACGTTGTCGCCGATCACGATCGGCTTCGCGCCCTCGAGCTTGTCCTTGCGCGGCTGCGGCTCGACGGGGTGGATCGGGGTGAGGAGCTGGACGTTCGGGCCGATCATGCAGTCGTCGCCGATGTGGATGGTCGCGACGTCGAGGGCCGTGAGGTTGAAGTTCACGAACGTGCGCGCGCCCACGTGGATGTTCTTGCCGTAGTCGACGTGCAGCGGCGGCCGGATGCCCGAACCCTCCCCCAGCGTGCCGAGCAGGTCGGCGAGGATCGCGCGGGCCGCCTCGTCGTCGAGCAGCGCGACGCGGCCGTAGGCCTCGGCCAGCCGCGCGGACCGGCGGGTCAGGTCCTCGATCTCCTGGTCGGCGATGTAGAGGTCGCCCGCGAGCATCCGCTCGAGGTTGGTGCGCGGGTCGTCGGCGAAGTAGTCGGTCGTCATGCGGACGATGGTACGCATCGTTGCGTACGGTCGTACACATCACTGCGCGGGCGGCCGGCAGCGCCCCGCCTCACCAGACCGGCGGGTGCCGCTCCGGCCACCGCAGCCGCTCCTCCAGCTGGGCCGCGAGCGCGAGCAGCACGTGCTCCCCGCCGGGGCGCCCGACCAGCTGCACGCCCATCGGCAGCCCGGCCGGCGCCGCGTCGTCCGGCTCGGTCCAGTGCGTCGGGACCGTGATCGCCGGCAGCCCGCACACGTTGAGCATCGAGGTGTACGGCGTGTACTCGCACTGCTGCGCGAAGTTCCGCTCCGGGTCGTCGGCGTCGTACCAGCCGATCGGCCGGGGGGTGAGCGCCATCGCCGGCAGCAGCACCGCGTCGTACTCCTCGACGCGGGCGATCATCGTCCGCTCGAAGGCCGCGAGCGCCCCGACCGCCTCCACGAGCTGCCGGGCGGGCACCGCCCGCCCGCGCGCGATCAGCCACTGCGTGAGCGGTTCCAGCAGCGCCAGCCGCTCGGGGTCGTCGATCGGCACCGCGGACGCGCCCGCCATCCACAGCGTCCGGAACGCCGGCGCGTACGCGGGGTCCGGCTCCCAGGTCCCGGCGTCGACGACCGCGTGCCCCAGCCCGTCGAGCGCCGCGGACCCGGCGTCGAGCGCGGCCCGCGCCTCCGGGCCGAGCACGATGTCGTAGGCGCCCTCCCACGCGCTGAACGTGCTGACCCCGATCCGGAACGCGGCCCGGCCGTCCGGCGTCCGGCCCTGCTGCGCCGCGTCGAGGTAGGACCCGCGCGGCCCGGCGGCGGTGCGCAGCGTGCGCGGGTGGTCCACCGACCCGTCCGCGCGACGGGGCAGCATGCCCTCCAGCAGCAGGGCGGCGTCCGCCGTCGTCCGGGCGATCGGGCCGTACACGACCAGCCCGCCGAGCGACTCCACCCCGCCGCCCGCCGGCAGCAGCCCGCGTGTCGTCTTCAGCCCGACGAGCCCGCACGCCGCGGCCGGGATGCGCACCGACCCGCCGCCGTCGGACCCGGGCGCGACCGGCAGCAGCCCTGCGGCCACCGCGACCGCGGCCCCGCCGCTCGACCCGCCCGACCCGCGCGAGAGGTCCCAGGGGTTCCGCGCCGGCGGACCGACCAGCGTCTCCGTGTACGACGGGAAGCCGAGCTCGGGCGCCGCGGTCTTGCCGAGCGACACGATCCCCGCGGCGTCGAGCACCCGGGTGATGTCGCTGCTGACCTCCGGCACGTACCGGTACCGGCCCGCGAACGCCCGCGAGCCGAAGCCCGTCGGCACGCCCGCCCGGTCGGTGAGGTCCTTGTCCGCGGTCGGCAGCCCCCACAGCGGGGCGTCCGGGCCGGGGCGCGCGTCACGGCGCAGGGCGGCGGCGCGCTCCCGGGCCAGGTCCGGCGTCACCGTGGCGAAGGCGCCGAGGGCGGGGTCGCGGTCGGCGATGCGGGCCAGGTAGTGCTCGGCCAGGTCGGCGGGGGCGACGTCGCCGGACCTCAGCAGGTCACGGAGGGCCAGGGCGGTCATCTCGTGCAGCGCGGTCACGTGGCCAGCGTAGGCAGGTCGACGGGCGCGACGAACGGGTGGCGGTACTCCGCGTCCGACCCGGGACTCGCCCGCGCGGCTCGCGCGATCGCCCACCTACCCGGGGCGCGGCCGGCACCTGGGTGCGCCGCGCTGCGGGAGCATGGCCCCATGCCCGCCGACGACGTCACGCTCGAGGACCGTCTCCCCACCCCGCAGGAGCACCGCCGCCTCGCCGAGGCCGTCGGCTGGGCGCACGCCTTCGACTGGCCGTCGCAGCCCGCCTCGCTGGCGGGGTCGACGCTCGGCGTGGTGGCCGTCACGGACGCCGGCGAGGCCGTCGGCATGGCCCGCGTGGTCGGCGACGGCGTGAAGTACTTCATGGTCCAGGACGTCGTCGTGCTGCCGGACCGGCAGGGGCGCGGCATCGGGCGGGCGCTGCTCGCGCGGGTGCTCGACCTGATCGCCGAGTGCGCCCCCGCGCCGGCGTTCGTCACGCTGTTCGCGACCGCCGAGGGCAGCGCGCTCTACCGGGCCGCGGGGTTCGAGGTCGGCGACATGACGGGCATGGTGCGGCTGGTCGACCCGCGGGGCTGACGGCCCGGCCCTCAGTCGTCCGCCGGCTCCAGCCGCAGCGTCACGTCCACGACCTGCGGACCCACCACGGTCCCGACGATCCGCGGCCCGTGCCGGTCGTACTTCGCGTGGTAGGCCGCGTCCACGGCGTCGTGCGCGCCCGGGTCGGCGGCCACGAACCGCACCTCCCTGGTCACCCCGCCCGCCTCGACCCGCCCGCGCCCGGCCGCCTGCGCCCGGCGGAACCAGCCGTTGCCCGGCCCGTACGCGGAGCGGACCACGAGGTCGCCGCCGACCCGCACGACCCAGATGGTCGCGGGCGGCCGGAGGGTGCCGTCGGGCCGGTACGACGCGAGCCGCAGCTCCTCGGCGCGGCCGACCCGGTCGAGCTCGTCGGCGGTCCAGGCGCTCACCGGGCCCCGTCCCCCGCGTACTGCGCGTCGTCGACCGGCTCGGCCCAGGTGGTCTCGGAGCCGTCCCGGGCGTCGGTCGTCTCCCACATGGCCAGGTGCTCCATGAAGGCGTCCGGGCCGGCGCCGTGCCAGTGCTCCTCGTCCGGCGGGCACCACACGGTCTGCCCCGGCCGGGCCTCCAGCACGCGGCCGTCGCGGGTCCCGACGCGGGCGACGCCCTGGGTCACGCGGAGCGACTGGCCCGCTGCGTGGCGGTGCCAGTGCGTCCGGGCGCCGGGCGCGAACCGGACGACGTTGACCCGCAGCCGCGACGGGGCGGGCGGGGCGGCGAGCACGTCGAACCAGACATCGCCGGTGAACAGGGCGGACGGGCCGGCGGTCGTCGGCTCCTGGGTGCGGATCTCCACGGGGTCTCCTCGGTGCGCTGGTGCGCCGCGCGGTCCGCGGCGCACCGCCCCAGCAGACACCCGCCGCTCGCCGCGCGGGAGGGACCGCGGTGCCGGGTACTGGCAGGGCCTGCCACCCGCGCGGCGCCGGACGTACCGTCGGGGCATGGACAACCGTGACGAGGTGCGTGACTTCCTGGCGTCCCGCCGGGCGCGGATCACGCCCGCCCAGGCCGGGCTCACCGCCTACGGGTCGAACCGCCGCGTCGCCGGGCTGCGTCGCGAGGAGGTCGCGATGCTCGCCGGGGTGTCCTCCGACTACTACGTGCGGCTCGAGCGCGGGAACCTCTCGGGCGTCTCCGAGTCGGTGCTCGGCGCGATCGCCCGGGCGCTCCAGCTCGACGAGGCCGAGACCCTGCACCTGCAGGACCTCGCCCGCGCCGCCGGCCCCCGCACGGCGCGCACCCGCCGCCGGCCGACGCCGCCCGTGCCCCCGAGCGTCCAGGTGATGCTCGACGCCATGACCGGCGCCCCGGCGGTGGTGCGGAACGACCGGCTCGACATCCTCGCGACGAACGCGCTCGGCCGGGCGCTGTACGCGCCGCTGTTCACCGGGCCCTCGCACGTCGCGGGCCGCCCGGCCAACCACGCGCGGTTCGCGTTCCTCGACCCGGCGGCGCACGACTACTGGGTCGACTGGGAGAAGGCCGCGAAGGACACCGTCGGCATCCTGCGCGGCGTCGCCGGGCGCGACCCGCACGACAAGGCGGTGCACGACCTCGTGGGCGAGCTGTCCACCCGCAGCGAGGAGTTCCGCGAGCGCTGGGCGCGGCACGACGTGCACCTGCACCGCGGCGGGCTCAAGCACATCCAGCACCCCGTCGCCGGCCGGCTGGACCTCATGTACGACACGCTGCCGATCGCGCAGGCGCCCGGGCTGACGATGCTCGTCTACACCGCGGCGCCCGGGACCGCCTCGGCCGACGCCCTGCAGCTGCTCGCGAGCTGGTCCGCGAGCGCCGACGCCGCCACCGAGCCGACCGCGCCCACGACCGCCGTCGGCTGACCGCGGCCGCACGGCACCCCCGCACCACCGCGCCACCGCCCCCCGCCGACCCGGCAGGGGCGCACCCCGTCGACCCCCACGGAGGGACCGCCATGCACACCCGCACGCTCGGACAGGGGCTTGAGGTCTCGGCCGTCGGCCTCGGCGCCATGGGCATGTCCATGTCCTACGGCCCCAACCCCGGCAGCCGCGACGACATGATCGCGGTGCTGCGGGGCGCCGTGGACCTCGGCGTCACGTTCGTCGACACCGCCGAGGTGTACGGCCCGTACGTCAACGAGGAGCTGGTCGGCGAGGCGCTCGCGCCGCTGCGGGACCGGGTCGTCATCGCGACCAAGTTCGGCTGGGACATCGCGGACGGCCGGATGGTCGGGCTGAGCTCGCGCCCCGAGCAGATCCGCGCGGTGGCCGAGGCGTCGCTGCGCCGGCTCCGGGTCGAGGCGATCGACCTGTTCTACCAGCACCGGGTCGACCCGGACGTGCCGGTCGAGGACGTCGCCGGGACCGTAGGCGAGCTCGTCGCCGAGGGCAAGGTCCGCCACCTCGGGCTGTCCGAGGCCGGCGCCGGCACTATCCGGCGCGCGCACGCCGTGCACCCGGTGACGGCCGTGCAGTCGGAGTACTCGCTGTGGACGCGCGACCCCGAGCCCGAGGTGCTGCCGACCTGCGCGGAGCTCGGCATCGGGTTCGTGCCGTTCAGCCCGCTCGGCAAGGGGTTCCTGACCGGCACCGTCGACTCGACGACGACGTTCGCGGACGGCGACATCCGGCACCGGGTGCCGCGGTTCAGCGCCGAGAACCGGGACGCGAACGCAGCCCTGGTGGCCCGGGTCCGCGCGCTGGCCGAGGCCCGCGGGGCGACGCCGGGGCAGGTCGCGCTCGCGTGGCTGCTGGCGCAGCAGCCGTGGGTCGTGCCGATCCCGGGGACGCGGCGGCTGGAGCGGGTCCGGGAGAACGCGGACGCGACGACGGTGGCCCTGTCGGCGGACGAGCGGGCGGAGCTCGACGCCCTGGCGGCGACGGTCGGGGTGGCCGGGAACCGCTACGACGACGCGGGCATGGCGATGGTCGGCCGCTGACCCGCGGCCGCCAGGCTCAGGCGCGCGGGAGCGGCGGCGGCGCGGCGGTGTCGTCCGGGAGCAGCGCGACCACCGTGGTGAGCACGCCCCACGCGAGCGCCGGGCGGGTGTGGGCGAACCGCACCCCCGCCGCGCGCCGGCGCTCGCCGCGGCGGAACACCGCGCGCTCGATCGCGACCACCGACCCGACGGAGGCCGCGAGCAGCGCGGCGCCGGCCCCGACCGCCGAGGCGCGGCCGCCGGGCGACATCGCGCCCCACATCGCCGACCAGTCGACCTGCTCGTCGTGCGGGTCCTGCGCGGCCGCCTCCCGCTGCGCCCGCACCTCGGCGAGCCCGCGACGCACGTCGGGCACGGACGTCGCGACGACGACGGCGGTCAGCGCGGCCTTGGCCCAGCCGCGGCCGGCCCGGGACCGGATGAGGTCGGGCGTGGCGTAGTAGGCGGTCGCGGCCAGTCCGCCGACCGCGGCGTTCAGCACGCGGGAGACGGGCGGGGTGGACGGCATGACGGGTCCTCCGGGGTGGTCGGCGGGTGGTCCGGCCACGCTAACCAGCGACGCGCGTGCCCCACATCCGTCCTGCGGCGGAGCCCCGTGGTCCGTCCGGCCGACCCGGGGCGGCGCCGCGCGCCGTCCGGACGGGCGGATCCGCAGGCCAGCGCTCTCCCCCGCTGGCGGCCACCCGCGGGCCGGGCGATGATCGCCGCCGGACCCGCCACCCCCGGGGTCCCGCCGATCCCCGAGCCGCGAGGAGACCCATGCCCGACGGCACCCGCCCCGTCCGCCTCCAGGACACGAGCCCGCCGCCGGACCTGCTCCTCGCCCCGCTGCCGGCGACCGTCCCCGACGCCCTGCGCGCGGCGGTCGCCTGGCCCGGGGACCTGCGCCCCGGCGCCGGCTCGACGGCCGCCCTGTGGGAGCTCCTCGCGACGCTCGGGGCGCACGACCTCGCCGTCGCCCGGGCGGTGGAGCCGCACCTCGACGCCCGCGCGATCCTCGACCAGGCGGGGCGCACCGGCGACCTCGACGCGGCGAGGTCCACCTGGGGCGTGTACGCGGCCGAGGGCCCCGGCCCGGCCCTGACCGCGACGGCGGACGGTGCCGACGACGGCGACGGCGACGGCGGCTGGCTGCTCGACGGGACCAAGCCCTGGTGCTCGCTGGCCGGCGACCTCGACGCCGCCCTCGTCACCGCGCGGCTGTCCGACGACGACGCCCGCCGCGGCCTGTTCGCGGTCGACCTGCGCGCGCCGGAGGTCCGGCCGGTCGACGCCCCCTGGTCCGCGCGCGGCCTGGCGGAGATCCCGAGCACGCCGGTCCGGTTCGACCGGGCGCGCGCGACGCTCGTCGCGGAGGGCGCGTGGTACCTGGACCGCCCCGGGTTCTGGTGGGGCGCGATCGGGGTCGCCGCGTGCTGGTTCGGCGGCGCCGTCGGCGTCGCGCGCCGCCTGCACGCCCACGCCGCCGCCCGGCCGGACGACCGGCTGCTCGCCATGCACCTGGGCGCCGTCGACGAGCGGCTGACCGCCGCGCGGGTGGTCCTCGCGGACGCCGCGGCCCGCGTCGACGCCTCCGGCGCGGCGACCCGCGGCGGTGTCGACCCGGAGCCGGAGGACGTCCGCGCCGCGGGCCGGGTGCTCGCCAAGCGGGTCCGCGCGACCGTCGCCCGGACCTGCGAGGACGTGCTGCGGCTCGCCGGGCACGCGCTCGGCCCCGGCCCGCTGACCCAGGAGCCCGCGCACGCCAAGCGCGTCGCCGACCTGGAGGTGTACGTCCGGCAGCAGCACGCCGAGCGGGACGACGCGTCCCTCGGCGGCCTGCTCGCGGGAGGGCCGGCGCCGTGGTGATCTTCGACGGACGCGCGGGCGGGACGCCCGCCGGGATCTGGGAGGCCGCCGCGCGGTTCGTCGCGCTGCCGGGGCTCGCGCTGCCGGTCGGCCGCACGGTCGTCGTCGCCGCGCACCCCGACGACGAGACGCTCGGCGCGGGCGGGCTGCTGCACCGGCTCGCCGAGGCCGGGCGCCCCGCCGACGTCGTGGTCGTCACCGACGGGGCCGGCTCGCACGCCGGCTCCGCCACCCTCGCACCGGAGGACCTGGTGCCGATGCGCGCCCGGGAGCTGGCCGCGGGCCTGGCCGTGCTGTCCCCGGGCTCGGCGGTCACCACCCTCGGGTTCCCCGACGGCGGGACGCGCGAGCACCGCGAGGCGGTCGCCGCGGCGCTGCGCGCGGCGGTGGGCGACGGCCCGCTCGCCACCTTGGTCGCCCCCTGGCGCGGCGACGGGCACCGGGACCACCGGGTCGTCGGGGAGGTGTGCGCCGAGCTGGCGGCCGAGCGGGGCGCCCGCCTGCTCGAGTACCCGGTGTGGCTGTGGCACTGGGCGACCCCGGAGCACGCCGACGTGCCGTGGGACCACCTGCGGGCGCTGCCGCTCGACGACCGGGACCTCACCGCGAAGCGCCGCGCGCTCGCCCAGCACGCGACGCAGACCCAGCCGTGGTCGCCCGCGCCCGAGGACGCCGCGCCGCTGCACCCGGAGTTCCTCCGGAACTTCGACCGGGACGTCGAGCCGTTCGTGGTCGCCGACGACCGCGCGGAGGGCGTGCCCGCGGAGTATTTCGCCGGCAAGTACGAGCGGCGCGACGACCCCTGGGGCCTGGCGACGCGGTGGTACGAGGAGCGCAAGCGCGCGCTCACGCTCGCGGCGCTGCCCGCCCGGCGGTACGGGTCGGTGCTGGAGGTCGGCTGCTCGGTCGGCACGCTGACCGCGGAGCTGGCCGGGCGGAGCGACCGGCTGCTCGCGACCGACGTCGTGCCGGCCGCGGTGGAGCAGGCCCGCGCGCGCGTCGCCGACCAGCCGCACGTGACGGTCCGCCGGCACGACGCCCGCGCGGGGGTCCCCACGGGCCCGTACGACCTGGTCGTGCTGTCGGAGGTCGCCTACTACCTCACCCGGCCCGAGCTGCTGGACCTGGTGGACCGGCTGCGGCCGGAGCTCGCGCCGGGCGCGACCGTCCTCGGCTGCCACTGGCGGCACCCGGTCGCGGAGCACGCGCAGACCGGCGACGACGTCCAGGCGACGCTCGACCGGGCGCTCGGCCTGGCCCGGGTGGCGTCGTACCGGGACGCCGACGTGGCGCTCGACGTGTGGTCCGCCGACCCCGCGTCGGTGGCGGAGCGCGAGGGCCTGCTCCCGTGACCCCCGGGCCGCCCGGCGCGCGCCCGGCGCGCCCGTACCCGGCGCCCCCGCGCCCGGCCGTCGCCCGGCTGCTGGTCGTCGTCCCCGTGCACGACGAGGAGGAGCTGCTGGCCGCGTGCCTGGCGTCGCTCGCGGCGGCCGCGGACGCGGCGGGCGCCCCGGTGGACACGGTGGTCGTGCTCGACGACTGCCGCGACCGGTCGGCCGCGGTGGCCCGGTCGGCCGGCGTGCGGACCCTCGCCGTGCGGGCGGGCGCCGTCGGGGCGGCCCGCGCGGCCGGGGTCGACGCCGGGCTCGCGCTGCGCGGCGACGACCCGCGGGCCGTGTGGATCGCCTGCACCGATGCCGACACCGTGGTGCCGCCGCACTGGCTGCGCGCGCACCGGTCGCTCGCCGACGCCGGCGCCGACGTGGTGGTCGGCACCGTCCGGCCCGACCCGCGCGACCTCACGCCGCGGCAGGTCGCCGCCTGGCGCGCGACCCGGGTCCCCGGCCGCCCGAACGGGCACGTGCACGGCGCGAACCTCGGGATGCGGGCGGACGCCTACCGGCGCGCCGGCGGGTTCGCCCCGCTCGTCGAGCACGAGGACGTCGACCTGGTCGCCCGGCTGCGGGCCGAGCCGGGCGTCGTGGTGCGGGCGTCCGACGAGGTCGACGTCGTCACCTCGGGCCGCACGGTCGGGCGCACCCCCGGCGGCTACGCGGGCTACCTGCGCGACGCGTTCCCGGCCTGACCGGCCCCGCGCCTCACCCCTCGCCCGGGTCGATCGGCAGCGGGTCGCCGTCCAGCAGCAGCTGCCCGGCTCGGGCCTTCGCCTCGCCGACGTCCACCTGCCACAGCTCGGCGAGCCGGGCCGCGTCCTCGAAGTCGTACCCGGAGTCCCAGAACGTCGACATCGGGTCGCCGGCGGACCCGTCGCCGGGGCCGGCCTCGCCGGGCGCGACCGGCACGGCCGCCCCGTCGAGCAGCAGCTGGCCGGCGCGCGCCTTGGCGGTCGTCGCGTCGGTCTGCCACAGGTCCTCGAGCGCGGCGACGTCGTCCGTCGTGTACCCCTGGTCCCAGAACGCCTGGTACTGCTCGCGGGTGTAGCCGGCCGGCATCGCGGACCAGTCGACGCCCACCGCCCGCACCGCGTCCTCGACCGCGACGGCGAACCCGGAGTACGGGTTGGCGGCCGCGGCGGCGCCCGCCCCGACGACGGCGAGGGTGCCGGTGACGACGCCCGCGGCGGCGATGCGGCCCGCGCGGGAGACCGGGAGCGCGCGCACGACGCCGCGCGGGGCGGCCCCGGGCGCGGCGGCGACGGACGCGGCGATCCGGTCGGCGGCGGCGGCGGTGGCGGCGGTGGCCGGCTCGCGCGAGCGGAGCGCGGCGGCCACGCGCGCGGCGATGTCGTCCTCGGTCGGGCGGTGCTCGGTCATGACGGCTCCGGGGTGGTCGGGTCGGCGCGGCGCAGGGTGACGAGCGCGCGCGAGGCGTGGGAGCGGACGGTGGCGGCGGAGGTGCCGAGGACGCTCGCGATCTCGGCGTCGGCCAGGCCCTCGTAGTAGCGGAGCACCAGGACGGTGCGCTGCCGGGGCGGCAGGTCGGCGAGGCGGCGCCACATGGCGTCCTCCTCGGCCAGCCCGTGCGCGTGGTCCCCGGCGCTGCCGGCGTGCGCGGCGAGCACCTCGTCGGCGGCGGGGCGGATGGTCCGGACGTGCCAGCGGCGCCGCCAGGACAGGTGCTCGTTCGTCACCATGCGGCGCAGGTACAGGTCGGGGCGCTCCATCAGCGCGATCCGGTGCCACCGCACGTGGGCCCGCAGCAGCACCTCCTGCACCAGGTCGGCGGCCGTGTGCTCCTCGCCGACCAGGACCGTCGCGTAGCGCAGCAGGCCGGGCAGGTGCGCGCGCACCAGGTCGTCGAGCGAGCCGGGCGCACCGGCGGCCGCGCGCGCGTCGCCGCCCCCGCGGGCGGGCAGCGGCACCACGCGCGGCGTCGGCGCGCTCTCGGGGCCCGGCACGGGCAGGTACGTCGTCACGCGGGGACCCCCGCGAGCGCGGCGAGCGCGCCGGCCGGGTCGCGGGCGGCGTCGGCCCCGGGCGCGGGCACAGGCCGGTCGTCCAGGCAGCGCAGCAGCAGCCGCTCCACCAGCGCGGCCCGGGCGACGATCTCCGCGGCGTCGGCGGACCCCGGGAGGATCCGCACCTCCACGGTGTCCCGGACGGGCCGGGCGGCGACGAGCTGGGTGAGGTTCACGTCCGCGTACTTGGTGAGCCCGGTCCCGCGGGCGGCGGCGGCGAGCGCCGGCCAGTCCGCGGCGTCGCCGCGCTCGACCAGCGCGACCAGGTCGGCCGGCAGCGGCGCGAGCCGCCGGCACGCCGGGTTGGTCCCGAGCGCCGCCCACAGCGGCTCGCGCCACCGGCCGAACAGCCGGACCAGGTTCGCGAACGACGCGGGCGTCCGGAACGGCGCGCCGTCGACGTGCAGGTGCACGGCGGCCTCCACCGGCACGGTGAACCCGAGGGCGCGGGCCGGGGCGAGCAGCGCGTCGAGCGCGGCGCGGTGGTCCCGGGTCAGCGGCGGCGTGATCACCTCGCACGGGCGCTCGCGGCCCCCGGGCAGCGGCATCGCCACCGCCACGGTCGCGCCGGTGGCGTCGTTGACCCGCGCCGCGCCCCCGACCAGCTCGACCACGGTGCCGAACAGCGCCGCGACCGGCGCCAGCACGTCCGGCAGGGCCGCGCCGGGGTCGACGTGCCGCTCGACCAGGCGCAGCAGGCGGGCGTCGTCGCACAGCACCCGGTACCAGCCGCGGTGCCCGGGCGGCGTGCGCGGGCCGGCCGCGAGGTCGGCCTCGAGCGTGATGTCGTCGACCAGCCGCGCGACGGGCGCGCCGTCCGGCCCGACGACGTCGAACGCCGGCGACAGGTGCCGGAACAGCCCGACGCCCGGCACCGCGGACGGCTCGGAGTCCGTGTGGGACGACCGCCGGACCGACCCGCCGCACCGGTCGGCGAGGTCGTCCGCGAGCACCCGCCGGTCGGAGCCGGCGGGCGCGAGCAGCTCGACCTCGAACCCGGTGCGCAGGGTCAGCGTGGCGATGGTGGTCTCCTGGGCCGTCCGCGGTGCCGGGATCACGTCAGGCGCCGGCCGGGGTGCCGGACGGGGCCACCGGGACAGTCTGCCCGTCGAGCAGCAGCTGCCCGGCACGCGCCTTGGTCTCGACCGTGTCGGTGTTCCACAGCGCGGCAAGCTCCGCGACGTCCTCGCCGTCGTAGCCGGCGGCGAAGAACGCGTCGATCGCGGCCACGGTCTCGGCCGACGGCTCCTCGTACTGGTGCGTGCCCGGCGCGAACGGCAGCGCCGCGCCGTCCAGGACAGCCTGCCCGGCGCGCGCCTTCGCCTCCATCTCGTCGACGGACCACAGCTCCTGCAGCGCGGTCAGGTCCTCCAGCGTGTATCCGGAGGTCCAGAACGCGCGGTACTGCTCCTCCGAGTAGCCGGCGGGCATCTCGCCGAAGTCGGTGCCCTCGTTCGCGGCGTCGAACTCCGCGACGAGCTCGGGGCGGGGCTCGACGGTGAAGGCGCCCGCCGCGGCGGCGAGGCCGGCGCCGGCGAGGCACAGGCCGGACGCGGCGGCGCCGATGGTCAGCAGGCGGATTGACCGCGTGCGGGCGGGTCGGGTGGTGCGGGTCACGGGGACCTCCAGGTGGGTGGGACGCGCTTGCCCCCCTAGAACGCGGCCCGGCCCCCGGATGTGGAGTCGCCGTCGGCACGGATCCCGCCGGGGTCGCCGGCCTCGGTCGCCGCGCACCCTGCAGCCGAGGTCACGCCCCGCGGTCGAGCGCCGCGAGCCACCGGCGGAGCAGCCGCTCGAGCTCCGCGGCGTCCTCCTCGGGGCCGAGCAGGTCGAGCAGCCGCCGCTCGTTCGCCATGTGCGCGGTGAACGCCGCGTCGATCGCCTCGCGGCCGCGCGGCGTCAGCGCGACGACCCGCCCGCGGCCGTCCTCCGCGCTCGGTCGCCGGGTCACCAGGCCCGCGCGCTCCAGCCGGTCGACCCGCTTCGTCATCGCCCCGGTCGTCACCATCGTGTGCGCGGCCAGGTCGCCCGGCGCCCGCTCGTACGGCGCCCCGGCCCGGCGCAACGCCGCCAGCACGTCGAACTCCCCCTCACCGAGGCCGTGCTCCCGGTAGACCTCGGCGATCTCGCCGGTCAGGGCCAGCGCGAGCCGGTGCAGCCGGCCGATGACGCCCTGCGGGCGCACGTCGACGTCGGGCCGCTCGCGGGCCCACTCCTGCTGGATGCGGTCGACGTGGTCGGGTGCCATGCCGCCATCATATCTTCCGCGGAAGGTATAGTGCCTTCCGTGGAAGACAACCGCCGCTGGCTGCCGATCGCCGCGATCGCTCCCGTCCTGTGGGGCAGCACCTACTACGTCACCCGGCACACCCTGCCCGCCGACAGCCCGCTGTGGGGCGGCGTGCTGCGGGCGCTGCCCGCCGGGATCGTGCTGCTCGTCCTGGCCCGCCGGCTGCCGCGCGGGTCGTGGTGGTGGCGGTCGGCCGTGCTGGGGACGCTCACCGTCGGGGCGTTCTTCGCGCTGGTCTACGTCGCCGCGCAGGCGCTGCCGAGCAGCATCGCGTCGACCGTGATGGCGGTGGGCCCGGTCGCGATGATGCTCGCCGCCTGGGTGCTGCTCGGCCAGCGGCCCCGGCTCCGGGCGGTGGTCGGCGGCGTCCTGGGCGTCGTCGGCGTGGCGGTCATGCTGCTGGGCGGCGGGGACGGCGCCGCGCTCGACCCCCGCGGGATCCTCGCCTCGGTCGCCGCGATGCTGATGTCGTCGGTCGGCTACGTGCTCGCGAACCGCTGGCAGGGCGAGGTCGAGGTGCTGCCGCTGACCGCCTGGCAGCTCGTCGCGGGGGCGCTCGTGCTGCTGCCCGTCGCGGTCGTGGTCGAGGGCGCACCGCCGGCGCTCGACGGCACGGCGCTGCTCGGGTTCGCGTACGTCTCGCTGGTCGCGACGGCCGTGGCGAACGTGGCGTGGTTCGCGGCGCTGCGGCACCTCGGCCCGTCGACGGTCGGGCTCGTGGGGCTGCTCAACCCGGTCACGGGCGTGCTGCTCGGGACGGTGCTGGCGGCGGAGGTGCTGTCGTGGCGCCAGGTGGTGGGCATCGCGGTGGTGCTCGGGGCGATGGCGCTGGGGGCGACCCGCGCGCGGCGGCGGGCGGCCCCGCCGGCCCTCGCCGCCGCGCCCGGCGAGGCTGTCGGCGGGCACCGCTAGCGTCACGGCGATGGACACCGACGACTGGGTCGACCGGAACCGCGCCTCCTACGACGCCGTCGCCGAGGCGTACGTCGACCTCGTCGCGCGCGGCTACCCGGCCCGCGACCCGCACGACCGGGCGCTGCTCGACCTCGTCGGCGAGCTCGCCTCGGCGGTCGGCGGCGGGCCGGTGGCCGACATCGGGTGCGGGCCGGGCCAGGTCGCGGGCCACCTCCACGGCCGGGGCGTCGACGTGCGCGGGATCGACCTGTCGCCCCGGATGGTCGCGATCGCCCGGGCCGCCCACCCCGGCGTGCGGTTCGACGTCGGCGACATGACCCGGCTCGACCTCTTGGAGCAGTCGCTCGCCGGCGCGCTGCTCTGGTACTCGCTCATCCACGTGCCCGACGCGGCCGCGCCCGGGGTGGTCGCGCGCGTGGCGCGGGCGCTGCGCCCGGGCGGCGTGCTGCTGCTCGGGTTCCAGGTGGGCGACGAGATCCGCTCCCCCACCCGCGGCTACGGCGGCATCCCGGTCACGCTGCGCGCGCAGCGCCGGCCGGTGGCCCGGGTCGCCGGGTGGGTGCGGGAGGCCGGGCTCGTCGTCGACCTGGAGGCGGTGCGGGACCCGGACGCGGACCCGCCCGAGGGCCGGGTCCTGGCGCACCGCCCCGGGTAGCGGCACCGGGTCCGGGGCTGCCGGCCCGCCGCCGTCAGGCCGACGCCCGGTCCAGCGCCAGGTTCAGCTCCAGGACGTCCACGCCCGGCTCGCCCAGGAAGCCCAGCGCCCGCCCCGTCGTCGCCCCGGCCACCAGCGCGCGCACCTCCGCCTCCGGCAGGCCCCGCTCCCGCGCGACCCGCGGCACCTGCAGCTCCGCGTACGCCGGGCTGATGTGCGGGTCCAGCCCCGAGCCGGACGCGGTGACGGCGTCCGCGGGCACCGCCGCCACGTCGACCCCCTCCAGCGCCGCCACGGCCGCGCGGCGCGCCTCGATCGCCGCGACCAGGTCCGGGTTGTCCGGGCCGAGGTTCGACCCCGACGACGCGGCGCCGTCGTAGCCGTCGCCCGCCGCGGACGGCCGGGACTGGAAGTACCGGGGCAGCGGGCGCCCGTCGGCGTCGGTGAACGACTGCCCGAGGAGCGAGGACCCGACGGCCGCGCCGTCGGCGCCGGTGACGAGCGACCCGTCGGCGCGGCCCGGCATCAGCCGGCCCAGGCCGGTGACGACCAGCGGGTAGCCGACGCCGAGGATCACGGTGAGGACCAGCATCGCCCGCAGCGAGACGACGAGGTGCGACCAGGTGGTGCGAGGGGAGCTCACGGCTCTCTCCTTAGTCCGAGGGGGTCAGAAGCCGGGCAGCAGGCTGACGACGAGGTCGATCAGCTTGATGCCGAGGAAGGGCGCGACCACGCCGCCGAGGCCGTAGATCAGCAGGTTCCGGCCGAGCAGCTGCGAGGCGGCGACCGCGCGGTACCGCACCCCGCGCAGCGACAGCGGGATCAGCGCGACGATGACCAGCGCGTTGAACACGATCGCCGAGAGGATCGCGGACGCCGGGGACGACAGCTGCATGAGGTTGAGCGCCGCGAGGCCCGGGAACACCCCGGCGAACAGCGCCGGGATGATCGCGAAGTACTTCGCCACGTCGTTCGCGATGGAGAACGTCGTCAGGGCGCCGCGGGTGATGAGCAGCTGCTTGCCGATCCGGACGATGTCGATGAGCTTGGTCGGGTCCGAGTCGAGGTCGACCATGTTCCCGGCCTCCTTGGCGGCCGAGGTGCCGGTGTTCATCGCGACGCCGACGTCGGCCTGGGCGAGCGCCGGGGCGTCGTTGGTGCCGTCGCCGGTCATCGCCACGAGGTGGCCGCCCTCCTGCTCCCGCCTGATGAGCGCGAGCTTGTCCTCGGGCGTGGCCTCGGCGAGAAAGTCGTCCACCCCCGCCTCCGCGGCGATGGCCCTCGCGGTGAGCGGGTTGTCGCCGGTGATCATCACCGTGCGGATGCCCATGGCGCGCAGCTCGGCGAACCGCTCGGCCAGGCCGTCCTTGACCACGTCCTTGAGGTGCACGACCCCGAGCACCCGGCCGCGGCCGGACGCGTCCCGCGCGGCGACGACCAGGGGGGTGCCGCCGTCCGACGAGATGCCCTCGACGACCCCGTCCAGCTCCTGCCGCACGGGCGCGGGCAGCGGCCCGTCCGCCTCGAGCCACGCGACGACCGCGGAGCCGGCGCCCTTGCGGATCAGGCCGCCGTCCGGCAGGTCGACGCCGCTCATCCGGGTCTGCGCCGTGAACGGCACGATCCCGGTGCCGGCCGCGAGGGTCGCGGCGTCGCCCGCCACGCCCCGGCCGGCCGCGAGGTCGACGATCGACTTCCCCTCCGGGGTCGGGTCGGCGGCGGACGCCCGGGCGGCGGCCTGCACCAGGTCGTGCGCGTCGACCCCGGCCAGCGGCAGGAACGCCACAGCGCGCCGGTTGCCGTAGGTGATGGTGCCGGTCTTGTCGAGCAGCAGGGTCGTCACGTCGCCGGCCGCCTCGACGGCGCGCCCGGACATCGCGAGCACGTTCCGCTGCACCAGCCGGTCCATGCCCGCGATGCCGATGGCCGACAGCAGCGCGCCGATCGTCGTCGGGATCAGGCAGACCAGCAGGGCGACGAGCACCGGCACGCTCACCGACGCGCCGGAGTAGCCCGCGATCGGGTTCAGCGTCAGGGCGACGACCACGAACACGACGGACAGCGACGCCAGCAGGATGTTCAGCGCGATCTCGTTCGGCGTCCGCTGCCGGGCCGCGCCCTCGACCAGGGCGATCATCCGGTCGACGAACGTCTCGCCGGGCTTCGAGGTGATCCGCACGACGATCCGGTCGGACAGCACCCGGGTGCCGCCGGTGACCGCCGACCGGTCGCCGCCCGACTCGCGGACGACGGGGGCGGACTCGCCGGTGATGGCCGACTCGTCCACCGACGCGATGCCCCAGACGATGTCACCGTCGCCCGGGACGAGCTCGCCGGCGGACACGACCACGAGGTCACCGAGCGCCAGCTCGGGCGAGGCCACCGACCGGGTGCGGGCGCGCTCGGCGCCGGGGTCGCGGGCGGCGTCGTAGCCCTCGACCAGCGTCGCGAGGGTGCTCGACCGGGTGCGCCGCAGGCTGTCGGCCTGCGCCTTGCCGCGGCCCTCCGCCACGGCCTCGGCGAAGGTCGCGAACAGGACGGTCAGCCAGAGCCAGACGGCGATGGCCGGGGTGAACGAGCCGGGCGTGGCCGTCCCGCCGGACCGCTCGGGGCCGCCGACGAACGGCTCGACGACCGCCAGGACGGTGGTGAGCGCGGCGCCGACCTCGACGACGAGCATCACCGGGTTGTGCCACATCAGGCGCGGGTCCAGCTTGCGGAACGTGTCCGGCAGCGCCTGCCGCACCTGGACGGCGGTCAGCCCGCGGGACCGCCGCGGGGCGGGGTCGTGCTCGGGGGCCGGCCCGGTCGCGGGCGCGGCGTCGTGCTGCAGTGCGGTGCTCATCGAAGTCACAGACCTTCCGCCAGGGGACCCAGCGCGAGAACGGGGAAGTACGTCAGGGCGGTCACGATCACCGCGACGCCGGCGAGCAGGCCGACGAACTGCGGCCGCGCGGTGGGCAGCGTGCCGACCGTGGCCGGGACCTTGTCCTGCGCGGCGAGCGAGCCCGCGAGCGCCAGCACCAGCACGATCGGGACGAACCGGCCCAGCAGCATCGCGACGCCGAGGGCGGAGTTCAGCCACGGGGTGTTCGCGGTGAGGCCGGCGAACGCGGAGCCGTTGTTGTTCGCGGCCGAGGTGAACGCGTACAGCACCTCGGAGAAGCCGTGCACGCCGGGGTTCCAGATGGACGTCGACTCGACGGAGGCCCGCGCACCGGGGATCGCGAACGACAGCGCGGTGCCCGCCAGCACGAGCGTGGGCGTCACGAGGATGTACAGCGAGGCCAGCTTGATCTCCCGCGGGCCGATCTTCTTGCCCAGGTACTCCGGGGTCCGCCCGACCATGAGGCCGCCGACGAACACCGCGATCACCGCGAGCACGAGCATCCCGTACAGGCCCGACCCGACGCCCCCGGGGGCGATCTCGCCCAGCATCATGTTGAGCATCGGGAACAGCCCGCCGAGCGCGGTGAACGAGTCGTGCATGCCGTTGACCGCGCCGGTCGACGTCAGCGTGCTGACGCTGCCGAACAGCGCGGTCCCGGCGACGCCGAACCGCTGCTCCTTGCCCTCCATCGCGGCGCCCGCCAGCTGCGGGGCCGCGCCGGCGCCGTGGCTCTCCACGACCGTCAGCAGCACCGTGCTGACCAGGAAGATGGCGCCCATCGCGGCGAGGACCGCGTAGCCCTGCCGGTGCGAGCCGACCATCCGGCCGAACGCGCGCGGCAGCGCGAACGGGATCGCGAGCATGAGCACGATCTCGAACGCCGAGGTCCAGGACGTCGGGTTCTCGAACGGGTGGGCCGAGTTCGCGTTGAAGAACCCGCCGCCGTTGGTGCCGAACAGCTTGATGACCTCCTGGGAGGCGACCGGCCCGCCCGGGATCGACTGCACCCCGCCGGCCAGCGTCGTGACGTCCGTCGGGGCGGCCCAGTTCTGGATCACGCCCCCGGCGATCAGCACGACGGCGCCGAGCACCGAGACCGGCAGCAGCACCCGCAGCGTGCCGCGGGTGAGGTCGACCCAGAAGTTGCCGATCGTGCCCGTGCGGCGCCGGGCGAACCCGCGCACCAGGGCGATCGCCACGGCGATGCCGACCGCGGCGGACACGAAGTTCTGCACCGCCAGCCCGAGCGCCTGCACCGCGTACCCGAGGGTCTGCTCCGGCGAGTACGACTGCCAGTTGGTGTTCGTCACGAAGGACACGGCGGTGTTGAACGCGAGGTCGGGCCGGACCGCCGGCAGGCCGAGGTCCCACGGCAGCCAGGCCTGCGCCCGCTGCAGCACGTAGACGAGCAGGACGCCGACCAGGGAGAACGCCAGCACGCTGCGCACGTACGAGCGCCACGACTGCTCGGACCGGGAGTCGACCCCGATCAGCCGGTACAGGCCGCGCTCCACCCGCAGGTCGCGGGGCGACGTGTACACGTGGGCCAGGTAGTCGCCCAGCGGCCGGTACAGCGCGGCGACCACGGCGACGACCAGCAGCAGCTGGGCGGCGGCCAGCCAGCCGGCCATCAGAACCGCTCCGGCTTCACGAGCGCCCACACCAGGTAGACGACCGCCGCGACGCCGAGCGCCGCCGCGGCCAGGTCGAGGACGATCACAGCCTCTCGACCCCCGCGGCGACGGCGCTCACGAGCGCGAACAGGGCGACCACGGCCGCCACGAGCACCAGGTCCAGCACGAGGGGACTCCCGACATCGGTCCTCGTCGACCGGGCCGGGTCGGCGCGGGTCGACGGCCCGGTCAGGTGCCGGGCCGTCTCCCATCCGACGCCCGCCGGGGCGCGCCGGCGGCCATCCTCACGGCTTCCATACGGGCGCCGGGGGATTCCTGACGGATCGCGTGCGGGCGGCCGCCTGCGACGCGGGGGTCAGCCGACGTCGAGCCCCACCGCGCGCGAGCACCGCTCCACCTCGTCGGCGGTGAGCACCAGGTCCGCCGCCCGCGCGGAGTCGCTGATGGACGCCGGGCGCCGCGCGCCGGGGATCGCCACCAGCACCTCGCTGAGCGCGAGCTCCCACGCGAGCACCGCCTGCTGCGGGCTCACCCCGTGCGCCTCGCCGATCTCGCGGAACACGGAGAACCGGTCCCCCACGCCCCGGCCGCCGCCGCCGGTGCCGCCGAGCGGGCTCCACGGCAGGAACGCGATCCCGTGCCGCTCGCAGTACCGCAGCTCGTCGTAGCTGCCGGGGTGCCGCGGGGAGAACTCGTTCTGCACGCTGACCAGGCCGCCCTCGCCGAGCACCTGCCGGGCGATCTCGATCTCCTCGACGCTGGCGTTCGAGATGCCGATCTCGCGGATCTTGCCCTCGCGCTTCAGCGTCGCCAGGTTCTCGATGATCTCGCCGTAGACGATCCACCGGTCGGGCCGGTGGTACTGGTACAGGTCGATGGCCTCGACGCCGAGCTCGCGCAGGGACTTCTCGACCGCCGACCGCAGGTACGGCAGCGAGCCGTCGCGGCCCCACTGCTCGCCCTCGCTACGGGTGATGCCGCCCTTGGTGGTGATCAGCAGCCCGTCGGTGTCGCCGCCCCAGGTGCGGACGGCCTCGGCGACCAGGCGCTCGTTGTGGCCCATCTGGTCCCACGTCGGCGCGTAGATGTCGGCGGTGTCGATCAGCGTGACCCCGGCGTCGAGCGCCGCGTGGATCGTCGCGATCGCCTCGTCGTGGTCCGGGTAGACCTTGTCGTTGTTCATCGACATCGGCATGGCGCCGAGGCCGATCGCGGAGACGGTGTACGGGCCGATGCTGCGGTGCTGCACGGGTGCTCCTTCGCGCGGGGTGCTGCCCCGCGGCGGGCTGCGGCGGGGCCGGGGTCCAGCATGCTCGCCGAGCTCGCCGGTTGCGCGCCGGAGGTCCCTGCGCCACCGGCGAGCTCGCGCGCAACCGGGAACTCGCGCCCGGCGTCACCCCACGCGGAACCGCGCGACCAGGTCGTCCATGAGCGCGTCCATGCGGGCGTCGACCACGCGCCGCGCCGGGTCCGCGTCGTGCCAGTCCACGATCTCCCGCGCGCCCTGCTCGAACCGGATCGTCGTCGCGAACTCCGGCACCAGCCGGCGCAGCTTCGTCGTGTCGAACACCATCGAGTGCGCCTTGTCCCCCAGCAGCCCCGCGCCCCACTCCGGGTCCGCCGCGGCGATCGCGTCCGACGGCACGTGCACGATCCGCGGCTCGACGCCGGCGGCGGCCGCGAGCGCCCGCACGATCTGGTCCCAGGTCGGGGCGTCGTCCGAGGTGATGTGGAACGCCTCGCCGAGGGTCCGCGGGTTCCCGAGGAGCGGGACCATCCCGCGGGCGAAGTCCTCGTGGTGCGTCAGGGTCCACAGCGAGGTGCCGTCGCCGTGCACGACGACCTCCCGGCCCTGCCGCATCCGCTCCACCGCGGTCCACCCGCCGTCCAGCGGCACGAGCGTGCGGTCGTAGGTGTGCGACGGCCGGACCACCATCGCCGGGAAGCCGGTGTCCCGGTAGGCGCGGGTCAGCAGGTCCTCGCACGCGATCTTGTCCCGCGAGTACTGCCAGAACGGGTTGCGCAGCGGCGTCGACTCGGTGACCGGCAGCCGCTCCGGGGGCGTCTGGTACGCCGACGCGGACGAGACGAACACGTACTGCCCGGTCCGCCCGGCGAACAGGTCGACGTCGGTCTGCACGTGCTCGGGGGTGAACGCCACCCAGTCGACGACGGAGTCGAACTCGCGGGAGCCGAGCGCCGCGCGCACCGACGCCGGGTCGCGCACGTCGGCCTGCACCACCTCGGCGCCCTCCGGGACCGGGCGGGTCGCGCTCGACCCGCGGTTGAGGACCGTGACGTCGAGCCCCCGCTCGACGGCGAGCCGGGTGACGGCCGAGCTGATGATGCCGGTGCCGCCGATGACGAGGAGCCGCGTCGCTGCCATGCCCGGCACGGTAGCGGGGCGCGGGCCGCGGCGCTCGCCCCCGCCGGGCAGCCGCCCGGGGCCCGCCCGCCCGGTCGGCGGGGCTCGGCGGGGCTCGGCGGGTCCGGGGGTCCGGATCAGGTCAGGGCCTCGAGCGCCCGGTCGACGTCGTCGCGGTCGTTCCACACGTGGAACGCGAGGCGCACCCGGCCGGCGCGCCCGGCCACCCGGCACCCGGCGCGCTCCAGCGCGGCGCGGCGGAGGCCGTCCGGGTCCGGCAGCGTGACGATCGCGCCGCCGTCCGACCCCGGCAGGCCCAGCCCCGTCCGCAGCGCTCCGGCCAGCCCGCGCGCGTGCCCCTCGACCGCCGCGGCGTCGACCGAGGCGAACAGCCCGACCGACTCGGCGGCGCCCAGCCACGCCTGCCACGCGGGCGAGACGTCGAACCGGCGCGCGTCGGTGGCCAGTCGCATCTCCGGCCCGTAGCAGGACGCCCACGGGTCGTCGCCCGCGTACCAGCCGGCCTGCACGGGGCGCAGCACGTCCTGGGCGTCCGCCCGGACGGTCAGGAAGCCCGTGCCGCGCGGCGCGCACAGCCACTTGTAGGCGGCGGTGACCGTCAGGTCGTACCGGCTCGCGTCGACCCGCAGCCACCCCGCCGCCTGG
This sequence comes from Cellulomonas sp., assembly GCF_035634735.1. Taxonomy (GTDB): domain Bacteria; phylum Actinomycetota; class Actinomycetes; order Actinomycetales; family Cellulomonadaceae; genus Cellulomonas. The sequence goes on from NZ_DASQCJ010000004.1 coordinate 24,104, forward strand.
GTCAGGTCGCACAGCGTCCGGGCGCCCGCCGCCTCGGCCGCCGCCGCGACACCCTCGCCGTCGAGCACCTGCCCGGTGGCCGACTGCACGAGCGAGAACGCGACCAGGTCGGTCCCGGGGCGGACCGCGGACGCGAGGTCGGTCGCCGGCACGTGCCGCACCCGCAGCCGGTCCCCCTGCGCGAGGAACGGGAAGACGACGGAGGAGAAGTCCCCGTCCACGCACAGCACCTCCGCGCCGTCCGGCAGCGAGGCGGCGACCGTGCCGGCCATCGCGGAGACCTGCGCCCCGATCGCCACCCGGCTGGCGTGGACGCCGACGAGCGACGCGAACGCGGTCCGGGCCCGGGCCACGGCGTCCTCGTACGACGCGACGTCCAGCCCGCCGGATCCCCAGCGGTCGAGGTCGGCACGGAGCGCCGCGAGCATCCGGGTCGGCGCGACGCCGGCGGTCGCCGCGTCGAGGTGCCCGGGGCCCGGGTGGAACTGGTCACGGAGCCGGTCGAAAGTCAGCACCTCTCCAGCCTCGGCCGGCGCGTGCATGCGATCAACGGCTGGTTCTCGCGGAACTCATGCGTGCTGCTTATGCTCGGACCCATGAGTCCCCGGCCGCTCGACGCCGCCGCGCTCCGCCTCGTGCGGGCGGTGCACGACACGGGCAGCGTCACGGCGGCGGCGCGGGAGCTCGGTCTGACCCAGCCCGCGGCGAGCCAGCAGCTGCGCGCCGTCGAGCGCGTCCTCGGCACCCCCGTGGTCGTCCGGGCCGGTCGCGGCGTCCGCCTGACCGAGGCGGGGCTGGTGCTGGCGCGCAACGCGGTGGCGGTGCAGTCCGCGCTCGACGCGACGCTGGAGGAGGTCGCCGCCGTCGCCAGCCTGCGGGCCGGCCGGGTCCGCGTCGCGGCGTTCCCGTCCGCGGCCGCGACGCTGCTGCCGGCGGCCCTCGCCGCCCTGCGGGTGCGGCACCCGGGGCTCGTGCCGACGTTCGCCGAGGCCGAGCCGCCCGAGGCGCTGGCCGAGCTCGACGCCGGCCGGGTGGACATCGCCGTCGTGTTCCGCGACGCCGCGACCGGCCCGGACGGCGACGGGCCGCGGCGGCTCCGGGTCCCGCTGCTGGAGGACGACGTGGTCGTCGTCCTGCCGGGGTCCGACCGGCAGGGCGACGGCGCGGTGGACCTCGGCGCGCTGGCGGACCGGCCCTGGATCGCCGGCTGCCCGCAGTGCCGCACCCAGCTGGTCGGGACGTGCGCGCGAGCCGGGTTCGCGCCGCGGGTGGACTTCGCCACCGACGACTACGTCGCGGCGCTCGGGCTGGTGCGCGCCGGCCTCGGCGTGGCGGCGCTGCCCGGGCTCGCGCTGGCGGCCGTGCCGCACCCGGAGGTCACGGCGCACCCGACCCGCCCCGGGGCGACGCGGGTGATCGAGGCGGTGGCGCACCCGGGCACCACGCGGGTGCCGGCGGTGGCGGCGGCGCTCGACGCGCTCCGCGGTGCGGCCGGGCGACTGTCGGCCGCGCACGTGCGGCCCGCCCCGCGGCGGCGACCGGGCGCGGGTACGGGCGCGCCGCGGGGCTGAGCGCTCGGGGCCTCCGCCGGGCCGGCGCGCGGCCGGCCGCGTCGATTTGCCGGTTGACCTGCAGGTTGATAGGACGAACGGGACAGATCGCCGAGATGAGACGGAGCACGTGATGGGCCTCTTCGACCGGATCAAGGCTGCGACGGGCGATGCCCGGCAGGCGGGCCGTGACGCGGACGCGACCGTGGCGGCGGCGCGCGCGGCCTCCGGCGCACCGCAGTCCCCCGGCGTGGCGGGGATGAGCGCCGCCGACCAGCAGGCCCTGGTCGCGCAGGCGATGGGCCGGCCGGCGACCCAGGCCGAGGCGGACTTCCGCAACACCGGCGGCACGGCGGACGAGGCGGCCTTCGCCCCGGCGTCCAACGGCGTGACCTGGCAGCAGTACGCCGGCGTCATCGCCCAGTCGCAGGCCGTCGGCTACGACCAGGCGGCGCTCGCGGGCGTGGCAGCCGGGCTCGGGATCGACGCCGCCCGCTGGACCGCCGCGGCGGAGGAGTTCGCCGCGCGCGCGCAGACCAACCCGGCCGTCGGCCGCGAGATGGGCCGGATCGTCCGCGAGGGCCGCGCCTGACCATGGGTGCGGTGCGCGACCTGGTCGACCTGCTGCGCTGGAGCCGCGCCCAGCCCCGACCGTCGCTCGGCGACGCGCTGGCGTCCGGCGCCCAGGCGACCCGCGACCTGCGGGACTACCAGGACGCGCTCGCCCGGGGGGTGGTGGACGCGCAGAACGGCGTGCCCACCACCGCCCTGGTCGAGTCGCTCCGCGCGCTGCCCGCGGTCGCCGAGGGTCCGGCGCGGACCGAGGTCGTGCTGCTGCTCGACGTCCCCGGCGGGGCGCCGGTGCGGGTGGTGCGCGCGGAGGTGCTGCCCCGCGCCGTCGCGGTCGGCGAACGGCTGCCCGTGCGGGTGCTGCGGTTCGACCCGCAGCGGTTCGCCGTCGAGTGGGAGGCCGGCCGGGCCTGACGGTCGGGACCCGCCGACCACCCGACCGGGCGTCCCGCGGTCGGAGGACCACCACCCGGCCCGGCGCGCCATCCTGGACCGCCTGGTCGAGCTCGCGCAGCAGGGCGCCGCGCGGTTCCCCGCCGGGGACTGACCTCAGCCCTCCTCGGCGACGCGGACGAGCATCTTCCCGGTGTTCGCGCCGCGCATCATGTCGAGGAACGCGTCGACGGCGTTCTCGACCCCGTCCACGATCGTCTCGTCGGAGGCGATCTGGCCGGCGCCCAGCCATGCGGCCATCTTCTCGGAGAACTCCGGGGCGAGGTGCACGTACCCGGCCAGCGTGAAGCCCTTCAGGGTGAGCCCGCGCGTGATGATGTTCGCCATGTTGTCCGGGCCGGCCGGCTTCTCGGTGGTGTTGTAGCCCGCGATCGCGCCGCACAGCGCGACCCGCCCGCCCGGGTTCAGCACGTCGAGGGCCGCCTCCAGGTGGTCGCCGCCGACGTTGTCGAAGAACACGTCGACCCCCTCGGGGGCGAGCGCGGCGAGCTGCTCGCGCACGGGCGCGTCCTTGTAGTTGAACGCGGCGTCGTAGCCGTACTTCTCCGTCAGCAGCGCGACCTTCTCCGCCGACCCGGCGGACCCGATGACCCGCTTCGCCCCGAGGAGCCGCGCGATCTGCCCGGCGGCGGTCCCGACGGCACCCGCCGCGCCGGAGACGAACACGGTGTCGCCCTCCCGCATCCCGGCGATGGCGGTCAGGCCGACGTACCCGGTCAACCCGGTCATGCCGAGGATGCCGAGGCGGACCGAGAGCGGCACGCCGGGCAGCTCCGGGACGAGCCGGAAGGCGGCGCGGTCCGCCTGGGCGACGTCGCGCCAGCCGAGCTCGTGCTGCACGAGCGCCCCGACCGGGACGTCGTCCGCGGCGGACTCGACCACGCGGCCGATGGCGCCGCCGGTCATCGTCTCCCCGAGCGCGAACGGCGGGGTGTAGCTCTTGACGTCGTTCATCCGGCCGCGCATGTAGGGGTCGACCGAGAGGAACGCGTTGCGCACCCGGACCTGCCCGGGCTCGAGGTCGCCGTACTCCACGGTCACGGTGCGGAAGTCGTCGTGGGTCGGCCAGCCCTGCGGGCGGGCGACGAGCTGGATCTGGGTGCTGGTGGTGCGGGACATGCGGGAGCTGCCTTCCGTTCGGGTGCGGGGGTCAGAGGACGAGGCCGACGACGAGCGCGACGACGCCGAGGGCCGGGATCACGCCCTGCTTCAGCGCGGCGGGCGCCTTGTCGGGGCTGGAGACGAGGAGCACCACGGCGGCAGCGACCATCGACCCCGCGCCGGTGAGCACGAGCGTCGCGCCGACCGCGGTCTGCCCCACCAGCACGAGCGCGATCCCGAGGGCCACGGCGATCGCGAGGAACAGGTTGTAGAAGCCCTGGTTGAACGCGAGCTGCTGCTGCGCGGCCGCCTGCTCGACGGTGCCCGTGCCGAACGTCGCCCGGGCGCGCTCGCCGGTCCAGGCGATCGACTCCAGGTAGAAGATGACCACGTGGACCAGCGCCGCGACGCCGGTGAGCACGAGACCTGCGGTGACCATGGGACTCCTCGTCCTGGCGGCGCACGGCGCCTCGTTTTTTGGACTGACCGGTTCACAATATACTGGACCGATCGGTCCGCACATCGGAGGGGTCCCATGGGACGCAACCAGACGTTCGACACCGCCGATGCGGTCCGCGCCGCGCGGGCGGTGTTCTGGGCGCAGGGGTACGAGGCCACCGCGCTGCCCGACCTGGAGCGCGCGACCGGGCTGAGCCGGTCGAGCATCTACCACGCCTTCGCGTCGAAGCGGGGCCTGTTCGACGCCGCCGTCGACAGCTACCTGGACGAGGTCATCCGGCCGCGCCTGCGCCCGCTCACCGGGGACGACGTGGCCCCCGGCGCGCTGGACGACTACCTGACCGGGCTCCGCGACGCCCTGCTGCGCGGCGACACGCTGCCCGCGACCAGCGGGTGCCTGCTGGTCAACTCGGCCAACGCGCCGATCGGGCACGACGAGGGCGTCGCCGCCGTCGTCGAGGCGTACGCCGCCGAGCTCCGCCAGGCGATGACCGCGGGCGTCCGCGCGCGGCTCCCGCACCTGCCGGCCGAGGCGCAGCGCACGCTGTCCGACGTCTGCGTCGGCCTGGTGATCTCCGCGTTCGCGCTCGTCCGGGTCAACCGGGAGGAGGCGGCGCGGACCCTCGACACCGCGCGGGCCGTGCTGGCGAGCGCCGTCGCGCACGCGGGCGCGGGCGACGGCGGCAGCCCCGCCTGAACCGCCGGGACGTCGGGCCTCCCGGTCCACGAGCCGCGGGCGGTGCACCGGTCACCGGTGGCGCGCCGTCCCCGTCGTGCTGGATGCTCGTGCCGTGTTCGAGGGCTTCACGGTCGAGGACGTCCCGGTGGACGGCGCCGACATCCACGTGCGCCACGGCGGGGCGGGCCGGCCCGTCCTGCTGCTCCACGGGCACCCGCGGACCGGGTCGACGTGGCACGCCGTCGCGCCGGCGCTCGTCGAGGCCGGGTTCTCCGTGGTGGTGCCGGACCTGCGCGGCTACGGACGGTCGCGCGGCCCCGCCCCCGCGCCCGACCACAGCGCGCACTCGAAGCGCGCGGTGGCGGGTGACCTGGCCCAGGTCATGAGCGGGCTCGGCCACGACCGGTTCTCGGTGGTGGGCCACGACCGCGGCAGCTACGTCGGCCTGCGGCTCGCGCTGGACCACGAGAGCCGCGTCGACCGCGTCGTGCTGATGGACTGCCTCCCGCTCAGCGAGCACCTCGCCCGGGCCGACGCGCGCTTCGCGACCGCGTGGTGGCACTGGTTCTTCTTCGCCCAGCCGGAGATCCCCGAGCGCGTGATCAACGCCGACCCGGACGCCTGGTACACCGGTGACCCCGCCGTCATGGGCGCGGAGAACCACGCCGAGTGGCGGTCGGCGATGCGCGACCCGGACGTCGTGCGCGCGATGCTGGAGGACTACCGGGCGGGCCTGACGGTCGACCGGGAGCACGAGGAGGCGGACCGGGCGGACGGGCGGCGGCTGACGATGCCCCTGCTCGTGCTCTGGTCGCTGCGGGACGACCTCGCGCAGCTCTACGGCGATCCCCTGAGCATCTGGCACGGGTGGGCCACGCGGGTCGAGGGCCGCGGCATCGACTCGGGGCACCACGTCGCGGAGGAGGCACCCGGGGAGCTGGTCGAGGCGCTCGTGCCGTTCCTCGCCCGGGACGCGTGACCTCCGCGCGGTGGGCCGTCAGGCCTGCATGTCCACGAACCGCGAGTAGTGCCCCTGGAACGCCACGGTGATGACGTCGGTCGGGCCGTTACGGTGCTTGGCGACGATGAGGTCGGCCTCGCCGGCGCGCGGCGACTCCCGCTCGTAGGCGTCCTCGCGGTGCAGCAGGATGACCATGTCGGCGTCCTGCTCGATGGAGCCGGACTCACGCAGGTCGGACATCGCGGGCTTCTTGTCGGTGCGCTGCTCGGGACCACGGTTCAGCTGCGACAGCGCGATGACCGGGACCTCCAGCTCCTTGGCGAGCAGCTTCAGCGCACGCGAGAACTCCGAGACCTCCTGCTGACGCGACTCGACGCGCTTGCCGGAGGACATCAGCTGCAGGTAGTCGATGATGACCAGCTTGAGGTCGTGCTTCTGCTTGAGCCGCCGGCACTTCGCCCGGATCTCCATCAGCGACATGTTGGGCGAGTCGTCGATGAACAACGGCGCCTCGGTGAGCTTGCCCTGGATCTGCGCGAGCTTCTGCCAGTCGTCGTCGCCCATCGAGCCGTTGCGCATCTTCTGCAGGGGCACGCGGGCCTCGGCGGAGAGCAGTCGCATGGTGATCTCGGAGCGGCTCATCTCGAGCGAGAACACGACGGACGCCTGCTGGTGCTTGATCGAGGCGGCGCGCGCGAAGTCCAGCGCGAGCGTCGACTTGCCGATGGCGGGGCGGGCCGCGATGACGATCATCTGGCCCGGGTGCAGGCCGTTGGTGAGCCGGTCCAGGTCGGCGAAGCCGGTCGGGACGCCGACCATGCCCTCGCCGCGGTGCCCGGCGGACTCGATCTCGTCCAGGGTGCCGGCGACCACCTCGCCGAGGCGGTGGTAGTCCTCGGTGGTGCGCCGGTCGCTGACCGCGTAGACCTCGGCCTGGGCGTTGTTGACGATCTCCTCGACGTCGCCGCCGTCGGTCGCGTAGCCGAGCTGGACGATGCGGGTGCCGGCCTCGACGAGGCGGCGCAGCACGGCGCGCTCCCGGACGATGCGGGCGTAGTAGCCCGCGTTCGCGGCGGTGGGCACCATCGAGATGAGGGTGTGCAGGTAGGGCACGCCGCCGACGCGGCCGATCTCGCCGCGCTTGGTCAGCTCGTCCGCGACGGTGACGGCGTCGGCGGGCTCGCCGCGGCCGTACAGGTCGAGGACGGCGTCGTAGATGGCCTCGTGCGCCGGGCGGTAGAAGTCGCTGCCGCGGATCTCCTCGACGACGTCGGCGATGGCGTCCTTGGAGATCATCATGCCGCCGAGCACGCTCTGCTCGGCGTCGAGGTCCTGCGGCGGGGTGCGGTCGAACGCCGCGCGGCCCTGCCCCGCGGGGGCCCCGTACTCGAGCTCCTCGATCGTCACGCTGCTGCCCGCCCCACCTTCGCTCGTCCCCCGGCGACTGCCGTCGAACACCCGTTCTAGCACCGCCCTCCGACACTCCGGCGGAGGGCGGGCGACCGTGTCCGGTCCGCGCGCCGACGCGAGGTTAGGACCCCGGAGGACGGTCCGTCGAGCGAGACGTCCACAGGGGGTGGGGACGAGGTTGTGGAAGGCTGTGGACGCGCACCGTGAGATGTCCACAGGTCGTGGATACAGGTGTGGATGAAGCCGGGCACGCCTGTGATCAGGACGTTCTCACCGGCGCAAACACCGCGAACCCATGTGGACGGGAAGAAGTTGGCCGCCATTTCACGCCTCGGACAGATGCCGTCCACCGTCGACCGCCAGATCCTCGGCCTCGCGGTGCCCGCGCTGGGCGCGCTCGTGGCCGAGCCGCTGTTCGTGCTGGTCGACTCGGCCATCGTCGGGCGGCTGGGGACGACGGAGCTCGCCGGGCTGTCGCTCGCCTCGACCCTGCTCGTGACGATCGTCGGGCTGTGCGTGTTCCTCGCGTACGCGACCACCGCCGTCGTCGCCCGGAGGCTCGGGGCGGGCGACCGGACCGGGGCGCTGCAGGTCGGCGTCGACGGCCTGTGGCTCGCGGCCGGGCTCGGCGTGGTCCTGGCGGCGGTCGCGATGCTCGTGGCGCCCTGGGCGGTCGGCGCGCTCGGGGCGTCCGGCGACGTCGCGCACCAGGCGGTGCTCTACCTGCGCGCGTCCGCGCCCGGGCTGCCCGGGATGCTGGTCGTCCTCGCCGCGACCGGCGCCCTGCGCGGCCTCCAGGACACCAGGACGCCCCTGGTGGTCGCCGGGGTGGGGGCCGCGGTCAACGCGGTGCTCAACGTCGTGCTCGTCTACGGGCTGCACCTCGGCATCGCCGGCTCCGGCGCGGGCACCGCCGCCACCCAGGTCGCCATGGGCGTCGCGCTGACGGTGGTCGTGGTCCGGGGCGCCCGGGCCGCGGGGTCGTCGCTGCGGCCCGCGCCCGGCGGCATCCTCGCCGGCGTGCGCACCGGCACCCCGCTGCTGCTCCGGACCCTGTCGCTGCGCGCGGCCATCCTGCTCACCGTGTGGGTCGCCACGAGCCTCGGCCCGGTCGCCCTGGCCGGGCACCAGGTCGTGAACGCGATCTGGGGCTTCGTCGCGTTCGCCCTCGACGCGCTCGCGATCGCCGCCCAGGCGCTGATCGGGCACGCGCTCGGTGCGGGCGACACCGGGCTGGTGCGCGCGCTGCTGCGCCGCACGCTCGCGTGGGGCGTCGGCGCGGGGGTGGTGCTCGGCGTGCTGACCGGCGGGCTGGGCTGGTGGCTGTCGGCGCTGTTCACCTCGGACCCGGATGTCCGGCACGCGGTGACGCTCAGCCTCGCCGTGGCGGCGGTGCTGATGCCGATGGCGGGCTGGGTGTTCGTGCTGGACGGGGTGCTGATCGGCGCGGGCGACGGCCGGTTCCTCGCCGCGGCGGGCATGCTCACGCTCGTGGCCTACGTGCCGTTCGCGCTGGCGGTGCGGGCGTGGGCGCCGGACGGATGGGCGGGGCTCGCGTGGCTCTGGGCGGCGTTCGCGGGGGTGTTCATGCTCGCGCGAGCGGTCACGACCGGGCTGCGCGCGCGGCGGGACACCTGGATGGTCACGGGCGCCTGAGCGGCTCGGGGTCGCTCGGGAGCGGGCCCGTCAGCGCGGGCCGACCGCCGCGGCGAGCGCGCCGGCGACGTCGTCCATCGCCCCGGGCCGGAGCGCGTAGTACGCCCAGACGCCCCGCTTCTCCCGGGTCACCAGGCCGGCGTCGACGAGCTGCTTGAGGTGGTGCGAGACGGTCGGCTGCGACAGCCCGACCGGCTCGGTGAGGTCGCACACGCACGCCTCGCCGCCGTCGTGCGCGCCGATCAGCGACAGCAGCCGGAGCCGGGTCGGGTCGGCGAGCGCCTTCAGCCGCCGGGCGAGGTCCTGAGCGCCCTCCTCCTCGAGCGCGGGCGCCACGCCGGTGCCGCAGCACGCGTCGGTGGCGAGCGGCAGCAGGGTCGGCGTCGCGGAGGTCACCGAGCCATCGTCGCGCAGACATCGACGGATGTCGATGGTTGACACGGCCCGGCGGCAGGCCTCACGATCGCATCGACACACATCGATGTCCGGAGGCGACGATGAGCGACGTGCGGGACGAGGTGCGCAGCAGGTACGCCGCGGCCGCCGCGGCGGTGACCGGGACGGCGGGGTCGGCCGACGCTGCGGGCTGCTGCGGCGGCTCGAGCGGCCCGACGGGCGAGGAGGGCCGGTTCGGGGCGTCGCTGTACGACGCCACCGCGCTGGCCGGCATCCCGGTCGAGGCCCGGCTCGCCTCGCTGGGCTGCGGCAACCCGCTCGCCGTCGCCGACCTCCGGCCGGGCGAGCGCGTGCTCGACCTCGGGTCGGGCGGGGGCATCGACGTGCTGCTGTCCGCCCGGCGCGTCGGGCCCACGGGCTTCGCCCACGGCGTCGACATGACCGACGCGATGCTCGACCTCGCCCGCGCGAACGCCGAGAAGGCCGGGGCGACGAACGTCGCGTTCCACCGCGGCACCATCGAGGACCTGCCGCTGGCGGACGAGTCGGTCGACGTCGTCATCTCGAACTGCGTCGTCAACCTGTCGCCGGACAAGCCACGGGTGCTGGCGGAGGCCCACCGCGTCCTCGCACCCGGCGGGCGCCTGGGCATCTCCGACGTCGTGGCCGAGGACCGCCTGACCCCGGAGCAGCGCGCCGAGCGCGGCTCGTACGTCGGCTGCATCGCCGGTGCCCTCTCCCGCGGCGAGTACCTGGCCCTGCTCACGGCAGCCGGGTTCACCGATGCGGAGGTCACCTTCACCCACGCCGTCGCCGACGGCATGCACGGCGCCGTCGTCCGGGCCCGGAAGCCCGCCGCCCCCACGCCCGAGGAGTCCCCCCGATGACCGACGCCCGCCCCAGCGTGCTGTTCGTGTGCGTGCACAACGCCGGCCGGTCGCAGATGGCCGCCGGCCTGCTGGCGTCGCTGTCCGGCGGCGCTGTCGAGGTCCGCTCGGCGGGCTCGGCCCCCGCGGACCGGGTCAACCCGGTGGCCGTCGCGGCGATGGCCGAGCTCGGCGTCGACCTCGCGGCCGAGCGGCCGAAGGTGCTCACGCCCGAGGCGGTGCAGGCCTCGGACGTCGTCGTGACGATGGGTTGCGGCGACGCGTGCCCGTACTACCCGGGGACGCGCTACGAGGACTGGGTGCTCGAGGACCCGGCCGGGCAGGACCTCGCGATGGTCCGCGGGGTGCGGGACGAGATCCGGGGGCGCGTCGAGGCGCTCCTGGCGTCGCTGGGCGTCCCGCAGGCGGGGCCGCTGGCTCGGGACTGACCCCCGAAGGCCGGGGGGAGGCGTCAGGCGGTCGGACGGTCGCCCGCCTGGCCCGCGCCCGGGTCGCCGCCCGCGCCCGGGTCGCCGCCCGTGGCCGGGTCGCCGCCCGTGGCCGGGTCGCCGCCCGTGGCGGTGCCCTCGCCGGGCGCGGCGCCGTCCTCGGCGTCGTCCGCCGACCGTCCCTGCATCGCCAGAATCAGGAAGACGAACCCGACGGGCAGGAACGCCATCGCGCCGTACCGCAGGCTGTCGTTGAACAGCCCGGAGAACCCGAGGACGAGGAACACGAGCCCGATCGGCAGGTACGCGACCCCGGTGTTCGCGTCGTCGGACGCGGGCTCCGGCGGCGGCGGGCTCGCGGGCTCGGGCTGATCGGCCATGCGTCGACGGTAGGCGGTGCCCACCCCGCTCCGCCTCGGCCGCGGGACGGAGATCGCCCCGCCCGCACACGCGTCGAGATCGGTGTCTCGCGTCGAGATCGGTGCCTGGAACCACCGATCTCGCGCCGGACAACCGATCTCGTCGCGGAGGTCCGCTCCCGGCGGCCGGACCCCCGCACACACGACCGCGCCCCCGCCCCGGGGACCGGGACGGGGGCGCGGTACGCGCTGGCGCGTGGCGTCAGGCCGCGACGACCTTGACGGTCAGCTTCGCGGAGACCTCCGGGTGCAGGCGGACCTGCACCGCGTACTCGCCGGTCGCCTTGATCGGCTGCGCGACCTCGATCTTGCGGCGGTCGATCGACGGGCCGCCGGCGGCCTTGACGGCCTCGGCGATCTCGGCGGTCGTGACGGCGCCGAACAGGCGGCCGGCGTCGCCGGACTTCGCCGAGACGGTCACCGGGTTGCCCTGGAGCGAGTCGCGCACGGCGCGCGCCTCGTCGAGGGTCGCGATCTCGCGGGTCTTGCGAGCACGGCGGATCGCCGTGATCTCCTTCTCCGCACCCTTGCTCCACGGGGTCGCGAGACCGCGCGGGACGAGGTAGTTGCGGGCGTACCCGTCCTTGACGTCGACGACGTCGCCGGGAGCGCCGAGGCCCGTGACCTCGTGGGTCAGGATGAGCTTGGCCATCTTGTTGCTCCTTCTCAGCGAGCCGACGACGAGTACGGCAGGAGCGCCATCTCGCGGGCGTTCTTCACGGCCCGCGCGATCGCGCGCTGCTCCTGGACGGACACGCCGGTCACGCGGCGGGCGCGGATCTTCCCGCGGTCGGAGATGAACTTCCGCAGCAGAGCGGTGTCCTTGTAGTCGACCGACTCGATCTTCGCCGCCTTGAGCGGGTTCTGCTTCTTCTTGGGCTTCCGGACAACGGCCTTGGCCATCGTGGTGCTCCTTGTTCTACGTACGGAGCCCGGGGCGTTGCCATGCCCCGGGATGGGATGTTCGTGGTGGCGCGCGTCGCGCCGGTGCCGACCTGGCGGTCAGCGGTGCTCGATCAGAACGGGGGCTCGTCGGAGTAGCCGCCCGCGCCGCCGCCGCCCGCGGGCGTGGCCCACGGGTCGTCCTGCTGCGCGGACTGGCCGCCGCCGCTGTTGAACCCGCCACCGCCGCCGCCGAACCCGCCGCCGCCACCGCCGGACCGCTGGGTCCGGGTGACCTTGGCCGAGGCGTAGCGGAGCGACGGGCCGACCTCGTCGACCTGCAGCTCGTAGACGGTGCGCTTCTCGCCCTCGCGGGTCTCGTAGGACCGCTGGACGAGCCGACCGGAGACGATGACCCGGGTGCCCTTCGTCAGCGACTCGGCGACGTTCTCCGCCGCCTCGCGCCAGACCGAGCAGCGCAGGAAGAGGGTCTCGCCGTCCTTCCACTCGTTCGACTGGCGGTCGAACGTGCGGGGGGTGCTGGCGACGGTGAAGTTCGCGACGGCCGCACCGGACGGGGTGAACCGCAGCTCGGGGTCGTTGGTGAGGTTGCCGATGATGGTGATGACGGTGTCGCCAGCCATGGTGATCCCCTGTGTCTCAGGCGCCGGGGCGCAGGAGCTTGGTCCGAAGGATGGACTCGTTGAGGTTGAGCTGGCGGTCCAGCTCCTTGGCGGTAGCCGGCTCGGCGGTCATGTCGATGACCGCGTAGATGCCCGCGGACTTCTTGTTGATGTCGTACGCGAGGCGACGACGTCCCCAGACGTCGACGTTCTCGACGGTGCCGCCACCCTTGCGGATGACGTTGAGGAACTTGTCGAGGCTCGGCG
>NZ_DASQCJ010000005.1:0-3866 GCF_035634735.1 Cellulomonas sp.
GACGCCGGCGCCTCCCCGGCCGCGGTGCTGGCCGCCGCGGCCGAGGCGGCGCGCGCCGGTGCCGAGGCGACGACCCCGCTCGTCGCGACCAAGGGGCGCGCGTCCTACCTCGGCGAGCGCTCGGCCGGGCACCAGGACCCCGGGGCGACGTCGACGGCGCTGATCCTCGAGGCGGCGGCGGCCACGGCCGAGGCCGCGGCATGACCGCCGCCCCGGTCGCCCTCGTCCTGGTCTCCCACTCGGCGACGCTGGCCGAGGGCGTCCGGGAGCTGGCGGCGCAGATGGCGCCGGACGTGCTGATCGTCGCGGCCGGCGGCGACGGCGCGGGCGGGCTCGGCACGAGCTTCGACCTGGTCGAGCAGGCGCTCGGCGAGGCGACGGCCGAGGGCCGGTCCGCGGTCGTGCTCACCGACCTGGGATCGGCGGTGCTCACCACCGAGTCCGTGCTCGAGTTCCTGGACGAGGACGTCGCCGCCCGGGTGCACCTCGCGGACGCCCCGTTCGTCGAGGCCGCGGTCGCCGCCGGGGTCACCGCCGCCGGCGGTGCGCCGGTCGGCGAGGTGCTGGGCGCCGCCGTCGCCGCGGGGGCGGGGTTCCCGCACGCCGCGGGGCCGGGCGAGGCCGCGCCCGAGCCGGGTGCGCCCGCCGCGACGGTCCCCGAGCCGCAGCACGCCGGCGACTCCGCCGTGCCGATCACCGCGCACGTCGTCGTGCGCAACCCCATGGGCCTGCACGCCCGCCCGGCGGCGGTGCTCGCCCGGATGATGGCCGGCTTCGACGCCGCGGTGCAGGTCGACGGCGTCAACGGCGCGAGCGTCCTGGAGCTCATGCAGCTCGCCGCGACCCAGGGCCGCACCCTCGAGGTGACCGCCACCGGGCCCCAGGCGCGGGTCGCGGTGGACGCGTTCGTCGGCGCGGTCGAGGAGGGCTTCGGCGAGGTGTGACGGGTCTCGCACCGCCGTTGCCCTGGACAACTCTGCACGCTCTGCAATAATTCAGGGCGTGCAAGAAGTCGTGGAGGCCGAGGGGCTGCGGGCGCGCAAGAAGCGGGCCCGCCTGGAGGCGTTCGTCGACGCCACCCACCGGCTCGCCGCGGAGCAGGGCCTGGACCGCGTGACGGTCGAGGCCATCTGCGCCGAGGTCGGCGTCAGCGTCCGCACGTTCTTCAACTACTTCGAGTCGAAGGACGACGCCGTGCTCGGCATGGAGCACTGGCGCCTGGACCAGGCCGCCGCGGAGGCGTTCGCCACCGGCGGCCCCACCGGCGACCTGCTGGCCGACATGCAGGCGCTCACCACCAGCGCCCTCGACCACCCGCCGCTCGGCAAGGAGCGGATGGAGCGGGCCTTCGAGCTCGCGAAGGGCCACCCGGAGCTGATGCTCCGCGCGTACACGCACGTCCAGGGCCTGCACGACGAGATCGGCGCCCTGGTCCGCCGCCGGCTCGGCGACGCGGCCGACGAGTCCGCCGTCGCCCTGATCGGCACCCTGCTGCTCGGCCTCGCCCACGCCACGTTCGTCCGCTGGGACACCGCCGGGGGGAGCGGCGACGTGCAGGACCACCTGCCGTCGGTCGTCGCCGACCTCACCGCGATCGTCGCGCCGCGCACCTGACCCGCTCCCGCACCCCGCCCGGCCGCGCCCCCGCGTCGTCGGGCCACCCGCACCTCGAGAACGGACACCCATGGCCACCGCCGCCCCCGCCCCCGACAAGCCCCTGGTGGAGCTGAACCAGCGCACCGTGTGGCTGATCTTCGGGGCCCTGCTCGCCAGCATGCTGCTGTCGTCGCTCGACCAGTCGATCGTCGGCACCGCGATGCCCACGATCGTCGGCGAGCTCAACGGCGTCGAGCACCAGGGCTGGGTCGTGACGATCTACATCCTGGCGATCGCGATCGTCATGCCGCTGTACGGCAAGTTCGGCGACCTGTGGGGGCGGCGCTGGCCGTTCCTGGTCGCGATCAGCCTGTTCACGCTGGCGTCCGCCGGCGCCGGCTTCGCGCAGACCTTCCACGAGCTGGTCATCTGGCGCGGCGTCCAGGGCCTCGGCGGCGGCGGCCTGATCATCCTGTCGCAGGCGATCATCGCCGACATCGTGCCCGCCAAGGAGCGCGGCAAGTACATGGGCCCGATGGGCGCGCTGTTCGGCGTCTCCGCGGTCGCCGGCCCGCTGCTCGGCGGCCTGTTCACGGACCACTTCGACTGGCGCTGGTGCTTCTGGATCAACATCCCGGTCGGCATCGCCGCGCTCGTCACCGCCTGGTTCACGCTCAAGCTGCCCAGCCACCGGTCGAACCGCCCGCTCGACGTCGCCGGCATCGTCCTGCTGACCCTGGCCACCTCCGGCCTCGTGCTCGTCACCTCGTGGACCTCGCTGTCCGGCGAGGGCGGCTACGACTGGTCCGACCCGCGCCTGGTCGGCCTGCTGGTCGGCACCCTGGCCGCCGCCGTGGCGTTCGTGCTCGTCGAGCTGCGCGCCGCCGAGCCGATCCTCCCGCTGCGCCTGTTCAAGAACCCGACCTTCACGCTGGCCACCGGCATCGGCCTGGTCATCGGCATGGGCATGTTCGCGTCGCTCGCGTTCCTGCCGACGTTCCTGCAGATGTCGACCGGCTCCGGCGTGACCGAGTCCGGCCTGCTCATGCTGCCGATGACCGTCGGCGTCATGCTCACCTCGATCGCCTCCGGCATCGCGATCACCAAGACCGGCAGGTACAAGGCGTTCCCGATCACCGGCATGGCGATCACCACGCTCGGCCTCGCCTGGCTCACCACCATCACCGGCGACATGTCGATGGTGCTGTTCGGCGCGATGATCTTCGCCCTCGGCGCCGGCCTCGGCCTGGTCATGCAGACCGTCGTCCTCGCCGTGCAGAACTCGGTCGACCCGCACGAGCTCGGCACCGCCACCTCGGCGAACAACTTCTTCCGCGAGATCGGCGCCGCGGTGGGCACGGCGCTGTTCAGCACGATCTTCACCACCCGGCTCTCCGAGCGGCTGGAGTCCGTGTTCGCGGGCGCCGGCTCCGCGGGCATCGACACCGGCGGCTCCGCCGAGTCGCTGACCCCGGCCCTGGTCTCGCAGCTGCCCGAGCCGCTGCACGACGGCGTGGTGACCGCCTACACCGAGGCGCTCGCGCCGGCCTTCTGGTACCTGGTGCCGCTGCTGGCGGTCGGCTTCGTGCTCACGCTGTTCCTGCGCGAGGTGAAGCTCTCCGACGTCGCCGGCATGGTGGCGCGCGGCGAGGCGACCGCGGCGGCCCCGGCCGCCCCGGCGACCGTCTCGGCCGGCGTCCCGTCGACGCCGGGCGCCTCGGGCACGGCGGTCGACGTCGCCGACCACAGCTCCACGGACGAGCGCAGGTAACCTGCCGCCGTGAGCATGCACGCCAACCGGCCCGTGCGCCAGAAGCGCCCCGCCAAGCCCCAGTTCACCTCGATGATCCTGGTCCTCGAGGGCGTGCTGGTGCTGTTCGCGGCGCTGACGGCGTACGGGCTGTCGGCGGCCGGGGTCGTCTCGGCGTCGCCCGCCGTGCTGTGGACCGTGGCCGGCGTGCTGTTCGTCGTGCTCGTGCTGCTGTCCCGGCTGGTGACGGCGCCGGGCGGCTACGTCGCCGGGTCGGTCGCGCAGCTGGTCGTCATCGCGTGCGGGTTCGTGATCCCGCTGATGTTCGGGCTCGGCGCGCTGTTCGCGGTCCTGTGGTTCGTGTCCCTGCGCCTGGGCGCGCGGATCGACCGCGAGCGGGCGGCGTTCGACGCCGAGTACCCGGACCAGACCCCGCAGGGCGGCCTCCCGCCCCGCGCCCAGGACCCGCCCGCCGCGCCGGGCGCGCCCACGGCGCCCGGCGCGCCGAGATAGGACCTCC
>NZ_DASQCJ010000006.1:0-4376 GCF_035634735.1 Cellulomonas sp.
GTTCACCGCCGAGGAGAAGCTGGCCGACTTCGACTACTACGACCCGCTGACCACCGGCGACTCGACGCTGTCCGGCGTCGTGCAGTCGATCGTGGCCTCCGAGGTCGGGTACCAGGAGCTCGCGCTGCGCTACTTCACGTCGGCGCTCTACGTGGACCTGGCCGACCTGCACCACAACACCGCGGACGGCGTGCACGTCGCGTCGGCCGGCGGCGTGTGGAGCGCGCTGGCGTGCGGGTTCGGCGGCATGCGGGACCACGAGGGCGTCGTGTCCCTCGACCCGCGGCTCCCCGAGGTCTGGGACGGCCTGACGTTCCGGATCACGCTGCGCGGCAGCCGGGTGCGGGTCGACGTCCGGCACACCGAGCTGCGGCTCACGGTGGAGGAGGGCGACGCCGCCGACCTGGTGGTGCGCGGCGAGCCGGTGAAGGTCACCGCGGGCGACCCCGTCGTGCTGCCGCTGGCGCCCGCGCCGCGGCTGATCGGCACGCCGACCGTTCGGGACATCGAGGGCACCCGCCGCGCCGACGGCACCCTGATGACCGCGAGCGTGCCGGACCACCCGACGGTGCTCACGCCGCCGCCGGTGTCGCACGACTGAGGCGCGCGCCGGGGGCGCCCGCGGGCTCAGCCCGTGAGCGCCTCCCGGAGCTGCCGGAGGACCTCGACGTCCTCCGGCTCGTAGCGGAAGTCGGTCACCCGGGGGGCCGGCGCCCGGCGCGGGAGCGCGGGGGCCGGCCCGTCGTCGTGCGCGGGGTCGGCGGGCGCGGCCGGGTCGGCGGGCGCGGAGTCGGCCGGCGAGGGCGGGTCGGCGGCGGTGCCGGGCTCCCCCGCGCCGCCCGGGGCGGCCGCGCGGCGCCCCGCCGACCGCCGGGGCTCCCCGTCCGCGAGGGCCGTCCGCACCAGCCGGCGCACCAGCGCCAGATTGAGGTCCGGGCCCGCCACGACGACGAGCGTCCCGTGCCCGCCGAGCCGGTGGGCGAGCAGCGTCCGGGCCGGGGACTCGACCAGCAGGCTGCTGCCGTCCCCGGCCAGGTCGCCGCCGTCGCGCGCGACCGCGTCCGCCAGCCCGGCGACGAGCGCCGCGACCCGCGGCTCGGGCGCCGCCACCCCGGGTGCGGCGGCGCCGTCCGGCGCGAGCCAGGACGCCTCCGCCCCGGGCGGCAGGGCCCGGACCAGGGTGTCGAGCACCTGCGGGACGTCCACACGCACCTCCTGGTGGTCGCCGGTTCGCCTCAGCGCTCGAGGTCGACGCCGGCCGCGGTGACGTCGCGCAGCCGGCGCCGGGCGAGCGCGAGGTTGCCCCGCGCCCGGTCGAGGACCAGGTACGAGAACAGCCCGGCGTACCGGGGGTCGTCGCTCAGCGTGATCAGGTGCAGCTCGTCGGACAGCGTGATGAGGATGTCGTCGATCACCTGCCCGCCGCCCAGCTGCTCGACGGACCGCATCTGCGCCCGCACGACCTCGGTGGCGACGGCTGCGGCGAGCTCGATGTCGATCGGCTTCACGACGGTCGACATGATCGTCATCCCGCTCGTCCAGTCGACGCCCGCGAGCGCGATCACCCCGTCCAGCGCCATCACCTGGGCCGTCGCTTCCTCCATGCTTGCCATGCGTCACTCCTCGTCGTCCGGTCGAACGCGAGCGACGCTGCCACCCGACGCGCACCACCCGATACCCGGGGCGCACCACCCCAATGGCCGGTTCGCGGGGCCGTGCCGGGGCGACGACGCGGGCGCGCCGCTACAGGTCCACCGACCCGCCCAGCGACCGCAGCGTCCGCCGCGCCAGCGCGAGGTTGCCCCGGCTCCGGTCCAGCGCGAGGTAGCCGAACACGCCCTGCAGCCGGGGGTGGTCGCAGACGAGCGTGAGGTGCAGCTCGTCGTGCAGCGTGACGAGGATGTCCTCGACCGCGCCCCCGCGGCCCATCTGCTCCACGGCGCGGAGCTTGGCCCGGACGAACTCGGTGGCGACGGCGGCGGCGAGCTCGATGTCGTACGGCACGGAGGTGGCCGACGCGAGCATGAGGCCGTTCGTGTGGTCGACGAACGCGAACGCCAGCGCGCCGTCGAGCTTCATCAGGTCCTGGGCGACGTCCTGCAGCGTGGGCACTCCGGCCTCCTGGGCGGCGGCCGGTGGGGCCCGGCCACGGGTCGGTGGTCGCGCGCGGCGGAGGGCCGGCGCGGCGCGCGACGGGCCCCGGTGCCGGGCCCCGTCGCGCGGTGGCCCGTACGCTATCGACATCGAGCGGGAATGTCAGCAGCGCTCTGACCAGGGCGACAAATGCTGCCAACTACCCGTAGACCGGCCCTCGGGTGCATTTTCGCGACATTTCTCCCGGGCGGCCGGCGCCCCGGCGGGCGGGACCGAGGTCCCCGGGACTCCGGTCCCAGACTTTGTGAAACTTTTCTCGATACTGTCGTGGACGTGAGGTCGACGGAGCCCTCCGCACCCCAACCCACCACCCTCGGGAGAGTCCCCGTGACCACCACGACGACGAGCACCGGAACCGCCGCGGCCATCGACCAGCTGGTCGCCGGCGCGACCAAGGCGCTGGCCGAGTACGCCCGCTTCACCCAGGAGGACGTGGACCGCCTGGTCAAGAAGGCCGCCGTCGCGGCGCTCGACCAGCACGGGCAGCTCGCCGAGCTGGCCGTCGAGGAGACCGGTCGCGGCGTCTTCGAGGACAAGGCCGTCAAGAACATCTTCGCCTGCGAGCACGTCACCAACTCGATGGCGTCGCTCAAG
The DNA here is from genome assembly GCF_035634735.1 of Cellulomonas sp. Taxonomy (GTDB): domain Bacteria; phylum Actinomycetota; class Actinomycetes; order Actinomycetales; family Cellulomonadaceae; genus Cellulomonas. The sequence continues at coordinate 2,749 of NZ_DASQCJ010000006.1, forward strand.
ACCGTCGGGGTCATCTCCCGCGACGAGATCAACGGCATCACCGAGATCGCGGAGCCGGTCGGCGTCATCTGCGCGATGACCCCGGTGACCAACCCGACGTCCACCGCGATCTTCAAGTCGCTCATCGCGCTGAAGACCCGCAACCCGATCATCTTCGCGTTCCACCCGAACGCCCAGAGGTCGTCCGTCGCCGCCGCCCGCGTGGTGCGCGACGCCGCGGTCGCCGCCGGCGCCCCCGAGCACTGCATCCAGTGGGTCGAGACCCCCTCGATGGAGGCCACCGGCCTGCTGATGAACCACCCCGGCGTCTCCACCATCCTCGCGACCGGCGGCAACGCGATGGTCCGGGCCGCGTACTCCTGCGGCAAGCCGGCCCTCGGCGTCGGCGCGGGCAACGTCCCGGCCTACATCGAGAAGACCGCCAAGCTCAAGCGGGCCGTCAACGACGTGGTGCTGTCCAAGTCGTTCGACAACGGCATGATCTGCGCCTCCGAGCAGGCCGTGATCCTGGACGACGAGATCTACGACGCCGCGCTGGCCGAGTTCGCCGTGCTGCACGCGTACCGCGCCACCAAGAAGGAGAAGGCGCTCCTCGAGAAGTTCATCTTCGGCGTCGAGGCCAAGGGCAAGAACTGCGGCGAGGCCAAGCTCAACCCCACCGTCGTCGGCAAGTCCCCGCAGTGGATCGCCGAGCAGGCCGGCTTCACGGTCCCCGCCGACACCTCGATCATCCTGGCCGAGGTCGGCTCCGTCGGCCCCAGCGAGCCGCTGACCCGCGAGAAGCTCTGCCCCGTCCTCGCCGTGCTGCGCGCCACCTCGACCGAGCAGGGCATCCAGCTGGCCGAGCAGATGGTCGAGTTCGACGGCCTGGGCCACTCCGCCGCGATCCACACCCAGGACGACGCGCTCACCGAGGAGTACGGCAACCGCGTCAAGGCGATCCGCGTCATCGCGAACGCGCCCTCCTCGCTCGGCGGCATCGGCGACATCTACAACGCCTTCATCCCGTCGCTGACCCTGGGCTGCGGCTCCTACGGCCACAACTCGGTGTCGAACAACGTCTCGGCGATCAACCTCGTCAACATCAAGCGCGTGGGCCGGAGGAACAACAACTTGCAGTGGTTCAAGGTCCCGGCCAAGACGTACTTCGAGCCGAACGCCATCCGCTACCTGTCCGACATGCCGGACGTCGAGCGGGTCACCATCGTCACCGACGCCACGATGACCACCCTCGGCTTCGTCGACCGCGTCCTGGACGTGCTCAACCGCCGCGGCAACCACGTGTCGGTGCAGATCATCGACCAGGTCGAGCCCGAGCCGAGCGTCAAGACCGTGCAGGCCGGCGCGGCGCAGATGCGGCACTTCCGCCCGGACACGATCATCGCCCTGGGCGGCGGGTCGCCGATGGACGCCGCGAAGGTCATGTGGCTGCTGTACGAGCACCCGGAGATCGTGTTCTCCGACCTCAAGCAGAAGTTCTTCGACGTCCGCAAGCGCGCGTTCAAGTTTCCGGTGCTCGGCGAGCTGGCCAAGCTGGTCTGCATCCCGACCACCTCGGGCACCGGCGCCGAGGTCACCCCGTTCGCGGTCATCTCCGACCCCGACGCGGGCAAGAAGTACCCGCTGGC
>NZ_DASQCJ010000007.1:0-5874 GCF_035634735.1 Cellulomonas sp.
GGGGTCGCCGCGGGGGCGATGCGCTGGGCCTGGGCGGCGCTCGGGATCGGGGACACGTGCTCCCTCGGTTTTCGCAGGGTCGGGGACTACCCCCCATGGTCCCATGCCCGCGCCCGGGACCGGAGCCGCGCGCCGAGCCGCCTCGTCAGCCCGGCTTCGTGGCCGTGAGGGCGAAGGTCAGCGGGAGGCGGTCGGCGCCCTCCCGGAGCGCCCAGCTGCCGTCGCCCGTCGGCACCATCCCCGGCAGCGCCGGCCACGGGATCGTCCGGTGCTCGGCGAGCGCCACCAGCCGCAGCCCGGCGCCGAGCAGCGCCTGCACGATCTCGGCGAGCCCGTGCTGCCACTCGTAGGTGTCCCGCGCGTCCTCGGGCACCGCTCCCCCGGCGTAGGTCGTCGCGTGCCGGTGGTGCCGCGCCGCGCCGCCGAAGTAGGGCCGGGTCAGGACGAGGGCGCCGTCGGCCCGGTCCGCGTCGAGCGCGTACAGGACCGGGTGCGCCTCCCGGACGTAGAAGGTGCCGCCCGGCCGGAGCAGCCCGGCGACCACCCGCGCCCACGCGTCCAGGTCGGGCAGCCAGCACAGCGCGCCGATCCCGGTGCAGACGAGGTCGAACCGGTCCGGGCACACGTCCAGCGCCTGCGCGACGTCGCTGTCCAGGAACGTCGCCGGCAGCCCGGCCCGCGCCGCCAGGTCCCGCGCCGCCGCGGTCGACGCCGGGGACAGGTCGATGCCCGTGACCCGCGCGCCGAGCCGCGCCCAGGACAGCGTGTCGAGCCCGATGTGGCACTGCAGGTGCACCAGGTCGAGCCCCGCCGGCGAGCCGCCGGGCAGGTGCGGCGCGAGCGCGGCGAGGTCGTCCCGCACCACCGACGTGATCCGGTCGCGGTCGGCCACGAAGGCGTCGGCCCCGTAGGCGACGAGGTGGGCCGGGACGACCGCGTCCCAGCTCCGTCGGTTCACGGCGACGGCGTCCCTGCTCATGGGGCGCACCCTAGGGTGGGGCACCCGGCCGCGACGAGGACTTTCGGGCCCGTCCGCCGCCCCGGCCCCGCGCTTCGTCCGGGCGCCGCTCTCCTGGTAGGCTTGTCAGTCGCGTGTCCGCCCGGGTCGGCGGGCACAAGTCCGGTTCCTCTCCGCGGGTGTCCCCACGCCCCAGTCCCGGCGCCGGACGCGCCCTCTACGACCTTGTTCCTCTCGCTCCGGCGAACACACGAAGAGAGTCCACACCGTGGCCAACATCAAGTCCCAGATGAAGCGCATCCGCACCAACGAGAAGGCGCGCCTGCGTAACAAGGCTGTCAAGTCCGAGCTGAAGACGTTCGTGCGCCGCGTGCGCGAGGCCGTCGCCGGTGGCGACAAGGACGCCGCGAGCACCGCGCTCGTCGCCGCGTCGAAGAAGCTCGACAAGGCCGTCTCGAAGGGCGTCATCCACGCCAACCAGGCCGCCAACAAGAAGTCGGCGCTGGCGAAGTCGGTCAACGCGCTCTGACGCGACCGTAGCCGTCACGAAGGGCGGCCACCCTCTCCACGGGGTGGCCGCCCTTCGTCGTCCCTCGGACGGGTCCGTCCCGGGACCGGCCCGGGTCCGGCCCCGGACGCGCCGAGGGCGTCACCCCCCCTGCGGGGTGACGCCCTCTGTGCGGTCGGGCCGCGGCCCGTCCGTGGGGAACGCGGTCGCTCAGTCCTGAGCCACCGCGCTCCACGCCTCCCACAGCACCGCGGGCACGGCGGGCCGGAAGCCCGCCTCCCGCAGCGCGCGGTCGAACGCCTGTGCCGCCCCGGTCACGTCGCCGTGGCCGAGGAACCGGTCGCCGAGCTCGCGCCACACCGCCGCGGACTGCCGCGACGCGGACATCATGCCGAGCATGTCGGCCGCCCAGCGGTACGCCCGGGACGCCGCCTCGACCTCGCCGCGCGCGTGCAGCGCGTCGCCGATCGCGAGCTGCGCCGCCGCGCCGTCGAGCCGGGGCTGGTCCCCCAGCCGCTCGAGCGCCGCGCGGCCGTACCCCTCGGCCGAGACCGGGTCGCCCTGCATGAGGTGCGCGCGGGACCGCTCGACGTCGAGGCGCGCCATCTCCACCTCGGAGCCCGAGACCTGGAGCTCCGGAGCGGCGCGGTCGAGCTGCTCGAGGGCGGTCGCCGGCTCCGCGGGGTCGCTGCGGAGCAGCAGCCAGGCGTAGTTGAGCCGCAGACGCGGGATGTCGCGGCTGACCTCGCCCTCGCCCAGCAGGGCGAGCGCGCGCTCGGTGTACCGCTTGGCCAGGGCGTAGTCGTGCCGCTGCTCCGCGACGAGCGCCGCGTTCCAGTAGACCGACCCGCGCCCGCGCGGGGTGCCGAGCGACTCCGCCTGGCGGATGAGCTCCGCCGCGCGGTGCGTCGCGTACAGCAGGTCGCCGCGCTCGACGTACGCCCAGAGCGTCGTCGAGCCGAGCCGCAGGTGCTCGTCGGTGCCGGTCAGGCCGGCCTCCTCGAGCTCCGCGAGCTGGCGGTCCCCGACCTCGATCGCGCGACCGAGGTCGCCGGACTCCACGTAGGAGGCGACGAGGGCCGTGGCCGCCGCGGCGGCGTCGAGGTGGTGCTGCTCGGCGCGCGCCTGCGTGAGCAGGGGCTCGAGGACGCCGACGGCGGACTCGAGGTCGCCGAGCATCTCGTGCGCCTGCGCGAGGGCCAGCAGCGCCTCGACCCGGACCTGCCGGGTCACCGGCTCGAGGTCGAGCGCGAGGATCCGGTCGCGGGCCGACGAGGCCTCCCCGGACACGAGGTCGAGCCGGGCGTAGTCGAGCGCGAGCTTGGCGCGCGCCTCGGCCGGCCCCTCGTCGCCGTGCTTGAGATACTCGACCGTGGACCCGAGCCGCTCGGCGATGACGCCGAGCGCCGCGTCGGTCGGCTCGCGCCGACCGGACTCGATCAGGGAGATGTAGCTCGGCGAGAGCGCGTCTCCGGCGAGGGCCGTCTGGGAGAGCCCAGCGGCCAACCGCGCCTGGCGGACGCGGTCAGCAATGGTCGTCATGGGTGTCACTGTACCTATGACGCCTCGTGACGGCGAGCCTGTCACCCGTCCGCCACGGCCCCGGCCCGGCTCGCCCCGCGCATCGAGAGTCAGCAGCGCGAGCCGGGAGGCGCCGAAGGCGTTCAGACGACGATCCGGCAGCAGCCCGTGGCGCCGCTCTGGATCGTGAAGCCGCCGGCCGCGTTGGCCGCACCCGAGGCACCGAGCGTCAGGGTCAGGGCGAGGGCGGCGGTGGCGATGGCCTTGAGCGAGGTGCGCATGGGGGGTCTCCTGTCACAGAATGTTGACTCTCTGTCACGACGATCATGACTGATGCGAGGCGCTTCGCACCACCTCCTGAGCGTTTCCGCTGGAGTTCCGCCCAATCGGGTGAATCGGACGTCACTGTGGCGCGCGATCCCGCGATATCACCCCCGGTCGGAGGCCGGAACCCGTGTCATGTGGCGCTGACTGTGGTGTCATGGATGCCATGACCAGGGGACAGGGCGACGTGGAGCGACGGCTCGCGGACGAGATCGACGCCGCGATCCCGGACGTGCTGCGCCGGGAGTGGGACCGGCACGTCGCGAGCGAGCGCGTGGTCGTGGGGCGGCAGGGGATCTTCTCCCCCCGGCTGCACCCCTTCGGGTACGAGCTCGCGTTCCGGGCGCCGGGCACCACCTCCGCGGACGCGGGCGCGTGGAGCGAGCTGCAGCACGAGCGCGCCACCAGCGCCGTGCTGCGCGCCACGTTCGGGCGCGCCGACGTCGACGAGGTCGGTCACGGCCGGTGGCTGTTCGCCCGCTGCCCGCGGGCGTTCCTCACCGGCGAGCTGCACCTGCCGAACCGCCCCGACCGCCTGGTGGTCGAGATCACCGGCACCACCCGCATCGACGGCGACGTGCTGCGCGGCGTCCGCCGGCTGCGCGAGCAGGGCTTCCGCATCGCGATGGCCGGGTTCGTCTCCCGCCAGGACCAGCGCACGCTGCTCCCCCAGGCCGACTTCGTGAAGATCGACGCGCGCGACCTCGACCTCGAGGGCGAGCCCGTCGTCGACCTCGCCCGGTCGCACGGCGCGCTGCTCGTCGCCGAGTTCGTCGAGACCAGCGCCGAGCTCAAGGCCGGCCGGCGCCTCGGCTTCGACCTCTACCAGGGCAACCTGCTGGAGCGGAGCCTGCTGGTCGACCGGTCGGCGGCGCCGCTCCTGCGGCCCGGGAACACGCTGGGGCAGCACTACATCTGATCGGCCACGCCGCGCGGGCCGGGTCGACGGGGTCGACCGCGTCGGACGGCAGAGGTCGGCGTCGGACGGCGGAGGGTGCGGCGATCAGCGCCGGACGGCGGCGGCGATCCGCAGCACCGCGCGCTCGACGGCGAACCGCGGGTCCCGGCTCGCGCCCTTGACCTCGGCGTCCGCCTGCGCGACGGCGGTGATCGCCGACGCCAGCGCCTCGGGGGTCCACCGCGACAGCTCCTTGCGGGACCGGTCCACCTGCCACGGCGCGAGGCCGAGGTCGCGCTCGGCGCCCGGCCCGCGACCGCGCACCGCGGACACCTTCGCGAGCACCCGGAGCCGGGCGGCGAGCGCCGCGACGAGGGGCACGGGGTCGACGCCGGTGGCGAACGCGTGCCGCAGCAGCGAGACCGCCTCCCCCGCGTTGCCGTCGACCGCGGCGTCGGCGACCCGGAAGCCCGTCGCCTCGATCCGGCCGCCGTAGTAGCGCTCGACGACCTCGACGCTGATGACGCCCGACGTGTCCGCGACCAGCTGGGCGCACGCGGCCGCCAGCTCGCGCAGGTCGCTGCCCACCGCGTCCACCAGCGAGCGCACCGCCCGGGCCTCCATCCGGCGGCCGGCGCGGCGCAGCTCCTGGGTCACGAACGAGGCCTTGTCCGCGTCGCGCTTAATCGCCTCGCACACCGCGACGGGGTGGCCCGCGGCGCGGACGGCGTCGAGCAGCCGCTTGCCGCGCTGACCGCCGCCGTGCCGGAGCACGAGGACCACGTCCTCCTGCGGCGCCGCGACGTACGCGGTGGCCTCCAGGATCAGGTCGTCGGTGCCCTTCTCGACGTTCTCGACCACGACGACGCGGTCCTCGGCGAACAGCGACGGGCTGGTGGCGAGCGTGAGCTCCCCCACCCCGTACGCCGAGCCGTCGACGCGGGTGACCTCCACCTCCGCGTCCCGCTCCCGCGCGAGGCCGACCAGCCGGTCCGCGGCGCGCTCCGCCAGCAGCTCCTCCGGGCCCGTGATCAGGACGACGGGGGCGAGCCCCACCTCGTCCCACGCGAGGCCGGCGGGGGCGGACGACCCACGGCCGCCGCCCCGGGCGGGTCGGCGCGCGGCGGAGGTGGAGGCAGGCACCCGCCTAGGGTCCCACGGCCCGCCGACACCGGAGCACCAGGACGAGCGCGGCCCCGCACGCGCACGCGAGCAGCACCTGCCCGAGCGGTCCGCCCGCCCAGGCGACCTGGGCGCCGGGCAGTCCCGCGGCGCCCCGGGCGACGGCGGCGATCCACCAGCACGCCGCCCCCGCCGCCTGCGCGCACCACGCGGCGGCCGCCGGCCACCAGCCCAGCAGCGCGGCGAGCAGGCCGCCGACCGTCGCCGGAGCGACCGCGGGGGCGGCGGCGACGTTCGCCAGCACGGCGTAGGCGGGCACCGCCGGGGTCAGCACGAGCAGGACCGGGCCGCACGCCGCCTGGGCGGCGACCGGTACCGCGACGGCGGTCGCGACGGGCCCGGCGGCTGGGCGCGGGTCGTCGCCCGGACGTCCCGCGCGCCGCGTCGCGGTCACGCGCCGGTCCCGGGCCGGGGCCGTCCCGAACCCGCCGCCCTCGCCCGGCCCGGCCAGCCGGCCCCTCATGCCGATCCCGTCCGCCGGGG
>NZ_DASQCJ010000008.1:0-8990 GCF_035634735.1 Cellulomonas sp.
TCGTCGCTGACCCCGGTGGAGTCGACGAGGACCCGGTCGCCGAGCCCCGCGTCCTCCAGGCGGGCGCGCAGCACCACCTCGGCCATCGGGGACCGGCAGATGTTGCCGGTGCACACCGTCATCACGCGGTAGCGGTCGTCCGTCACGCCGGCTCCTCCCAGGGGTCGTCGGGTCCGGCGTCCATCCTGGCACCCGGGCCGGTGCCCCCGCCCCGCCGCCCTCAGTGCCCGCCGCTGCCGAGCGCCTCCGCCAGCCGCCCCAGCCGCCGCGCGCTGTCCGCGTTCAGCCCGACCACCTCGGCCGCCTTCCCCTTCGCCGCGTACTTGGTGACGATCGCGTCCAGCGCCGCCGCCGTCGACGCGTCCCACACGTGCGCGTCCGCCAGGTCGATCACCACCCGCGCGGGGTCGCCGTCGTAGTCGAACTGGTAGACGAGGTCGTTGGACGACGCGAAGAACAGCGCCCCGGACACCGCGTACCGGCGCACGCCGGGGTCCTCGCCCGCGTCGAGCCGGGTCACGGTCGTCAGGTGGGCCACCCGGCGCGCGAACAGCACCGTCGCGACCAGGACCCCCGACACCACGCCGTACGCGAGGTTGTGCGTGGCGACCGTGACCGCCACGGTCACGAGCATCACCGCGGTCTCGCTCAGCGGCATCCGGCGCAGCGTCGACGGCCGCACGGAGTGCCAGTCGAACGTCGCGACGCACACCATCACCATGACGGCCACCAGCGCGGCCATCGGGATCGCGCCGACCACGTCACCGAGCACCACCACCAGGACCAGCAGGAACGCGCCGGCCAGGAACGTCGAGACCCGGGTGCGGGCGCCCGAGACCTTCACGTTGATCATCGTCTGCCCGATCATCGCGCAGCCGCCCATGCCGCCGAACAGGCCGGACAGCACGTTCGCGGCGCCCTGGCCCCAGGCCTCGCGGGTCTTGTCCGAGTGCGTGTCGGTGACGTCGTCGACGAGCTTGGCGGTCATCAGCGACTCGAGCAGCCCGACCAGCGCGAGCCCGACGGCGTACGGCGCGATGATCCGCAGCGTCTCGAGGCTCAGCGGGACGTCGGGGAGCAGGAACGACGGCAGGCTGTCCGGCAGCTCGCCCTGGTCCCGCACCCGCGGGACCGCCAGCCCGGCGACCACGGTCACGACGGTCAGCAGCACGATCGCCACCAGCGGCGCCGGCACGACGGTCGTGAGCCGCGGCAGCAGCGCGATGATCGCGATCCCGGCCACGACCAGCGGGTAGACCACCCACGGCACGTCGACCAGGTGCGGCAGCTGCGCGACGAGGACGAGGATCGCCAGCGCGTTGACGAACCCGACCATCACCGACCGCGGGATGAACCGCATGAGCCGGGCGACGCCGGCCAGGCCCAGCGCCACCTGGACCACGCCGCCGAGGACCACCGTCGCCAGCAGGTACTGGACGCCGTGGTCCCGCACGACCGGCGCGACCACCAGCGCGACCGCCCCGGTGGCGGCGGAGATCATCGCCGGCCGGCCGCCGAGGAACGCCAGCGACACCGCCATGACGAACGACGAGAAGAGCCCGACCCGCGGGTCGACGCCGGCGACGATGGAGAACGAGATCGCCTCCGGGATCAGCGCCAGGGCCACCACGAGGCCGCCCAGCACCTCGGTGCGCAGCCGGGCCGGCGAGCGCAGCGCCGTGCGCACCGACCAGGAGGCGTCCGCCTCGGGGACGGCGGGGTGCGCGCCGTCGGGCTGCGCGGGGGCGGGCTGGGGGGTCGCGGGCACGCGGGATCCGTTCCGGGTCGGTGGGGAGGCAGACGGATCGTACTCTCACGCAACGTGAGGGTTCCGGTCGGTCCCCGTCGCCGACGCGCCCCGGTCCCGCTACCGTCGCTGCCAGCCGGGCACCCGCGCCCCGCGGGCCCGACCGGTGCGGAGGAGACGCATGGACGACGACCTGATCGTGGTGACCGGCGCCTCGGGCCGGGTGGGCCGGCGGCTCGCCGTCCGGCTGGCCGCGGAGGGCGCGCACCAGCGCCTGGTCGTCCGCTCCGCCGACCGCGCCCCGTCGATCCCCGGCACGGAGACGGAGGTCGCGCTGAGCCCCGGCTACCGCGACGTGGCGTCGATGCGGGCGGCGTTCGCGGGCGCGCGCACGGTGTTCCTCGTCTCCGGCCGCGAGTCCGCCGACAGGGTCGCCGAGCACCGGGCCGCCGTGGACGCGGCGGTCGACGCGGGCGTCGAGCGCGTGGTCTACCTGTCGTTCATGGGTGCCGCCCCCGACGCGACGTTCACCTTCGCCCGGGACCACTGGGCCACCGAGGAGCACGTCCGCGCCTCGGGCCTGCGGTTCACCTTCCTACGGGACTGCCTGTACCACGACGCGATCGTGCGGTTCGTGGGCGAGGACGGCGTCATCCGCGGGCCCGCGGGCGACGGCCTGGTCGCGGCGGTGGCGCACGACGACGTCGCGGACGTGGCGACGGCGGTGCTGCTCGACGAGCGCGAGCACGCGCACGACGGCGCGGTCTACGACGTCACCGGCCCCAGCGGGTACACCCTCGCCGAGGCCGCGCAGGTGCTGTCCTCCGCGACCGGCCGCGCGATCACGTACCACCCGGAGACCATCGAGGAGGCGTACGCGTCCCGCGCGGGCTACGCCGCCGAGCCGTGGGAGGTGGACGGCTGGGTCTCGTCGTACACGGCGATCGCCGCGGGCGAGCTCGCCACCCCGTCGCCCATCGTGCGCCGGCTGTCCGGCCGCCCGGCCCAGTCCCTCGGCGAGTGGCTCACCGTCAACCCCGGGGAGTGGGCGCACCTGCGCGCGTGACCCGGCGGCGTCGCTCTCCCACGCCGAGATAGGGCCTGCCCAGCGAGATAGGGCCGTGCCGGGTCCTATCTCGACGCGGCCGTCCTATCTCGCCGTGGAGGGCCGGCGGAGAGGCGGGGGCGGCGCCCGACCTCCCCCGAGCGTGCGCCGCCCCCGCCCGTCCAGGCGTCCGTGCGACCGCGACGGGCGTCCGCCTCACGGTCGCCGACGGCGCTGGCCGGGGGGCGACCGCGCGGTGAACGCGGGGCGTCGGCCGCGCGTCGGCTCGGCGGCGGGGCTCTGCGGGCGCCGGCGGCGCTGCGGCGCGGCGGGGCCGCCCGCCGCCGGTCAGCCCTTGCGGGCCGTGAGCACCAGCGGCCCGTCGGCGGTGATCGCCACCGTGTGCTCCGCGTGCGCGGCCCGGGAGCCGTCGGCGGTGCGGATCGTCCAGCCGTCGGGGTCGATCACGTAGCCGTCGCCGCCGGCCATGAACCACGGCTCGATCGCGATGACCAGGCCGGCCTTGAGCTTGATGCCGGTCCCGCGCCGGCCGAGGTTCGGCACGTGCGGGTCCTCGTGCATCGTCCGCCCGACGCCGTGGCCGCCGAAGTCGGCGTTGATCCCCAGGCCCGCCGCGCGGCCGACCTCGCCGATCGCCGCGGAGATGTCGCCCATGCGGTTGCCCGGCCGCGCCTGCGCGATGCCGGCCGCGAGCGCCTCCTCCGTCACCCGGATCAGCCGCTGGGAGTCGGGGTCCGGCGTGCCGAGCTGGAACGTCAGGGCGGAGTCCGCGACCCACCCGTTCACCTGGGCCGCGAAGTCGATGCTCAGCACGTCGCCGTCCGCGAGCACCTGCTCCGACGGCAGGCCGTGCAGCGCCGCGTCGTTGACGCTGGTGCACAGCACGCCCGGGTACGGCATCGCGCCGAACGACGGGTGGTAGCCGAGGTAGACCGAGTGCGCGCCGGCGTCGTCGATCAGGCGGTGCGCGTGCGCGTCGAGCTCCTTCAGCGTCATGCCCACCCGGGCGACGTCCTGCAGGCTGCTCAGCACGCGGGCCACGAAGGCGCCCGCCGCCCGCATCGCCTCGATCTCCCGGGGTGTCTTCAGCTCGGCCACGCGCCCACCCTAGACGCGGGCGGGTGGCCGGATCAGCCCGCCGCCCCGGCGTCGCCGGCCGCGAGCGCGGCCACGCCGGTCACCAGCATCCCGACCAGCACGTCGAAGCTGCGGTCGCGGTCCTGCGGCAGCCGGAAGCCGCCGCCGAGCTCGAGCGTCACGTAGCCGTGCACGCCGGCCCGGATCGCCCGGACGGCGTCGACCGACCGCTCCTCGGGCAGGTCGAACCCGCGCAGCGCGGCCGCGATCACCTCGACCGTGCGCCCGGCGGCCGCGGCCAGCGCGGCCGCCTCGGGGTCGTCCGGGTCGGGCGCGACCTGGACCGCGGCGTACCGGCCCGGGTGGGCGTGCGCGTAGCCCCGCATGGCGCCGGCGAGCGCCCGCACGGCGTCGGGACCGGAGCGGCCGACGGTGGAGTCGACCAGCCGCGCGGTGAGGTCCTGCACCGTCAGGACGGCGACCTCCCGGCGGAGCGCGGCCAGCGAGCCCACGTGCTTGTACAGGCTCGGCGTCGCCACCCCGGCCTCGGCGGCGACCTTCGCGAGCGTCAGGTCGGCGAACCCGGTGGGCCCGCCCGCGTCCACCACGTCGAGCGCGATCCGCACGACCGCCTCGCGGGACAGCCCGGTCCTAGGCACCGGCGCCCCGGTCCGTCGGCGCGGCGGGGGCGGCGGGAGCGGCGGGGGCGGCGGGAGCGGCGGGCGCCGCCGGCGCGACCTCCGCGAGCAGGCCCAGCACCGCCTCGGCCACGACCCCGGGGGTCTGGTGCTGCGGGTAGTGCCCGGCGTCCGCCACCAGCACCGCGCGGGCGCCGATCGCGTCCCGGATCCACGCGAGCTCGGCCGCGGGGTCCTTCCAGTCGGGGTCGAGCGCGCCGACCACCGCGAGCGCGGGCGCCTGGATGCGCGGCACGCGGGCCTCGACCGGCGCGTGGGTGAGCGCGAGCGTCAGGTCCCGGAACTGCCGCAGGTAGCCGGGGCGGCGCAGGCTCGCCCGGATCGCGGCGGCGTGCTCGTCGAGCCGCGGCGACCGGGTGCCCTTGTTGAGCGACCGGTAGTAGCCGGCCCAGGCGGCGGCGCCCCACGGGGCCGCGAGCATCGCCCGGTAGACCACCGGCATCAGCGCGCGGACCGCGCCGGGGAGCTGCGGGTCGCGGAGGAACGGCGCCAGCAGCACCAGGCCGCGGACCAGCTCCGGCCGGTCGGCCGCGACGACCGCCACCGCCGAGGAGCCCATCGAGTTGCCGACCAGCACCGGGGGCCCGGCGGCCAGGTGCTCGACCAGCGCGGCCACGTCCCCGGCGGTCGCCTCGTCGCCGTGCGTGCCGAAGGTGGCGTCGGAGTCGCCGTGCCCGCGGAGGTCGGTCGTCACGACCCGGTAGCCGGCGGTGAGCAGGGCGGCGCGGAGCTCGTCGTAGGTGGACCGCAGGTCGCCCATCCCGGGGACCATCACGACGAGCGGCCCGGCGCCGGCGTCGTCGTAGGCGACCCTCCCCTCGGGCCGCGGCAGGTGCAGCGTGCGTCGTGCGTCGTTGTTGTCCATAGCCCACAGGCTAATGCCATTAGCCATCGACGGCAAGGGGTCGCGTGCGGCATGCTCGCCGCGTGCTGCACGACGTCACCCTCGAGGGCCACGGCGCCCGCCTCGTCCCGCTCGACCTCCCGCACGCCGAGGCGCTCGCCGCGTTCGTCGACGCGCGGGTGTGGGCCGGGATGTCCTCCGCGCTGCCCGCGGGCGTCGACGGCTGGCGCGCCGAGATCGGGCGCGCCCGCGACGCGCCGGGCCGGCTGGCGTTCGCCGCGCTCGACGCCGCCACCGGCGAGGTCCGGGGCAGCACGTCGTTCTACGACCGCGACCTGCGGGTGCCCCGGGTCGAGATCGGGCACACCTTCTTCGCGCCGCGCTGGTGGGGCACGTCGAACAACCCGGCCTGCAAGCTGCTCATGCTCGAGCACGCCTTCGACGTCTGGTGCTGCGCGCGGGTCGCGCTGCGGGCCGACACCCGGAACACCCGCTCCGTCGCGGCGATCACCCGGCTCGGCGCCGTGCCCGAGGGCGTGCTGCGGAACCACCGGCTCGCGCCGGACGGCTCCCGGGGCGACACCGTGTACTTCTCGATCCTGCCGGACGAGTGGCCCGGGGTGCGCGCGGGGCTGCTGGCGCGGCTCGGGGCCGCCTGAGCCCGGGCGCCGGGCGTCGGGGCATCCCGGGCGTCCGCGCCCGGGCAGGGAACAGCCCGTGGGCCGGGCCTCCTGCTGGAGGGCCCTGCCGCGAAGGACGAGCTCGCGGCTCCCACGGGCTGCGGTGACTGCGGGGATTCGCCCGTCGCGGTCGCCGGTCGGACCGGCGGCGCGGCGAACGGATCGCAATCCGTCCGAACACTGCTGTCCGCGACTAGCGGGCAGTCACCTCACGCGTCCAAGAAGACTTCATGTCTCGGACCACCTCCTTCCCGTGTGCCTCGACCGTACGTCCGCCCCGCCCCGCGCACCAACGGTTTTTCCCCACGGCGGAACCGGGTCGCGTGACCAGGAACAACGGCGGGGCACGGCGGTGTTGCCCCGGCATGACCACGATCGGATTCATCGGCGCCGGCCACATCGGCGGCGCGCTCGCCCGCCTGGCCGTCCAGCACGGGCAGACGCCCGTCCTCAGCAACTCGCGCGGTCCGCACACGCTCGTGGACCTGGTGTCCGACCTCGGCGACGGCGCGCGTGCCGGCACCGCCGAGGAGGCCGCGACGGACGGCGACGTCGTCGTCGTCACCGTGCCGTTCCACGCCTACGCGCAGGTGCCCGCCGAGCCGCTGGCCGGCAAGGTCGTCATCGACACCAACAACTACTACTGGGAGCGCGACGGCCACGTGGCCGCGCTCGACGAGGGCACGACCACCAGCGCCGAGCTCCTGGCCGACCACCTCGGCGGCGCCCGGGTCGTCAAGGCGTTCAACCACATCACCGCCGCCGACCTGACGTCGAAGGGGACCCCCGCCGGCACCCCCGGCCGCCGCGCGCTGGCCATCGCCGGCGACGACGCGGACGCCAAGGCCGAGGTCACCGCGCTCATCGACCGGTGGGGCTTCGACGTCGTCGACGCCGGCCCGCTGGCCGAGGGCTGGCGGTTCCAGCGCGACACGCCCGCGTACGGCGCCGAGCTCGACGCCGAGGGGCTCCGCGCGGCGCTCGCCGCGGCGACACGCTGACCCCGACCGACCCGCGCCCGGTCCGGCGCGGCGGCGACGCGGCTCAGCCCGTGGTGCCGTCGCGCTGGTCCGGGACCCGGACCTCCGGCGCGAGCCGGTAGCCCAGCCCGCGCACGGTGCTGATCGCGGTCCGGTCCCCCGACCCCTCGGCGAGCTTCCGGCGCAGGTTCGCCATGTGCACCTCGATGCTGCGCCGGTCCGCGTCGGTCGGCGTCGGCACCGCGTGCGGCCCGTGCACCGCGACCGCCACCGCGAGCTCGTCCTTGGACACCGGCTGACCGGCGCGCTCCGCGAGCGCCACCAGGATCTCGAACTCGCTCCGGGTCAGCGGGACCGGGCGGTCCGCGACGCGCACGCACCGCGTGGGCACCTCGACCACGAGGTCCCCGCGCACCAGCACCCGGCCGTCGTCGAGGCCGGAGTCGTCTCCGATCGCCATCACCTCACGGTACGTCGGGCCCTCCCCGGCCGCGCGGGCAGGCGCACCACCAGGGCACCGGCACCGCGGTGGGTGCCAGCACCCCCCTGCGCGACGCCGTCCCTCAGTTCTCCTGCAGCGGCCCCCCGGACCGCCGATGAGGCCCCCGTTCCACGAGCACGGGGGTCGCCCCCGTCCGACAGGGGGAGAACCCAGTGCACACTTCGCGCACGCGATCCGGGCGCATGAGGCGTCCCGTCGCCCTCGCGACCGCCGCGGTCGTCGCGGCGATGCTGATCCCGGCGGGGGCCGCGGTCGCCGACGACGGCGAGACCGACCCGACCGACGTCGTCGACGTCCAGCCGGTCGCGGACCCGCAGCAGCCCGCCGACCCGCAGCCGCAGCCGGACACCCAGGAGCAGGGCTCGTCCACGCCGACCGAGTCCACGCCGACGGAGTCCACGCCGACGGAGTCCACGCCGGTCGAGCCCTCGCCGGTCACGACCGGGTCGGGCTCCGAGGAGGACACCTCGCCGACGCCGGACACCCCGGCGCAGGGCGACGCGTCCGACAGCGACGTCCCGGCCGACACCACCCCGGTCGTCGACCAGCCCTCCACCGGCACGACCACGCCGGAGCAGGACGTCCCGGACACCGACCAGGGCTCCGCCGACTCCGGCCCGTCGTTCTCCGCCGGCGGCTTCCGCGTCTCCGGCTACTCGCTCGACCAGCAGGGCAACCGCGTCGTCGTCGTCGGCCAGACGCTGACGCTCGAGCGCACCGAGCCGGTACCGGCCGACACCGAGTACTTCTGGGACTGGCGCACGGACAACGGCTGGCGCGGGGCCTCCGCCCAGTTCACCCCGACGTCCGCCGACCTCGGCAAGCAGCTCAAGCTGACGGTCCTCGCCTTCGCCGACGAGCAGCACAGCACCGTCCTCGAGGAGAACCTCGGCGTCGTGCTCGCCGAGGCACCCGCCGCCGGCCCCGTCACCCCGCAGCCGACCACGCCGGTCGAGACCACCCCGGTCGACAGCGACCCGCAGGTGGACGACCGCGTCGAGGCGCCGGACGAGTGGACCGACTTCGTCTTCTCCGGGACGACCACCGACGCGTGGGGCGACCCGGTCGCCGTCGTCGGCACGCCGATCTCCGTGCGCCCGACCACCAACTGGATGGCCGGCACCACCTTCACCTACGAGTGGCGGCTCGACGACTGGGACGGCCCGGTCGTCGGCGAGGGCACGACGTACACGCCCACCTCGCTCAACCGGGTGATCTACCTGGTCGCCGACCCGACCTCGCCCGACGGCGGCACCCGCGGCGGCGGCACGCTCGTCGCCTGGAACACGATCGCCCCGACGACCCCCGGTGACTCCGACGACTCGGACGACTCCGACTCCGACGACGACGCCGGCCTGAAGCCGATGCCGGACGGCTGGTTCCAGGTCGACGGCGG
>NZ_DASQCJ010000009.1:0-2726 GCF_035634735.1 Cellulomonas sp.
CCGCCGGGTCGCGGTGGACACGGCCCCGGCGCTCGCGGTGAGCAGCTGCGCGATCTGCTGGGACGACAGGTACGGGCGGTCGGCGATCATCAGCAGCCCGACCACGCGGCCCTCCATGCGGGCGCTGTTCGTGCCCTCCCAGGTGAGCGCGAACTGCTCGATCCACGCCAGCTGCTCCGGCGTCATCGTCAGGTCGGCGGCCGGTGCTGCGTCGTCGCTGGTCATGCCGGTCAGCCTAGGGACGCCAGGACGTCCGCACCGGCGTCCCGGCGGCGCGTCATGCCGGTGCGCCGGCGGCGGAACTCGTCGAGCGGCCAGGAGGTCATCCCGTTGCGCACGGCGGCGATCGCGCCGTCCTCCGCGCGCTCCACGACGACGTCCTCGCCGGCCGACCCGAAGCCCGGCTGCCGGGTGGTGCCCAGCAGGTCGCGGCCGCGGACGTGCAGCTCGTCGTAGGCGGCGACCGGGTCCGGCGCGGCGGGGTGCAGCCACAGGAGCCGGCCGCCGAGCTCGGCGATGTCCGTGATCCCCCACAGGGCGCCGAACCGGCCGGTGTACTCGGCGAGCGGCCGGGCGTCGGCGGCGGGCTCGGGCGCGTCGGCGGGCGGGTTGAGCGCCAGGTCGACCAGCTTGATCAGGCCGACCGCGATCGCGTCGGCCGGGCCGTCGATCGCGTTGGTGAGGACGCTGACGACCAGCCGCTGCTCCGGGTCGATGTAGGTCCGGGTGATGTGCCCCGGGTAGCCGCCCGAGTGCCCGACGACCTCGCGGTCGCCGATCGTGTGCAGGTCCAGGCCGATGCCGTACCGGCCGACCTCCTTGCCGTGCACCTTCACCACCGACTCCTGCCGGTGCAGCAGCCGCTTGCCCGCGTCCGACAGCAGGGACTCGTCGCCGTAGAAGTGCGCGGCCCCGAACGCGGTCATGTCCCGGGCGGTGGAGTAGAAGCCGGTGGCGGCGGCGAGCGCGCGGGTGTCGACGTGCTCGATGGTCTCGCGGCGGTCGTCCGCGTCGAGCAGGGCGGTGTGGCCGGCGGCGTACCGGTCGGCGAGCCCCTCGTCGTACTCGGCGCCGGTGTCGGCCATGCCGAGCGGGTCGAGGACGGCGGACCGCAGGTGATCGCGGAACGGCTCGCCGGTCACGGACTCCACGACCAGCCCGAGGATGCCGTACCCGTAGTTGGAGTACTTGAAGTGCTCGTTCGGCCCGTAGACCTCGCCGGCCTCCAGCAGCTCCGTCACCAGCGTCCCCTCGTCCGGGAACGGGCCGTCGAGCTGCCAGAAGTCGCCCCGCTCGCCGTCCCGGATGACGCCGGCCTGGTGGCCGAGCAGCTCGCGCACGGTGCGGCTCGCGAGCGGCGAGGACGCGAGCCCCGGGACGTGCGCCCCCACGGTGTCGTCCAGCCGCAGCCGGCCCGCCTCGACCAGCCGCATGACGGCGGTCGCCGTGAACGACTTGGAGTGCGAGGCGATCCGGAACAGGTGGTCGGTGCGCAGCGGCTCACCCGTGGCGACGTCGGCCGTGCCCCACGCGTGGTCGAGCACCACCTCGTCGCCGGACCGGATCGCCACCTGGACGCCGACGGCGCGGCGGAACGCGCCCTGGAGGTCGACCCACGACGCGAGGTACGGGGCGGCGGCGCGGAGGGTGGCGGTCGTGTCGGACATGCGGTGGGCCTCTCGGGACGGTGCGGGGTGGTGCTCGGTGCGGGCGGTGCGCGGCGCGGTCAGCCGCGCCCCTTCGGGTCGAGGACGTCCCGCAGGACGTCGCCGAGGGTGATCATCGCCAGGACGGTGACGGTCAGGAAGATGCTCGGGAACAGCAGCATGTGCGGGGACGTCTGGAAGTAGGTCTGCGCGCTGGACAGCTGCAGCCCCCAGGAGATCGACGGCGCGCGCAGGCCCAGGCCGAGGAAGGTCAGCGTCGACTCGGAGACGATGACGCCGCCGACCATCGTGGTCGCCACGGCGAGCACCGGGCCGATCGAGTTGGGCAGCACGTACCGGGCGATGATCCGCCGGTCCCGCAGGCCCATGGCCTTGGCGGCCTCGACGTACGGGGCGTCCCGGACCGAGCGGACCGAGCCGCGGACCAGCCGGGCCATGGTCGGCCAGGAGAACAGCGCGAGCACCAGGGCGACGGTGACCGCGGACCGGGTGCCGATCGAGGTGAGCACGACGACCGCCCCGAGCAGGAACGGGAAACCGAGGAACACGTCGGTCAGCCGGGCGATCAACCGGTCGGCGAGGCCGCCGTAGAACCCCGCCGCGGTGCCGACCACCAGGGCGACCAGCAGCGCCACCGCGGTGGCGAGCACGCCGACGGTGAGCGACGCCTGGGTGCCGTAGATGACGTTCGCGTACACGTCGCAGCCCTGCACGTCGGTGCCGAACACGTGGTCGCCGCCCGGGCGCAGCGCGCTGTCGGACAGGTTGCACGCGCGGGGGTCGGGCTGGCCGAACCAGCCGGCGAACCACGACGGGGCGACCGCGATCAGCAGCAGCACGCCGAGCACCCCCGCGCAGAGCCAGAACAGCGGGCGGCGGCGCAGCGTGCGCCACACCCCGCGCGGGGCGGCGGGGGCATCCGCGTCGACCTCGGTGGCCGCGGTGGCGGTGAGGGTGTCACTCATGGCGGATCCTCGGGTCGAGCACCGACGACAGCAGGTCCACGACCAGGTTCGTCAGCAGGAAGATGATGATCAGCGCGGTGGAGACGCCGACGAC
>NZ_DASQCJ010000010.1:0-34947 GCF_035634735.1 Cellulomonas sp.
GCGCAGCGCCTGCCGGAGCGGCGCGGTGACGTGGTCCTGGCCGACGACCTCCGCGAAGGTCTCGGGCCGGTAGCGGCGGTACAGGGCTGTCGTCACCCCAGAACTCTAGAGGGGACGGGCGACATCCCGGGACCCGCCCGACGCCCCCTGGGGACGGCGCGGGACCGCACCCGACGCCACCGAACGGGTGAACCGGCCACGACGCCCCGCCCGTGGCGGATGCCGGGCGGGATGCTGGGCCGACGGCCGACCGGAGGGGGCACGACGTGCGGGTGCTGCTCGACCAGGAGGTCCGCGTCGACCACTGCTGGGTGTTCGTGGTCCCGGAGGACGACGAGGACCTCGACCTGCGCGCGTCGTGGGCGGGGATGCGCATCGGGCTGCTCGGCGCAGGGGACCCGGGCGCCCTGTCGCTGACGACCGCCCTGCACCTCGGCGAGGTGCCCGTGCGGATCGAGCTGCACGACACCGCGCCCGACGTCGCGCCGGTGTGGGAGGAGGTCGTCGAGACCTCGTTCCGGACCGAGGACGCGGCGTACGCGCTCGCGACCGCCGACGACCGGATCGGCATCGACCTGCCGCGGGACGTCGACCTGCGGGTGCGGTGCTGCGCGACCGGTGTCGACGCCGCGTACGACGGCACCCGGGGACCGGGCGACCCGGAGCTGGACCGGTACCTCCTCCAGCTCTGGCCCGCCCCGCCGGCGCCGGACGCGCTGCTCCGCGTCACCGGTGAGCGCGCCCGGTACGCGCACGAGCGCGCCCGACGCGACGCAGCCGCGCACGACGCGACGCCACCGGGGGCGACCTCGGAGCAGCAGATCCGCGCCGAGGCCCGCGCGCGCGCGCAGGCGGTCCTCGACCCCGTGGCGCCGGGCCGCCCGGCCGCACCCCGCCCGCTGTAGCCCGCACGCTGCAGCCCGCCCGCTGCAGCCCGGGGGGCGGCCGCCGGCGCCCGCGGCGCCTGACGCGTCACGCACGCGTCACCGCGTCCCACATGCCGGACGCGAAGTTCCATCTCGCGAGACGGCTCGCTACGTTGCCGCCATCGCGGACCGCCCCCGGTCCGCCCCGGACGCCCGAGGAGGAGGCAGCACGATGCGCGAGCACGCCACGACCACCTGCCGCCCCTCCATGTGCGCCGGCGCGCAGGCGGTCGCCTGTCGCTGTACCGCCACGGCCTGACCGCGAGCGGCACCGGCGGCCGACCGGCCGCCACCCGGGCCCGTCCCGGCCGCGCCGCGCGTCCCGCGCCGGCCCCGCGCACCGCGCCGCACCACCCCGCTCCGCGCCCCGCCGGCCGCCGCCGGTGAGCAGCGCCCGCCGCACGACCGGCCGCGAGCCCCGCGCGCACCCCGCACCACCCCCGACCCCCGCAGCACCCCCGACCCGGCACGTCCCCCGCCGGGCCCACCCGAGAGGCACACCCCCATGAAGCGCAGACTGACCGCCTGGATCGCCGCGATCGCCGCCACCGCGTCGCTCGCCGCCTGCGCGTCCGGCGGCGGCGAGAGCTCGGCCGGGGCCACCGCGACCGCCGACGCGGACAACCGCGTCACGGTCCGCGTCGGCGTCACCGACAAGGCCCAGGAGTACTGGACGACGTTCACCGACCTGGCCGCGGACGAGGGCATCGACGTGGAGCTGGTGAACTTCACCGACTACACGCAGCCGAACCCGATCCTCAGCTCGGGCGACCTGGAGCTCAACCAGTTCCAGCACCTGCTGTACCTGGCCAACTACAACGTGAACTCCGACGACGACCTGCAGCCGATCGGCTCGACCGCGATCTACCAGCTCGGTCTGTACACGACCAAGGGCTACGCGACGCCGGAGGACGTCCCGGCCGGCGCCGAGATCGCCATCCCGAACGACGTGGTCAACCAGGCGCGCGCCCTGCTGGTGCTCCAGTCGGCCGGCCTGATCTCCCTGGTCGACGGCGGCAACGCGTTCTCCACGCCGGCCGAGGTCGACGAGGCCGCGTCGAAGGTCAAGGTCGTCCCGGTGGACGCCAACCAGACCGCCGTGCAGCTGCAGAGCCTGGACGGCGCGATCATCAACAACAACTTCGCGACCGACGCGGGCATCGACCCCACCACGGCGATCTACTCCGACCTCGAGGACACCGACACCGCGCGGCCGTACCTCAACCTGTGGGTGGCCCGGGCCGAGGACGCCGACAACCCGGTGTTCCAGCAGCTCATCGAGATCTACCACTCGCCCGAGGTCACCGACCAGCTGGTGGAGGAGAACGGCGGCACCGCGGTGGTCGAGGACGTGCCGGCCGAGGAGCTCCAGGCCGACCTGGCCGACCTCGAGGACCTGGTCCGCGAGAACGCCTGAGCACCGCGCCCGACCGACGGCGCCGGCCCCGCGACGGGGTCGGCGCCGTCGGCGCGCGAGCAGCCTCCCGGGCGGTCCGCACCCCCGCTCGGTGGCGGGACCGGGGCGCCGGTGGCACCGTCATCTCACGGCACCCGGGTGCCGTGAGACCCGCGGACGCGGCGCTCCCGGCGGGTGCTAGGGTCGCCCGCGTCCGCCCCCACCCAGGGACAGGAGTCGAGCACGTGAGCACCCACGCCGCTTCCGAGCGCCGCGCGCAGCCGATGCGCGCCATGGCCGGGGCGTCCTGCGGGCTCATGTGCTGTCGCCAGCGAATGTGCTGACGCTGCACCCTCGCAGCACGGCTCTCCCGCGGCGGACGTCCCGTCCGGCCCGACGCTCCTGACGAGCGGACCGGCCCGGCCGGACCCCACCTCCCGGCCCTGACGCCGACGGCCCCGCGCCGTCCGGCCCGGGGGCCCGCCGCCGGACAGCCCACCCCGGCGCCGCGGCCTGGCCGCACGCCACCGCCCCGCGGGCCCGGCCACCGGCCCGCGCGGGGGCCCGCCACGAGCCGAGCCCCCCGCCCAGATCCACCGGAAGGCAGCACCACCATGAAGCGCAGACTGACCGCCGCCCTCGCCGCCCTCGCCGTGGGCGCCCTGGCCGCCTGCTCCGGCGGCGAGCCCGCGGCCGCCCCGACCACCGCGGACCCGGACAACCCGGTGACCGTGCGCGTCGGCGTGACCGACAAGTCGAAGGCCTACTGGACGACCTTCACCGACCTGGCGGCCGAGGAGGGCATCGACGTCGAGCTGGTGAACTTCACCGACTACCAGCAGCCGAACACCGTGCTCAGCGAGGGCCAGCTGGAGCTGAACCAGTTCCAGCACCTGCTGTTCCTGGCGAACTACAACGTCAGCGCCGACGACGACCTCGCGCCCATCGGCGCGACCGTCATCTACCAGCTCGGCCTCTACACGACCAAGGGCTACGCCTCGCCGGACGAGATCCCGGACGGCGGCGAGGTCGCGATCCCGAACGACCCGACCAACCAGGCGCGCGCGCTGCTCGTGCTGCAGTCGGCCGGCCTCATCTCGCTGAAGGACGGCGGCAACGCGCTGTCCACCCCGGCCGAGATCGACCAGGCCGCCTCCCGGGTCACGGTCGTCCCCGTCGACGCCAACCAGACCGCGATCCAGCTCCAGGACCTGGACGCGGCGGTCGTCAACAACAACTTCGCGGCGGACGCGGGCATCGACCCGACCACGGCGATCTACTCCGACCTCGAGGACACGGACACGGCCCGCCCGTACGTGAACATCTGGGTCGCCCGGGCCGAGGACGCCGACAACCCGGTGTACGCGGAGCTCGTCGACATCTACCACCGCGACGAGGTCATCGGGCAGCTCCTGGAGGAGAACCAGGGCACCGCGGTCGAGCAGGACCTGAGCCCCGAGGAGCTGCAGACCAGCCTCACGGAGCTCGAGGACCAGGTCC
Source organism: Cellulomonas sp. (assembly GCF_035634735.1). Taxonomy (GTDB): domain Bacteria; phylum Actinomycetota; class Actinomycetes; order Actinomycetales; family Cellulomonadaceae; genus Cellulomonas. The sequence goes on from NZ_DASQCJ010000010.1 coordinate 3,823, forward strand.
GCGACGCCGGCTGACGCACACGGTGCGCCGGGCGGCCCGCGGGTCGCCCGGCGCACGACCGCCCGCCGGCGCGACGCCGGCACCCGCCACCCGCACCCGCGGGCGACCCCCACCCCAGGACGGTGACCCGATGACCGCGATGGTCTCCCTGCGCGACGTGTCGAAGGTGTTCGACGGGACCTCAGGTCCCGTCCGCGCCGTCGACGGCGTCACGCTCGACATCGAGCGCGGCGACGTGTTCGGCGTGATCGGCTACTCCGGCGCCGGCAAGAGCACGCTGGTCCGGCTGATCAACGCGCTCGAGACGCCGACCTCCGGCCAGGTGGTGGTCGACGGCACCGAGCTCACCGGGCTCTCCGAGCGCGGCCTGCGCCCCGCGCGCGCCGGGATCGGCTTCATCTTCCAGCAGTTCAACCTGCTGAAGTCGCGCACGGTCGCCGCGAACGTGGCGTACCCGCTGCGGGTCGCGAAGTGGCCCAAGGCCAAGCGGGAGGCCCGCGTGCGCGAGCTGCTCGAGTTCGTCGGCCTGTCCGACAAGGCCAAGCAGTACCCCGACCAGCTGTCCGGCGGGCAGAAGCAGCGCGTCGGCATCGCCCGGGCGCTCGCGACGTCGCCCGCCCTGCTGCTCGCCGACGAGGCCACCAGCGCCCTCGACCCCGAGACCACCAAGGACGTGCTCGACCTGCTCCGCCGGGTCAACCGGGAGCTCGGCGTGACGATCGTCGTCATCACGCACGAGATGTCGGTCGTCTCGTACCTGTGCAACAAGGTCGCGGTCATGGAGCACGGCAAGGTGGTCGAGGAGGGCGACGTCTACCGCGTGTTCGCGGAGCCCTCCCAGCCGATCACCCGCCGGTTCATCGGCGCCGCGCTGCACGACCGCCCCCGGCCCGACGTGGTCGCCCGGCTGCGCGAACGGCACACCGGACGGATCGTCACGATCGCGGTCCGGGAGAGCGAGGCGACCGCCGGCATCATCATCACCGAGCGCCTGCGCGCCCACGGGATCGACGGGCACGTGGTGTTCGGCGGCATCACCGAGGTGAACTCCCGCCCGCTCGGCTCGCTGACCTTCGCGCTCGAGGGCCCGGACGCCGCCATCGACGCGTTCCTCGCGGACCTGCGCGCGCACACCGAGGTGATCGAGCACGCCCCCGACGGCGACGATGCCGGCCCCGCGACGAAGGAGGTGGGCGCGTGAACTCCAACGGCGTCTCCCTGTGGCCCGAGCTCTGGCAGGCGCTCGGCGAGACCCTGCAGATGGCGATCGCCGCCCTGGCGATCGGCGGCCTCGCCGGCCTGCTGCTCGGCATCGCGCTCTACGTGACCCGCTCGGGCAACATCCTGGCCAACCGGCCGGTGTTCGTGGTGCTCAACGTGCTGGTCAACATCGTCCGGCCGATCCCGTTCATCATCTTCATCACCGCGGTCCGGCCGCTGACCCAGGCGCTCACCGGGGCGTCCTACGGCGTCGAGGCGGCGATCCCGGCCCTCGCGATCATGGCGACGTTCGCGACCTCGCGCATCGTCGAGCAGAACCTCGTCGCGCTGGACCCCGGCGTGATCGAGGCCGCGCGCGCGATGGGCGCCGGGCCGCTGCGGATCATCGCGACCGTGATCGTCCCCGAGACGCTCGGCCCGCTCATCCTGGGCTTCACGTTCCTGTTCGTCGGCATCGTCGACATGACGGCCGTCGCGGGCGCGATCGGGGCCGGCGGCCTCGGCGACTTCGCGATCGTCTACGGGTACCAGCGGTTCAACGACGTGGTCACGTGGACCGCCGTCGCGGTGATCGTGGTGATGGTCCAGCTCGCCCAGCTCCTGGGCAACACCCTGGCCCGCCGCGTGCTGCGCCGCTGACACGCGGCGCCGCGTCCGCCGAGATAGGACCTGCCCGGCGAGATAGGACCGTCTCCGGTCCTCTCTCGACCGGGCGGTCCTCTCTCGGCGATCAGATGAGGCGGGTCAGAGCTTCTTGCCCGGGTTGAGGATGCCGCGGGGGTCCAGGACCGCCTTGATGCCGCGCTGGATCGCCAGGACGCGCTCGCCGAGCTCGCCCGCCAGGGCGCCGCGCTTCTCCGTGCCGATGCCGTGCTCGCCCGTGACGGTGCCTCCGAGGGCGACCGCCAGGCCGAGGATCCGCGCGTGCGCCTCCGCCGCCGCGGCGACCTGCGCCGGGTCGGCGGGGTCGAACGCGATCACCGGGTGCAGGTTGCCGTCGCCGACGTGCCCGCCGGTGCCGATCGGCAGCCCGACCTGCGCGGAGATGTCGCCGAGCCGCTCCAGCAGCTCGGGCAGCCGGGTGCGCGGCACCGCGACGTCCTCGTTGATGCTGCCGCCGCGGACCGCGCGCATCGCCGGGTTGAACGCCCGCCGGGCGCGCAGCAGCGCGTGCAGCCGCTCCTCGTCGTGCGCGACGTCGACCGTCAGCGCCCCGTGCCCGCGCGCGATCGCCTCGTACGCCGCGACGTCCGCCACGCCGCCGGCGGCCTCGTCGGTGATCGCCAGCAGCATCGCCTCCGCGCCCGCGGGCAGCCCGGCGTCCGGGTCGTAGGCCACCAGCGACGCCAGCACGACGCCGTCCAGCAGCTCGAGCGTCGACGGGCGGTGCGGGCTCGCGATGATCGCGTTCGCCGCCTCCAGCGCGTCGGCGACCGTGGCGAACGTCGCGCACACGCCGCGGTCCGGGCCCGGCGCCGGCAGCAGGCCCAGGGTCGCCTCGGTGACGACCGCGAGCGTGCCCTCCGACCCGACGACCAGGCCCGTGAGGTCGAGCCCGGCCACGGCCTTGACGGTCTCCGGCGACGTCCGGACGACCTCCCCGTCGGCCAGCACCACCTCCAGCGACCGCACGAAGTCCCGGGTGACCCCGTACTTCACGCAGCGCATCCCGCCGGCGTTGGTCGCGATGTTGCCGCCGATGGTGCTCTGCGCGTACGACGCGGGGTCCGGCGGGTAGAACAGCCCGCGCGCGGCCACCGCGTCGACCAGGTCCTTCGTCACCACGCCCGGCTGGACGACGGCGACCTGGTCGACCGGGTCGATCCGGCGGATCTCCGCCATCCGGGCGGTCGACAGCAGGATCGCGCCCGGGACCGCGTTGGCCCCGCCGGCGAGCCCGCTGAGCGCGCCCTGCGGCACCACGGGGACGCCGTGCGCGTGCGCGGCGCGGAGCACGGCGGACACCTCGGCGGTGGTCGACGGCTGCACCAGGGCGACCGGGTCGCCGGTCGGCGGGGTCGCCGAGCCGTCCTGGGCGCGGCCGCGCAGGGCCTCGGGGTCGGTGACCAGCGCCTCGGCGGGCAGCGCGGCGCGCAGGTCGGCGAGGACGGCCGCGAGCGCGGCGGCGTCCGGCGCGCTCGGGCCCGGGCCGGCGGGACCGGGGTCGACCGGGGTGCGGGTCGCGGTCACGGCAGCCTCACGTGCTCGGGGGTGAGCTCGGCCAGCGACCGCACGCCCAGCAGGCGCAGGGTCCGGGCGATCTCGGTGGTCAGGATCGTCCCGACCCGGTCGACGCCCCGCTCGCCGCCCGCCATCAGGCCGTACAGGTAGGCGCGGCCGAGCATCACGGCCCGCGCGCCGTGCGCCACCGCCGCGACGACGTCCGCCCCGTTCGAGAAGCCCGTGTCGACGTACACCTCGGCCCGGTCGCCGAGCGCCTGCACGGTGTCGGGCACCAGGGTCAGCGGCACCGGCGCCCGGTCGAGCTGCCGCCCGCCGTGGTTCGACAGCACGACGGCGTCCGCACCCGCCCCGACCACGCGCTCCGCGTCGGCGACGGTCTGCACGCCCTTCACCACCAGCGGGCCGTCCCAGTGCTCGCGCACCCACGCCAGGTCGGCCAGCTCGACCGTCGGGTCGAACATGTGCGCCGCGAGCTCCTCGATCGTGCCCTGCCAGGAGTCGAGCGTCGCGAACCGCAGCGGCTCGGTGGTGAGGAAGTTCAGCCACCACGACGGGTGCAGCGCGCCGTCGACCACCGTCTTCACCGACAGCGCGGGCGGGATGCTGAAGCCGTTCCGGTTGTCCCGCAGCCGCGCACCGCCCACCGGGACGTCGACCGTGATGACCAGCGCCTCGTAGCCGGCCGCCTTCGCGCGCGCCATCAGCTCGGTGGACGCGCCGCGGTCCTTCCACACGTACAGCCCGAACCAGTTCCGGCCGTCCGGCGCGGCGGCGGCCAGGTCCTCGATCGACGTCGTGCCCATCGTCGACAGCGTGTACGGGACGCCGGTGCGGGCCGCGGACCGGGCGACGGCCCGCTCGCCCTCGTGCTGCATCATCCGCGTGAAGCCGGTCGGGGCGTACAGGAACGGGGCCGCCGCGCGGCGGCCGAGGACGGTCGTCGACAGGTCGACCTCGCCGACGTCGCGCAGCACCGACGGCCGGAACTCGACGTCCCGCAGCACCCGGCGCGCGCGGCGCAGCGACACCTCGGCCTCGGCGGCGCCGTCCACGTAGTCGAAGACCGACCGCGGGGTGCGGGCCCGGGCGATCGTGCGCAGGTCGCGGACCGTGTACGCCCGGGACAGCCGGCGGGCCACCGGGTCCAGCTCGAGCGGACGCATCCGCAGCAGGGGCCTGAGCTCGGACCAGGTCTGCAGCCGTCGCCGCACGTGTCGCCTCCTCGCCGGTGGGCCCGGCGGCTCCGGGCCCCGCCCGGGCACGGTAGCCCGGCGGGCCGGGCGCGGGCGGGGGCGTCTCAGCCCGCGACGCGGCGGCGCCGCGGCGGGTGCGGGCCGGGGCGAGCCGGGCGGTCAGCCGCCGGCGGCGGCCTGCGTCGGCTCCGCGCGCCCGGCGGCGTTCTGGTGCGCGCGCTCGTTCGCGTTCGCCGCGGGCCCGGTCGCCCCCTCCGTCGCGCCCGGGCCGTCGTCGGTGGCCGTTCCGTCGCCGGTCCCGGGGTCGGCGACGCCGGGATCCGTCGCGCCGGGTCCGCTCGCGCCGGGGCCGGTCGTCGTCGGGCCGGTCTCGACCCGGTCCGCGGCACCGGCGCCCGCCGGCGCGGCCGGGCCGCCCCCGTCCGGGCCACCCGCGTCCGGACCGGCCGCCGCGCCGTCACCGGTCGACGACGGCCCGCCCGAGCCCGCCACGACGGTCACCGCGCTCGCGCCCGACGCGTCGGCGACGGACGCACCCGTGCCCGACAGGCTGGCGTCGGTCGCCGCCCCCTCGCCGACCGGCGTCGCGGCGGCCTCGTCCGACGGGGCCGACGGCCCCTGCGACACCCCGCCGGGCTCCTGCGTCGTCGCCGCCGGGTCCGCCGCGGGTGCGTCGGGCGCCAGCGCGCTCGCGGCGACCACCAGCGCGGCCGCGACGCCGAGCGCCGCGGTCCCGACCACCACGCCGCGTCGCCGCCGGCCCGCGGAGGGCGCGACCTCTCCTGAGCCGACCGGTCCTGCGGGCCCCGCCGCCCCCGCCGAGTCCCCGGCACCGGCACCGGCGCCGGCGTCCGGCTCCGGCCGCAGCCCGAGCAGCCGGGGGTCGACGCCGAGCGTGGGGGCGTCGAGGTCGTCGTCGAGCTCCGCCGCGAGCCCCGCGCCGAGCGGCCCGTCGGGCAGCGGCCCGCTCGGGTGCTGCTCGAGCGCCCCGGCCTCCGCCGGCCCGGCCGCCCCGGGCAGCGAGACGGTCCCCAGCGGCACCGCCGCCGCGCCGATGTCCCCGGCCACCGGCCCGACGCCGAGCGCGCCCGGCCGCAGCAGCGCGCGCAGCTCCTCCGCCGCGGCCGTCGCCGTGAGCCGGTCCAGCGGGTCGAGCGCCGTCATCGCCCCGATGAGCTCCGCCCACCGCGGCCCGAACCGCTCGGGCAGCGGCACCGGCCGGTGCAGGCGCGCCACCGCGGAGGTCAGGGCGTCGCCCGGGAACGCGCGCTCGGCGGTGAGGCACTCGACCAGCACCAGGCCCAGCGCGTACACGTCGGACGCGGCCGTGAGCCGGCCGCCGGTCGCCTGCTCCGGGCTGAGGTAGGACGGGGTGCCCAGCAGCTCCTGGGTCGCGGTCGCGGTCTCGTCGGCGCGGACGCGCGCGATGCCGAAGTCGGTCAGCTTGGTCCAGGAGCCGCCGACGCCGGACCGGCCGGCCGGCGGCAGCAGGATGTTGCCGGGCTTCACGTCGCGGTGCACGACGCCCTCGTCGTGGATGTACGCCAGCGCCTCGGCCACGTGCACGCCCACCAGGGCGGCGTCCTCGGCGGACAGCGGCCCCTCCGCGAGCCGGGCGGCCAGCGACGGGCCGCGCACCAGCTCCATGACCAGGAAGTCCTGCACCTCGCCGCCGGGCAGCTCGGTGGTGCCCGCGTCGAGCATCATCACCAGGCCCGGGTGGCCGAGCCGGGCGAGCAGCCGCATCTCGGCGCCGTGCCGCTCGTCCTCGTCCTGCCCGGCCGGGGACGGGTGGAACACCTTCACGGCGACGTCCCGGGCCAGGACCCGGTCGTGCGCGAGGTAGACCTCCGCCATGCCGCCGCGGCCCAGGCGCTCCCCGACGGTGTACCGCCCGCCCAGCACCGTGCCGGCGGGCAGCGCATGGTCCCGGGGCCGGAGTCCACCCCCGGGCACGACGCCGAGGGCAGGCGCGGTCGCCTGCTCGAGATGGTCACCCATCGACGAACCTCCCCGACGTGAGGTACCAGGATCACCGGGGACCCTCGCACGCGCGCGTCGAGACGGGTGACGTCACCTGCACGGGCGACGGGGCGCGGCGGCGTGCGGACGGCGCTCGCCCCGCCCCTGGCGGCGCTCAATCGGGCCTGACCTGCGTCTCCGCCAGGACGGAGCGCAACAGCGGGCGGCTCGTCTCCGTCGCCCCCAGGACCAGCAGGCAGCCGGCGGTGAGGCACGTCACGAGCAGCAGGAGCCCGCTCGGGTCGGTCACGCCCGCCACCCCGAACACGGGCGACATCATCACCACCGCCGTCGCCGCCGACCCGACCGCCACCAGCAGCATCGGCACCAGCACCTCGCGCCGCCGCACGGAGTCGAGCAGGGCCACCGGCGTGCCCGCGAGCACCTGCAGCGCGTACTCCCGGCGCCGGTCCAGGACGGTCGCCGCCTGCGTGATGCCCGCCGAGGCGGCCGCCACCAGGAACGTGATCGCCAGCGTGAGCAGGGCGCCCCGCATGAGGTCGCCGGTGAACGTCCGCATCTCCGCGACCTCGGCCGCCGACGCGCCGTCGCCCGCCGACCCCGAGGCCAGCAGCGGCACCACCGCGAGCGCCCCGGCCACGAAGCCCGCCAGCCCGAGCCCGCCGACGACCCGCCACGTCCCGCGCGGGTCGTCCACCAGCCGGCGCGCGGCGAGCAGCTGCGCCGGCGTCCGCGCCCGCCGCACCCGCAGCCGGCCGACCAGCCCGAGCGCCCACGGCCCGATCAGGTTGAGCGCCGCGAACCCGAGCGCCAGCGACCCGATGGCGAACGCGATCGCGAACGCCCCGAGCTGCCCGAGCACCAGCGTCACGACCATGAACAGCCCCATCGCCACCAGCGCGAGCACCGCCCGCACGGCCCGCATCCCGGGCGGCGTCTGGCGGCGGGCCACCCCGAGCGGCGACACCACGACGCGGCGCAGCGACACGACGCCGCTGACGACGGCAAGCACCGGCACCACCGCGCACGCCGCGGCCAGGACCGGCCAGCCGACCCAGAGCTCGCCGGCGGAGAACGTCGACCCCTGGAACGGCACCCGGGTCCACACCGGCAGCAGCGCGGCGTACCCCGCCGCGCCGACCACGGCGCCCACCAGCCCCTGCCAGGCCGTCTCGACGACGGTCAGCGCGACCACCTCGCGGGGCGTGACGCCGAGCAGCCGCAGGGTCGCCAGCCGGGCGTCGCGCCGCGCGACCCCGAGCCGGGCCGCCGAGCCGCCGAGCGTCAGCAGCGGCACGACGAGCAGCACGACCGCGGTCCAGGCGAAGACCACGTACGAGTCCCCGTACTCGCGCTGGTAGGCGTCCGCGGGATCGGCGGCGCGGCCGGCGAACCCCAGCAGGCCGCCGACGACGGACAGCGTCAGGGCGGTCATCACGGCGAACGACGCCACCGCGAGCGCGGTCGTCAGCCGGCCGTCCCGGCCGCCCGCGCGGCGCAGCCGGGGCGCGAGGGCGAGCACGGCGCTCATCGGGCGCTCCCCTGCGGGACGCGGCGCTCGTCCGCGACCACGCGGCCGTCGCGGACCTCGACCCGCCGGCCGCACCACGCCGCCACGCCCGCGTCGTGCGTCACCACGACCAGGGACGCGCCCGCGAGCCGGGTCGTCTCCGTCAGCACCCGCATCACCTCGTGCCCGGTCGCCTGGTCCAGAGCACCGGTCGGCTCGTCCGCGAACACCACCTCCGGCCCGGTGATCAGCGCGCGGGCCACCGCGACCCGCTGCGCCTGGCCCCCGGACAGCTCCCCGGGGCGCCGGCCCTCCATGCCCGCCAGGCCCAGCGACGCGAGCCACCGGCCCGCCAGCTCCGTGGCCTCCCGGCGGGACGTGCCCAGCAGCATCGGGGCCAGCGCGACGTTCTCGATGGCCGGCAGCTCCGCGAGCAGCTGGCCGAACTGGAACACGAACCCGTACTGCCGCCGGCGCACCAGCGAGCGCTCCCGCTCGTCGAGGTCGTGCAGCCCGCGCCCGGACAGCGCCACCGTCCCCGCGTCGGGGACGAGGATGCCCGCGAGGCAGTGCAGCAGCGTCGACTTGCCGGAGCCGGACGGGCCCATCACGGCGACCGACTCGCCGGGGGCGACGTCCAGGTCGACGCCCGCGAGCGCCGTCGTCGCGCCGAACCGCTTCACGAGGCCGCGGGCGGACAGCCGGGGGCCGGGGGTGCTGATCGTGCTCATGCCGCCAGCGTCCCGCCGGGCCGGGCGTCGGCGCGTCGGACCGCGGTCGCGTCCTCGCGGGGCGCGGGCTGCGACCGGGGGCGGAGGCGGGGCAGCGGGTCCGACCGGGGACGGACGACCTCCGGGCGACCTGCGGGTGTCCGCAGCCGGGCTGTCGCGCGGTCGCGCCCGGGCATGCAAGGACCCCCCGCACACCCGCCAGAGCTCACCTGCCCTTGCTGCCTTCCGGCCCTGGGGGGGTTCAGCGAGATGACGCCGCACGAGGGGTCTGCCCCCAGCCTAACCCAGACGGGGCCCGGGTCCCGCCGCGTCACGGCCCGCGCGACTGCCGGTCGACGCCCGATCGGGGCACCGGATCACCCGCGCCCGGGGTGCAGCACCGCCGCTGACCTGTCGATACGGCACAGTGCGGCCAGACGTCCCACGACTCGCGCCGCGCCCCCTCGACCCCCGGCGGCCCGTCCGCCCCCTGCGAAAGGCTCCCGCGTGGCCACCGTCGACCAGACCCTCACGACCGCCATGTCCATCGAGGGCGCGACCGCCGTCGCCCTCGTCGACTTCGACTCCGGGATGCTCCTCGGCTCCGCCGGCGGCGGCATCGACCTGGACCTGGCCGCGGCCGGCAACACCGACGTGGTCCGCGCCAAGTTCCGCACCCTGGCGTCGCTCGGCCTGTCCGACGGCATCGAGGACATCCTCATCACGCTGACCACCCAGCTGCACCTGATCCGCCTGCTGCAGAGCGCGCACGGCCAGGGCCTGTTCCTCTACCTGGTGCTCGACCGCAGCCGCGCGAACCTCGCGATGGCCAGGCGCCAGCTGCTCAACCTCGAGCGCGACCTCGACCTCTGAGCCCCACCGCCCGACCGCACCCCGCACCGAGCCCGCCCCCGCACGAGGAGGACGCCGCGGCATGATCATCCGCCAGAACGGCCTGCAGGTCGCCGCCACGCTGCGGCACGCCGTCGACGGGATCCGTCGCGTCCTCCTCGTGCAGCGGGACGGGACGCCGTTCAGCGACGACGGCCCGGAGGACGACCGCGACCGGCTCGCGGCGCTCGTCGTCGCGTGCGTCGAGATGGCGCACCACACGGCCGCGGGCGCGTCCCTCACCGGCCTGGCGACGTGCACCGTCCGGACCGACGACGGCGCCGTGGTCGCGACGCCCGTGGGCGACCGGTTCGCGCTCGCCGTCGTCACCGAGCCGACCGTGAACCTCGTGCTGCTGCAGCGCGTCCTGGCGCCCCAGGTCGCGCACCTGCTGGCGCTCGACGGCGCCTGACCGGAGGGCGCCTCAGCGCACGCGGTGGCGCACGGTCGCCGTCGCCCGGGGGCGACGGACCGGACCGGCAAGCCGGCCCGGCGCGCCCGGGTCCCGCTCGAGCCGTCGGACGCCCGCGGGCCGGCGCGGCACGGCGGGACGCACCAGGGCCTCGCGGACGACGTCCGCGCCGACGTTCTCCGCGAGCAGCAGGAGCGTGCTGACGAACGCGGGCGTGCTCAGCCGCCCCTCGTCCCGCAGACCGCGCAGCCACGGCACGGTCAGCGCGACGGCCCCCGGGTCCGTCGGGATACCCAGCACCTCCCGGCCGAGCTCGAACGCGCCCTCCACAGGGTGCGCGAGCCTCGTGCCGCGGACGACCTCCTCGAGGCCTTGACCGGATCGCCCCGCGAGGAGCAGCACGGGCGCCGCGCACTCCCGCGCGTCGGAGTACCGGAGCAGAGCGCTGACCCGGAGGTCGTCGCGTCCGAGGTCGATCCTGGACCCCAGCTCCTCGCGGCACTCCCGCAGCGCCGCGCCGACGACGTCCACCATGCCGTCGGCATCCACGTCCGCCGGGACGCCGTGCCGCGGACGGAGCTCGATGTTGCCGTTCGCCGCGCTCCCGTACTGCTCCGGGTACACCGCGACGTCGGACGCCCGCTGCGGGAGCACCACGTAGCCGTCCGCCGTCACGAGGCCGATGGTCACCGGCAGGTGGTCCGCGCGGACCGACGGCTCGCCGGACCAGGTCCGCGCGTCGTCCTCGGGTGTCCCCGCCAGCCGGTTGGTCACCAGCCAGGTGACGAAGGTCGTGCGCTCCGTGAGGAGGTGCAGCCGGCGGGTCGGGCCGGCGGCGTCCGCCTCCACTCGCCAGCCGAGGAGGCGCGGGAGCTCACCGTTGTACGTGTCGGGGTGCTCGGCAGCCAGCGCGCACGCGGACGCCACGGCGCGAGCGTGGAGCCTGGCCCGCGCGGGCTCCGGGAGGCCCGACCAGTGGTCCTCCAGGGCGCCGAACGGCCCGAACGCCCCGTGCCGCGTGGGCCTCGCCGAGACCCGCACCTCGTCGAAGGCCCGTCGCTGAGCGGTCCGGGCGGCGGGGTCGGGCGTGCACCACGCCGGCCCCGCGAGCACCTCCACCCCGTCGAGGTCGATCCCCGCGGACACGCCGGCCGGCGTCGGCAGCGCGACGGCCTGCGCCGAGAGGAAGCCCGAGTCGTCGTCCAGCAACGACGCGACCCGACCGGCGCGCTCCACCTCCTGCGTCGCCAGCTCCGACGACCCCAGGGCCGCCCACACGGAGACCTCGAGCGTGCGGGCGTACCTGCGCAGGGCGTCGGCGAGCGGACCGGTCAGCTCGGGACGGCTCCAGGTCAGCGGTGCCGCACGCCCGCTCTCTGCGCCGTGCAGCAGGTCGCTGAGCCACTGGATCTCGCCCGCGGGGTCCCAGCGCTCCTCGTGCGTCTCGGCCGACTCCAGACGCGCCACGCACGCACGCTCGAACCGGATCCTGGCGAGCGGACCGCGACCCGCGACGAGGGGTGCCAGCGCCCTCGCCCTCGCCGAGCCGATCACCATGACCCGCAACCGTCCGCCGACGACCGCCACGGCGACGACGCCGACCAGCGTCAGGACGCTGCACAGATCCGCGACCACTCCGAGGGCCTCGGCCCAGCCCGCTGCTCCCGCCTCCACCGCACTCCCCGAACCCTGCCGCCACGTCGGACCGGGCGACCCTGCCCTTCCATCGGCGCCGAGACATGCAAGATGACCGCTTCACGCGCCGCCGGGGTCGTCCAGCCGGCGCAGGTAGCGCTCCGGCGCGGCCAGGAAGCCGCGCCAGGACAGCACGAGGTCCGCGTCCTCCCACGCGGTCTCGCGCAGGCCCCAGTCCCCCACCTCGACCACCCGCGCGCCGGGGAGCGCGGCGAGCAGCGGCGAGTGCGTCGACAGCACCACCTGCGCCCCGCCCGCCAGCAGCCCGCGCAGGTGCGCGAGCAGCGCGAGGCAGCCGGTGAACGACAGCGCCGACTCCGGCTCGTCGAGCACGTACAGCCCGCGCCCGCGCATCCGGGACACGGCGAGCTCCATGAACGACTCCCCGTGCGACATCTCGTGGAACGCCGTGTCGGGCGGCCCGCCGAGCCGGGGGTTCTCCTCCAGATAGGTGTAGAACCCGTGCATCGTCTCGGCGCGCAGGAAGAACCCGCGCCGCGACCCGCCCGCCCCGCGCTCCAGCGACAGGTGCCGCCACAGCGCCGACTCCGACGCCCGCGTCTCCGCCCGCGCGCCCGTGGAGCCGCCCTCCGCGCCCATCCCGAAGGCCATCGCCAGCGCCTCGACGAGCGTCGACTTCCCGGCGCCGTTCTCCCCCACCAGCACCGTCGCCGGCCCGAGGTCCCAGCCGTCGCGCAGCACCTGCGCCACCGCGGGGACGCGGGCGAACCACGCGCCGCCCGGGACCGGCTCGCGGTCGTCGGCGCGCAAGCGGCGGACGGGGAGGGCGGGACCGGTCAGGGGCACGCGGGACAGCCCACCACACCGGGCCGACAGGCGCGCCGGGCGGACGTGTCCGACCCGGTTACCGAGCACGGCTCCGGCTCGGGTACCCTCTTACGGCCGGGAGGATTCGCCTAGTGGCCTATGGCGCACGCTTGGAAAGCGTGTTGGGTTAACGCCCTCGGGGGTTCGAATCCCCCATCCTCCGCAGGTCGAAGGGCCCGTCACCGCGTCAGCGCTGGTGACGGGCCCTTCGTCATGCCCCGGACGGGCCGGTCACTCCGTCCCGTCGGTGTCCGTCGTCCCCTCGTAGAGCCCGATCTCGTTGCCCTCGGTGTCGACGAACACGGCCCACCAGCTCGTCTCGCTGATCTCCGCCTTGGGCCGCACCACTCGCCCGCCGAGCTCGGTCACCTGGCGCAGCGTGTCGTCGATCGAGTCGACCTCGACGTACGACCGCGGCCGGTCGAAGTTCTCGTCCCGCGGCGCGAGCCCGCCGCCGCTGATCTTGTTCGGCGCCTGCCACATCGGGTACCCCTCGTAGCCCGGGTACTCCTGGATCTGCCAGCCGAACAGGGCGCCGTAGAAGCCCTTCGCCCGGTCGACGTCGTCGACCGGGATGTCGATGTGCGTGATGTCCCCGTGTGCCATGCCCAGACCCCCGCGACGGGCGACCCCGCGCCGCTGCGGGATCGACTGCGCCCAGCGTACGACCGGCCCCCGACACGAGATCCGGCCCGCTCGTCAGCCCTTCTTGCGGGGCGCCGCGCCGATGGAGCGCAGCCGGCGCGCCGCCACCGCGAGCTGCACGTCGCGGTACTGCGCCGCGCGGTGCATCTGGCCGCGCAGGTCGCTGCCGGAGGGGCGGTGCCGCAGGTCGCAGGGCACCTCGACGGCCACGAACCCCTTGCGCAGCAGGTCGATGGTCATGCCGGTCTCGACGCCCCAGCCGCGGGCGAGCGGCGTGGCGGCCTCGAAGGCCTCGCGGGTCAGGCAGCGCATGCCGGACAGCGGCTGGGTCGGGGTCCAGCCGGTCAGCGACTGGATCGCGCGCCGGGCGGCGCCCACGACGATGCCGCGGCCGCCGGCGCCGGGCTGCGGGGGCAGCAGCGCGATGGATACGTCCGCGGTGCCCTCGAGCACCGGCGGCACGAGCGGGGCGGTGTTGACCGCGGTGTCGCCCAGGTCGCCGTCGATGAACAGCAGCAGGCGCGGCGGTCGGTCCGGGGCGTCGCGCATGGCGACGACGGCGGCGCCGGTCTCCATGGCGGCGGCCTTGCCGCGGTTGTGCGAGTGCCGCACGACGACCGCGCCGGCCTCGCGCGCGACGTGCTGGGTGTTGTCCTCGGAGCCGTCGTCGACGACGAGCACGAGGTCCACGTTCGGGATCGCCCGCGCGGAGCGGACGGTGGCCGCGATCCGGCGGGACTCGTCCTTGGCGGGGATCACGACGGCGACGCGCTGCCGGGAGCGCCCGGTGCGGGCGGTGGTCGTGGGCGCCTCGAGCGGCGCGGGCTGCTGCGGCTGGGGCCGCCGGGGCTTGCGCGGGGCCGTCGCCTCCGCCCGGGCAGGGCGGTCGTCGACCGATCGCTCCTCGGTCCTGTCCTCCGCCTCGCCCGTCACGCGGATCAGCCTATCGATCCGGCCGGGCCCCGCGCGCCGTCCGGGCCCGGACACGCGGACGCTGCACACGACGGTCACACGGGCGGCGCGGCGCCGTCACCAGCGGGTCCGCCGGGCACCGGGCGCCGGGGACGGCGCAGGCCGCCCGCGACGCGACCCGGGGGTGCGTCGCGGACGGCCTGCGGCGGCGTCAGCGGAGCGTGACCTGCCGGGCGACGATGCCGGCGCGGGCGCGGCGGGCGTTCGCGTCGAGCGGCTCGGTGTCGGCCAGCGCGGCGGCGAACCGCGGCGCGAACTCGGCGACGGCCGGCTCGATGTCCTCGGCCTCGCTGCCACGGGCCAGCTCCCACACCGGGACGACGAGGCCGTTGGACCGGAAGTAGCCGATGAACTTGGCGCCGTCGAAGCCGGACTCGCGGCGGCCGTGCAGGCGCGCGAGGCCGTCGATGACCTGCTGCTCGTCGTGCGGCTGCGCCCAGCGCAGGTACTCGCGGGAGCCCATGCGGACCCAGTACGCGGCGTCGACGGCGGCGAGCTTGGTGGTGTCGACGACGCCCGCGTCGGCCTCCTCGATGGCGGCCTTCAGGTCCGGCGTCATCTCGGTGTCGGCGGCGACCCAGTAGGCGAAGCTCTCCTCGACCGTGACCTCGAAGGGCACAGTGAGGTCGAGCACGTCCTGCAGGCGCGGGCCGGGGCCGGCCAGGCCGGAGTTCTGCACGGCCGTGCCGGGCTCGGAGTCGAGCGCCTCGAGCAGCGCGGCGGCGAGGTCGCGGCTCGCGTCGCCGGAGCCGCCCACCACCTGCAGCGCGAGCAGCACGACGCCGTCCGCGCGGTGCAGCGCGGCCCAGCCGTCGGGCAGCACGGTGGTGACCGTGATGTCGCGCGCGCCGTGCTCGGCGTTCGTGCGGGCGGTCGCGGTGGCGGCGGGCACGAGCTCGCGCAGGGCGACCCAGTCGGGCTCGCCGGGGAGGCCCTCGAAGGGGCGCAGCACGAAGTCGACGGAGGAAGAGGCCATGCGCACCAGGCTACCGGGCCGGTCGGGGCCGGGGACGGACGGGACCCGCCGCCCGCTCGACCAGCCGCGCGGGGGCCGTCGGTGGCAGGATCGGCCCATGGACCCGCGTGCCGGAACCCGTGCCCAGCCCTCCGACCTCGTGGACGTCGACGCGATGCTCGCCGCGTACCACGACCGCCGCCCCGACCTGGAGGACCCCGCGCAGCGCGTGGTGTTCGGCACCAGCGGTCACCGCGGCTCGAGCCTCGACGGCGCCTTCAACGAGGCGCACATCGTGGCGATCACCGCCGCGATCGTGGAGTACCGCCGCAGCCAGGGCACCGACGGCCCCCTGTTCATCGGCCGGGACACCCACGGCCTGTCCGAGCCGGCCTGGCGGACGGCGCTGGAGGTGCTCGCGGCGGCCGGCGTCGAGGTGCGCGTCGACGCCCGCGACTCCTGGACCCCGACGCCCGCCGTGTCGCACGCGATCCTGCTGCACAACGGCGCGGCGACGTCCGAGGGCGTGCGCGCCTCGGGCCCCGGCCTGGCCGACGGCATCGTGGTGACCCCGTCGCACAACCCGCCCCGCGACGGCGGCTTCAAGTACAACCCGCCGCACGGCGGCCCCGCGGGGTCCGAGGCGACGACGTGGATCGCGAACCGCGCCAACGAGCTGCTGGCGAGCGGCGTGGACCGGGTGCCGCGCGTCGGCGTGGACGCCGCGCTCGCCGCGGACACCACCCGCAAGCACGACTTCCTCGGGGCGTACGTCGACGACCTGGCGCACGTGCTGGACCTGGACGCGATCCGGTCGGCGGGCGTGCGGATCGGCGCGGACCCGCTCGGCGGGGCGTCGGTCGAGTACTGGGGCGCGATCGCGGAGCGCTACGGCCTGGACCTCACGGTCGTGAACCCGACGGTCGACCCGCAGTGGTCGTTCATGACCCTCGACTGGGACGGCAAGATCCGGATGGACTGCTCGTCCCCGTCGGCGATGGCCTCGCTGGTCACCGCGATGCAGGGCGACTCGCCGTTCGACATCGCGACCGGCAACGACGCGGACTCCGACCGGCACGGCATCGTCACGCCGGACGCCGGCCTGATGAACCCCAACCACTACCTGGCCGTGGCGATCGGCTACCTGTACGCGGGCGCCCGCCCGGGCTGGCCCGCGGACGCCGCGATCGGCAAGACCCTGGTGTCGTCCTCGCTGATCGACCGGGTCGCGGGCAGCCTCGGCCGCCGGCTGCTCGAGGTGCCGGTCGGGTTCAAGTGGTTCGTGCCCGGCCTGCTCGACGGCTCCGTCGGCTTCGGCGGCGAGGAGTCCGCCGGCGCGTCGTTCCTGCGCAAGGACGGCACGGTGTGGACCACCGACAAGGACGGCATCATCCTGGCGCTGCTCGCCTCGGAGATCCTCGCGACGACCGGCAAGTCGCCGTCCCAGCACCACGCCGACCTCGTCGCCGGGTTCGGCGAGTCCTGGTACGCCCGGGTCGATGCGCCGGCGACGCTCGAGCAGAAGGCCACGCTCGCGAAGCTGTCGCCGGAGCAGGTCACCGCGACGACGCTCGCGGGCGAGGACATCACCGCGAAGCTCACCTCCGCGCCGGGCAACGACGCGGCGATCGGCGGCCTCAAGGTCACGACCGAGAACGCCTGGTTCGCGGCCCGGCCGTCCGGCACGGAGAACGTCTACAAGATCTACGCCGAGTCGTTCGTGAGCCCGGAGCACCTGGCGCAGGTGCAGGAGGCCGCGAAGGACGTCGTGTCGGACGCCCTGGGCGGCTGACCGCGACGCGCCGGCCCGACTCCCAGGAGCCGGGCCGGCGCGGGGCTCACACCTCGGCGACCGGCAGGCACACCCGGGTCACCCAGGCGGCCGGGTCGGGCTCGGTGGCCGGCCCCACCACGTACACGTTGCGCATCGGGCCGGCGACCCGCAGGCCGTGGGCGGCGATCCACTCGCCGAGGGCGGCCATCACCCCGCTGACGCCGTCGTACGGCCCGCGGAGCTCGGCGACCACGGCGTCGACGGGCGGCTCCTCGACGTAGCGCACGCCGTCGGTGCCGGGGAACTCCCCGGTCACGTCGAGCTGGACCTCGACGTCCGGGTCGCGGTCGACGAATCCCTCGTCGTGGAACACGGCGACGGCGGACGCCTCCGGCGCCGGGACGACCCCGGAGGACCCGAGCGCCGCCCCGAGGCGCTGCCAGAGCAGCCCCTCGTCGTCGTACGCCGGGATGACGGCCCGCAGCGACGCGACGCGGCGCGCGGGCAGGGTGGTGCGGACGGGGTTCGTGGACATGACGGGTCCTTCCAGGTCGGCGAGGAATCGGTCGATGTCCGACAACCGGCCCTCGGCGAGGGCGAGCTCCGCCGCCGCCGCGCGCCGCCGCTCGAGCAGCACCGCCCGCAGCCGCGCCACGTCGTCGAACGGGGCGCAGGCCGCGAGGTCGGCGATCCCCACCCCGGCGTCCCGCAGCGCCCGGATGCGTCCGGCCGTGCGCAGCAGCGCGGGGTGGTAGCTCCGGTACCCGCTGAACGGGTCGACCCGGGTGGGCGGCAGCACGCCGTGCTCGTCGTAGTGGCGCAGCATGCGGATGCTCAGCATCGAGAGGCGGGAGAACTCGCCGATCGTGAGGAGCCGGGTGTCGGACATGTCCACGACCCCACACCCTGCCACCGTGTCAGGGTCCAGCCGGGTCGACGAAGTCGGTCTTTCCGGGACGTAGGTCCCGTGGCTAGCGTGGCGGGACGGACTCGGTCGCGCCGCCACCCGGCGGCAGCCGCCGCGGGGCGAGCCGGAGCGGGGCACACGCGCCCCGTCCGACCGGAAGGACGTCCGCCTGATGAGCAACACCCCCGTCGTCGTCATCGGAGCCGGGTTCAGCGGCCTGGCCGCCGCCCGCGAGCTCCGCGCGCAGGGTTTGGAGGTGGTCGTCGTCGAGGCGCGGGACCGGGTCGGCGGCCGCGTCAGCACCCGGCGGCTCGACGGGGGGCTGCAGATCGACCTGGGCGGCCAGTGGATCGGCCCGACCCAGACCCGGATGTACGAGCTCGCCGCGGAGCTCGGCGTCGACCTGTTCCCGCTGCAGGAGGTCGGCGCGGCCGTCGTGCACCAGGGCGGTGAGCGCCTGGCCGCGCCGTCGGCGGCCGCAGCCGCCGTGCTCGAGCGGGTGGACGCCCTCGCCGCGACCGTCGACCTGCGAGCCCCGGAGCGCACGCCGGACGCCGCGGCGCTCGACAAGCAGACGCTGCACACCTGGCTCCGCGGCCAGACCGACCCGGGGACCGCGGCGTACCTCGGGCGCGTGCTGGCCGGCGGCCTGCTCGCGAAGGACGCCGGGGAGGTGTCGGTGCTCCAGATGCTGTTCTACGTGCGCAGCGGGAACGGCACGGCGTCGCTGCTGGCGACCCGCGGCGGCGCGCAGCAGGACCGGGTGTTCGGCGGGCCGGCCGCCCTCGTCGAGCGGATGGCCGACGCCCTCGGGCGCCAGCACCTGCGGCTGGGGTTCGCCGTGACCGGGCTGACGCTCGACGGCGACGACTGGCTGGTGCGCGCCGCCGACGGGCGGGTGCTGCGCGCCCGTCGCGTGGTGGTGACGGTCCCGCCGGCCGTGCTGCTGGGGGTGCGGGTGTCGCCGCCGCTGCCCTCGCCGACGCGGCGCGCGCTCGCCTCGATCACCCCGGGCCTGGCGATGAAGTACCACGCCGTCTACCCGACCCCGCTGTGGCGGGAGCACGGCCTGTCCGGCGTGTTCACCACCGACGCGGGCTGGATCACCGAGGCGGTGGACAACTCCGTCCCCGGCGACGCGCGCGGCGTGCTGACGTTCTTCACCTACGGCGACGAGACGGTCGCCCTCGGCGCGCTGCCGGCCGAGCAGCGCCGGGAGCTGCTGCTCGCGGAGCTCGTGGAGCGCGTCGGAGACGCCCGGATCGCCGAGCCGGCCGACTTCGTCGAGTTCTCCTGGGAGGACGAGGCCTACACCGGCGGCTGCTTCTCGGGCAGCTTCGCCGTCGGCACGATGCACCGGTGGGCGGCCGCACTGCGGGAGCCCTGGCGCGGCCTGCACCTCGCGGGGACCGAGACCGCCGACGTGTGGAACGGGTACTTCGAGGGGGCGGTGCGCGCCGGCGAGCGGGAGGCGCGGCGCGTGGCCGAGGACCTGGGCGAGGTGCGCGCGGGAGGCTGACGGCCGGGCAGGTCCGGGCGGCTGGCTCCGGGCGGACCGGCCGACGGGCTGAGGCCGACGACGCCCGGCCGCCCGGCCGCGCCCGCCCACGCTCGGCGCGCGGGCGGCCCGCGGCGCGCCTAGCGTGGGCCGTCCACCCGCAGCGAAGGAGCAGTGATGAGCGAGGACGTCACGCCGTTCCCCGAGGACTCCCCCGACGCCCTGACCGAGCCCGACGTGGACGAGATCCGCGACGAGGAGGTCTCGGACGAGGAGGTCGCCCGGTCGATGCCGGACGCCAGCCCGTCCGACCAGGACCCGGGCTCGTACCTCAACCCCTGAGACCGCCCGCCGCGCCGGGCCTCGGCTACGACCCGGCGCGGCGGCGCGACACCCGCAGCGCGAGCACCAGGGCGAGCGGCGCCACCGACTCCGCGCCCGCCACCGCGCGCTCCGCGAGGCCCTCGACCGGCCCGCCGGACGCCGCCTCCGCGACGAACCAGCCCAGCAGCCCGAGCAGGACGGCCGTCGCCGGCACCGCGACGGCGGGGCGCACCGGCCACGGACCGCCCCGGCGCGCCGACGCCGCGGGCCACAGCGCGAGCGCCCCGAACGCCACCGCCGCGGCGATCCCGTGGGCCTGCGGGACCCGGTCCAGCGGCAGCAGCCCGACGGCGGCCGTGGCGACGCCGCCGAGCGCGAGCCCGAGCCGGCCGACCCGCGGGACCCCGCGCAGCCCGGCCGCGGTCGCGACGTGCGCGGCACCGGTGAGCAGCAGGCCGGCGGTCATCACGCCGGGGTGCGGCACGTCCGCGGTGGCGAGCTCGCTGATCGTGCCGGCGACCGGGTCGAACCCCGGCGCCAGGGCTTCCGCCAGCAACCAGCCGCCGACCATCGCGACCGGTGCCGCGACCGCCGACGCGACCGTCCAGGGGCGGGGCGCCGCCGCGCGCGGGTCGGCGAGGGCGCGCAGGCGGTGGGGCATCGCCGCACGCTAGCCCGGGCGCGCGACGCCCGCGCGCGGGGCGGCCAGCGGTCGCGGGCCCGGCCGGCAGCAGCTAGACCGGAGGCATGACCGGCACCGACGCACCGACCGCCGTCCTGCTCGACATCGACGGCACGCTCGTCGACTCCAACTACCTGCACGTGCACGCCTGGGTCCGGGCGTTCGGCGAGGTCGGCCACCCCGTCGACGCCTGGCGGGTGCACCGGCGGATCGGCATGGGGTCCGGCCGGCTGACCGGCGAGCTCCTGGGCGACGACGCCGACCGGCTGGGCGACGAGGCGAAGGAGCGGCACACCGCGCGCTACGCCGAGCTCGCCGACCTGCTGCGGCCGTTCGACGGCGCGCGGGACCTGATCAGGTCCCTGGCGGACCGCGGGGTGCGCGTGGTGCTGTCGACGTCCGCCGCCCCCGAGGAGCTCGAGAAGCTCCGGGCGACGCTCGACGTGGACGACCTCGTGCAGGTCACCGGCGCGGAGGACGTGGACGAGGCGAAGCCCGAGCCCGACCTCGTGCACGCCGCGCTCGACCTGGCGGGGGTGCCGGCCGACCGCGCGGTCTTCGTCGGCGACTCCGTGTGGGACGTCGAGGCGGCGGTGCGGGCGGGGGTGCCGTGCGTCGGCGTGCTGTCCGGCGGCACCTCGGAGGCCGAGCTCCGCGACGCCGGGGCGGCCGACGTGGTCGAGGACGTCGCGGCGCTGCTGCGGGACCTCGACGCGACGCCGGTGGGGGCGCTGCTGCGGGGCTGACCCGCGCCGCGCTCGCCGCCCGGGGGCTCAGCCGACCGGGTCGACCACCAGGTCCCGGTACTCGGGGTGCTCCTCGACGTAGGCCCGGACGAACGGGCAGCGCGGCTCGATCCGCTCGCCCGCCGCGCGCACGGCGTCCAGCGCCTCGCGCACCAGCGTCGAGCCGATGCCGTGCCCCTCCTGCCGCGGGTCGACCTCGGTGTGCGTGAACACGACGACGCCGGGGCGCCGCTCGTACTCCGCGACGCCGAGGACGGTGCCCTCGTCGTCGGTGATCTCGAACCGCTGCTGGTCGGCCACGTCCGTCACGCGCGTCGTCATGCCCCGAGTATCCGGGCGCCGGGCCGGGATGCGCGAGCGGCGTGTCGGCGGGGGGTGCGACACTGACCGCGTGCTGGGGCCCTACCGCGACGTGCTCTCCCGTCCGGGGGCGCTGGCGTTCTCCTCAGCCGGGGTGATCGCCCGGCTCCCGATGTCCATGGTCGGCATCGGCATCGTGCTGATGATCGAGGCGCTGTACGACTCGTACGGCCTCGCCGGCAGCGTGTCCGCGGCGTACGTGCTGGCTCAGGCGATCTGCTCCCCGCAGCTCGCGCGCCTGGTCGACCTGTACGGGCAGGCGCGCGTCATGCGGCCCGCGGTCGCGGTGTCGGCCACGGCGCTGGTCGGGCTGGTGGCCTGCGCGCTGACCGGCGCCCCGGTGTGGTCGCTCTACGCCACGGCGGTCGTCGTCGGGGCGACCGTCGGGTCGTTCGGCGCCCTGGTCCGCGCCCGCTGGTCGCACGTGCTCGACGACCCGCGCGCGCTGCACACCGCGTACTCGCTCGAGTCGGCGCTGGACGAGCTCGTGTTCGTGGTCGGCCCGATCCTCGCCACCACGCTCGCCACCGCGGTGACCCCGTCCGCGGGGCTGATCGTGCCGGTCGTCGGGATGGTGCTCGGCGGGTTCTGGTTCCTCGGGCAGCGCGGGACCCAGCCGCCGCCGCACCCGCGCGAGGTCGTCACCGCCCTCGACGGCACCCCGGTCCGCCGCCGCTCGGTCATGCGGTCCGGGGGGATGATCGTGCTCGCGGTCGTGTTCGTCGCGATGGGCGCGATCTTCGGCGGCACCGACGTCAGCACCGTGGCGTTCGCCGAGGAGTCCGGCCGGCCCGGGCTCGCCGGCGTGATCCTCGCGGTGTTCGCGTGCGGGTCGATGATCTCCGGCCTGCTCTACGGCGCCCGGCACTGGACGACGCCGCTGTGGCGGCGGTTCGCGATCGGGATGGTCGCGCTGGCGCTCGGCGCGTCGCTGTTCGTGCTGGTCGACTCGATGGTGATGCTCGCGGTCGTCATGTTCGTCGCCGGGTTCGCGATCGCGCCGACGCTGATCAACGGCAACGGGCTCGTGCAGGACCTCGTGCCGCGCGAGCGGCTGACCGAGGGGCTGACCTGGGTCGGCACCTCGCTCGGCGTGGGCGTGTCCGTCGGGTCGTGGGTCGCGGGCCTGCTGATCGACCGGCAGGGCTCGCACGGCGGGTACCTGGTGGTCGTCGGCGCGGCGGTGCTGGCGGTCGTCGCGGTGCTCGGGTCGCTGCGCGTGCTGCGCGCGGGCACGGCCGGGGCCGTGGACGCCGGCGCGGCCACCACCCGCCTCGGCGACGCGGACGCGGAGGCGGACGGCCTGGCGGAGGTCGACGGCGAGGCCGCACGACGGGGCGACGCCCGCCGCTGACGCGCGGGGCCGGGGCACGCCCGCGAGGCCGCTAGCCCGCGAGGGAACACGAAACGTGTCGAGTGCCTACCCGCGGGATAGGCACAAGACACGTCTCATGGACAGTCGGCGCAGCGGCGGCCGCGGGCGGCGGCCGCGGGTCAGCGCAGGACGCCCGCCGCCGTCGCCCGGCCCTCCGCCACGGCCGTCCGCCGGCGCTCCGCGAACACGCCGAGCACCAGCAGCAGCCCGCCCGCCGCGAGCAGCGTGAGCAGCCACGGCCCGGCGGAGATCGTCCGGCCGAGCTGCGCCGCGAACACGCTGACCACCGCCACCGGCAGCGCACCCGCCCCGAGCACCAGCGGTGCCCGCAGCATCTCCCGCGCGCCCTCGAGCATGAAGCCGAGCGCCAGGACGACCACGAGGATCGCGCGCCAGGTCATCGGGTCGGTCCAGATCGCCAGCATCGACGGGCCCAGGGTGGCGAGGATGCCCGGGGCCAGCGTGGCGACCGAGGTCGCGCGCCCGACGGGCCACGCGGGCCGCGGGCCGGCGGCGGCGGACCCGACCGGGTCGGCCGGTCCCGCCCCGGCAGCCGGTGCGCCTGCCGGCCCGCGGGCCGCCGCGTCGGAGGCCGCGAGCGCCGCGCGCAACGCCACCCAGCCCATCGCCGTCAGGGCGAGGCCGAGCGGCAGGGCGAACACCTCGACGCGCAGCTCCCGGGGGCTCCAGGCGCCGATCGCCCAGGCGAGCGCCGCCAGCCAGAGCACCCAGCCCGGCGGGACGTCGGTAGCCAGCGGGCCCCGCTCCCGGGACGCCTCGGACCGCACCGCGGCCACGGCGAGCGCGAGCAGGGCGAGCTCGACGACCCAGCCGGTCCAGGTCAGCGCCCAGGACGGGCGCACGGCGACGAGGGCGCCGACGGTGAAGGCCACCAGCGCGGGCGCGAGCGCCCAGCGGCGCAGGGCGGCGTCCCGGGCCGCGCGCCGCGGGTCGGCACCCGCCCACGCCCCGGCACCCGCCGATGCACCCGCACCCGCCCGCGGGCTCCCGGCCGCCGGCACCCCCGCGCGCCCCGCGGCCAGCAGCCGCCCCAGGGCGCCGAGCAGCACCGCCCCGGCGAGCGACCAGAGCAGGGCCGCGCCGAACAGCCGCGCGTTGGCCACGCCGCCGCCGACGGGCGTGCCCGCCGCGAGGTGCGCCGACCGGACCGCGCCCGCGAGCGCCGCCGCCGCGCCGCCGACGAGAAGCGGCCCCGTGAGCGCCGCCCAGGCGGGGGACGCGGCGGCACGCCCGCGCCGGCCGAGCAGACCCGCCGCCACCGCCAGCGCCGCGACGCCGAGCAGCACCGCCGACCGGACCCCCACGTCCCGGCCCGCCACGGCGAGCAGCAGCGTCGGCGCCACCAGCAGCGCGACCCCCGCGGCGACGAGCGGCCGCCAGCGGTCGCCGCGGCGGGCGAGCAGCGTGCCCACCACGACCGCGGCCAGCGCCGGGGGCGCCGTGTACGCCTCGACGAGCCCGACGCCCCACCACACCAGCGCCGACCACACCACGCCGCACCACAGCACCGCGGCGGGCCACCACGCGAGCCGGCGGTCCGGGCGCAGGGCCACGGCCGTCGCGCCGGCGCCGAGCAGCGCGCTGAGCACGAGCACCGTGTCCGCGCCGGTCGGCGTGCGCGCGATGCCGAGCAGCAGCGCGACGGCGCCGGTGCCGGCCGCGGCGAGCTCGACCGCGACGCGCGCGTGGTCGCCCGGGGTGCCGGGTGCGCGCCGCCGCAGGCGGTCGCCGATCGCCGGGGCGGCGACCGCGGCCGCCGACGCCAGCACCGCGACGACGGGCAGCAGCACGGGCGACCCGGAGCCGGGCAGCAGCACGGCGCCCGCGCAGATGACGACCACGGAGACCGTCGGCAGCACCAGCGCCGCCGCGGTGACGCGCGCCCACGCCGGCACGGGACGGGCGCGGGTGTCGAGCAGCAGCACCTCCACCAGCAGCAGCGCGGCCGCGGCGCCGGCGCCCCACCAGGTGCGGTCGGCCGCGACCCCCGCGATCGCCAGCACCGCGGGGACGAGGGCGACGACCAGCACCCCGAGCCAGGTGTCGTCGGCGACCCGCGGGAGCACGGTGAGCGCGGCCGCCACGACGAGCAGCGCGACCGCCACGCCGCCGACCACGCCGGAGCCCTCCCAGCCCGACCAGGCGAGGACGGCCGCGAGCACCGCGCCGGCGTAGGCCGTCGCGAGCCCGACCAGCACCGCGCGGACGTCGCGGGGCAGCAGCGCCCGCGCCCGCAGCAGCAGGACGACGACGGCGACCGCGCCGAGCGCCGTCGTCGGGCGGGACACCCAGGTCAGCAGGGCGAGGAACGCGATCTGGACGAAGGCGGCCGAGGCGAGGGTGCCGCGCCACGGGACCCGCGGGGCGGGGCGCACGAGCGGCGCGCCGGCGGTGGCCGGAGCGCTGCCGTGGGCGAAACTCGGGACGGTGCCGGCAACGACACCCGGGGTGGTAGCCGCCGCGCCGCCCCGGACGGCCCCCGGTTCGCGGCCCGCGGCGCCACCCGGGATCGCCGCGATCCGCGCGACCGCCGGCAGGCGCCGCGCGACCTCGACGAGCGCCGCGGCCAGCGCGAGCTCGCCCAGCAGCAGCGGCACCGACCACGCACGCAGCAGCCCGACCGCGACCCAGGCCGCCAGCACCACCGCCACGGGCAGGCAGGCGCGGCCGACGACCACGACGGCGTGCGGCCGCCGCACGGTCGTGCGGGCGACGGGCGGCGCGGGCCGGGCGGGGTGCACGGGTACGGCGGGCCCGGTCGCCGGCGCCGCACCAGCCGGGTGCCCCGCCGCGGGGGCCCCGGGCCCGCGCAGCGTCGCGACCGGCACCGACTCGGCGACCGGCGCCAGCGGGACCCGCCCGACGGCCGCGAGCGCCCCCGCGAGCACGACCGCGGCGAGCACCGGGCCGACGCCCACGCCGAACGAG
This sequence comes from Cellulomonas sp., assembly GCF_035634735.1. Taxonomy (GTDB): domain Bacteria; phylum Actinomycetota; class Actinomycetes; order Actinomycetales; family Cellulomonadaceae; genus Cellulomonas. The sequence continues at coordinate 29,637 of NZ_DASQCJ010000010.1, forward strand.
GTCGGCGCGAACGCGCCGGGGTCCAGGGCCCAGCCGGCGCTCCCGCGGGGCGCCCCGGCACCGTCGAGCCCGAGGGCCCCGAGCAGCCCCAGCGCCTCCAGCACGCCCACCGCGGTGCCCGGCCCGGTGGTCAGCACGAGGGCCGTCCAGCCGCCGGCCACCAGGGCGCGGTACGTCGGGTCGGCGCCGCGGTCGCCCGGCAGCAGGCGCGGGACGCCGACGAGCAGGGCCCATGCTGCGGCGGCCGCGAGCGGCACCGTCCCGAACGGCGCCGGCAGCACCGACGCGACGGCCACGCCCGCGGACAGCACCGCCATGCCGCCGGCGACCCACACCCACGCGGCGGCCGCGCCCCACGCCGGGCGCTCCGCGACGGCCTGCAGGCGGGTCACGACGGCCGACAGCAGCAGCGCCACCGCGAACCCGCCCGACCCCCAGCCCGGCACCGGCGCCGGCAGCACCACCGCGGCGAGCAGCGCGGCGCCGACCAGCAGGAGCGCCCCGAGGGCGAGCAGCGCGTCGACGACCGCGCCGTCCGCGGCGAACCGGTCGGCGACCGCCCGGCGGTACCCCGCCCGGACCAGCGTCACCAGCGCCGCGGCCAGCAGCGCGAGGTGCCAGCCCCAGCGGTTCGGCCCCGCCGCCGCGGCGAGGCACAGCGGCACGACGGGCAGCACGAGCACGGCGACGGTCCACGCGCGCACCCGGACCGCGAGGCCCGCGGCGGGCAGGCCGAGGCCGACGGCGAGCAGCAGGAACGCCAGGGCGAGCCAGCGCACCGGCCCGTCGACCAGCAGCGCGATCATCCAGGCGTCGACCACCGCGAGCGCCGCGACCAGCCCGCCGACCGCCTCCGCGGACGACCGGAGGCCGCTCCGGCGCAGGGCGAGCGTGCCCGCGACCGCGCCGGCCGTCGCCACCAGCATCACGACGACCCGCGGTCCCGGGGAGCCGGCGAGGAAGAAGAACGCGAACACGAGCGCGGCCGCCGCGACGAGGCCCGCGCCCGCGAGCACGAACAGCCGGGCGACGTCGAACGACCGCTCGGGCGCCGCACCGGGCACGGGGCCCGGCACCGACCGGCCCGGACCGCCCGGCGGCAGCCCGCCCGTGGCCGACCAGGGGCCGCCCGGCGGCGGGACCGGGGGCCCGGCCGGCGTCACGCGGGGCCGCGGCGGGACCGGGGTCCCGGCACCGAACGGCCCCGGCACGCCGGCAGCGACGGGCGCGGGCCCACCGGCACCGACCGGCGCGGGGCCGCCGGCACGAGCGGGCGCGGCCGGCGCGCCCGGGCCTCCCGCCACCCCTGCCGCCTGCCGCGCCCGCGCCGCGTCGATGACGTCCCGCCGCGCGTCGAGCGCCCGGGCCGCCGCGCGCGACGCCGCCGCGATCCGCGCCCCGTCGTCGCCCGCCATCTCCAGCCCGCACCGGGCGCAGCGCGTCGCCGCGAGGGTCGCGCCGCAGGCGGCGCACCGCGTGAAGTCGAGCAGCTGGCGCCTCAGCGCGTCCACGGGGGTCGGGTCCACGGGGCCGAGCGTGCCAGGTCACGGGTCCGCCGGGGGCCGCGTCCACAGTTCCCACCCAGGGTTTCACCACGTCGGACGCGCCCCGGCCCGTACGCGGCCCCGCCCGCTCGACGTGCCGACCCCCCGCGTCCGCGACAGGGTGGAGCCGTCCCCCGTGACCGACGAGACACCGCCCCGTGTGGCACCCGGGCAAGTCATGGGATGAATATGGCCTGACGACCAACGACAGGAGCGAACCCGTGGCACGCAGCAGCACGGTGGCCGACCAGCTCGTCGCCCAGGTGGTGGCGGCCGGGGCCAAGCACATCTACGGCATCGTCGGCGACAGTCTGAACCCGGTGGTGGACGCGGTCCGCCGCGCCCGGGCCGCGGGCGCGGACATCCAGTGGGTGCACGTCCGGCACGAGGAGGCCGCCGCGTTCGCCGCGGCCGCCGAGGCGGAGATCACCGGCGACCTCGCCGTGTGCGCCGGCTCGTGCGGCCCGGGCAACCTGCATCTCATCAACGGCCTGTACGACGCGAACCGCAGCCGGGTCCCCGTGCTCGCGATCGCCTCGCACATCCCGAGCGCGCAGATCGGCACCCAGTACTTCCAGGAGACGCACCCGGACCGGCTGTTCGTCGAGTGCTCGGTGTTCTCCGAGATGATCTCGTCCGCCGCGCAGGCCCCGCGGGTCATCCGCAGCGCCATCCACCACGCCTACGGCGCCCCCGGCGTCGCGGTGCTGACCCTCCCCGGCGACGTCGCGGACCTCGAGGCGCCGCCCGCCGGCACCGACACGCTCGCCCGCCCGCGCAAGCCGCGCGTCGTCCCGGCCGAGGCCGACGTCGCCGCGCTCGCCGCCGCGATCGACGGCGCCAAGAAGGTCACGATCCTGGCCGGCGCGGGCGTCCGCGGCGCGCACGACGACGTCCTCGCACTGGCGGACAAGATCGCCGCGCCCGTCGGGCACAGCCTGCGCGGCAAGGAGCACATCCAGTACGACAACCCGTTCGACGTCGGGATGACCGGCCTGCTCGGCTACGGGGCGCTCCAGGCGTCGATGGACGAGGCCGACCTGCTGATCCTGCTCGGCACCGACTTCCCCTACGACCAGTTCCTGCCGTCGGACGTGCGCACCGTCCAGGTCGACATCGAGCCGACCCGCCTCGGCCGCCGGACGCGGAACGACCTGGCCGTCGTCGGCGACGTCGGCGAGACCGTCCGCGCGCTGCTCCCGCTGGTCGAGCGGAAGAAGTCCCGCCGGTTCCTCGACCAGATGGTGAAGAAGCACGAGAAGGCGATGGGCGGCGTCGTCGGCGCGTACACCAAGGACGTCGAGCACCACCGCCCGATCCACCCCGAGTACGCCGCGGTCGTCCTGGACGAGGAGGCCGCCGACGACGCCGTGTTCACGGTGGACACCGGCATGGGCAACGTCTGGGCCGCGCGCTACCTCACCCCGAACGGCCGCCGCCGGGTCATCGGGTCGTTCCTGCACGGGTCGATGGCCAACGCCGTCCCGCACGCGATCGGCGCGGCGCTCGCCGCCCGGGACTCGGGCGCGGAGCAGAAGCACGTCGTCGCGATCGCCGGCGACGGCGGCCTGTCGATGCTGCTCGGCGAGCTCATCACGCTCGTGCACTACGACCTGCCGGTGAAGGTGATCCTGTTCGACAACGCGACGCTCGGCATGGTCCGCCTGGAGATGCTGGTCGACGGCCTGCCGAGCTACGGCACCGACTCCCCCGCGATCGACTACGCCGCGCTCGGCACCGCGCTGGGCATCCCGTCGGTGCGCGTCGAGGACCCGACCCAGATCCGCGCGGCGCTGCGCCAGGCGTTCGCGCACGACGGTCCGGCGCTGGTGGACCTGGTCACCGACCCGCGGGCGCTGTCGATCCCGCCGAAGATCACGCGCCAGCAGGTCAGCGGGTTCACGGCGGCGATGAGCAAGGAGATCCTCGGCGGCGGCATGGGCGAGGTCATGGCGATGGCCCGCTCGAACCTCCGCAACGTCCCGCGCCCCTGACCCGGGACCGCGCCGCCCTCAGTGCAGGTCGCCGAGGGCGGCGCGGATCTCGGACGTGATCACCGTCATCGCCCGCTCCGCCGCCTCCGGGTCGCGCGAGCGGACCGCCGCCGCCACCGCGTCGTGCGCGTCCAGCGCCTCCGGCCGCGGGCGGGACGGCATCAGCCCGTGCCGGGTCCGCCCGGCCAGCACCTCCGCGACCACCTCGGTCAGCGCGCTGAACATCTCGTTGCGCCCCGCGCGCAGCAGCAGCGCGTGGAACTCGACGTCGGCGGCGAGGAACTCCTCCAGCCGACCGGCCTCGCCCAGCGCGCGCATCCGCGCCGTCACCGCGAGCAGCGCGTCCACCTCGTCGGGCGCGGCGTGCCGGGCCGCGGCCGCGGCGGCGACGGGCTCGACCGCCGCGCGCAGCTCGGTGAGCGACCGCAGCTGACCGAGCCGGCCCGGGCCCGCGAGGCGCCACCGGATGACCCGCGGGTCGAACACCATCCAGTCGGACGACGGCCGCACGACCAGCCCGACCCGGCGCCGCGACGTCAGCAGCCCGAGCTGCTCCAGCGAGCGCATCGTCTCCCGCGCCACGGTCCGGGACACCCCGAACCGGTGCTGGAGCTGCTCCAGCGTCAGCACCGCGCCGGCCGGGAGCACCCCCGCCGTGATCTCCGCGCCGATCGCCTCGAGCACGGTGCTGTGCAGCACCTCGACCGCCACGTGCGTCCCCTCGTCCCCGTCCCGGCGCGCGCCTGACCGGCGGCCGTGCCAGGGTCGCACACGGGATCGGGTGCGAGGACGCCGCCCGCTGCTCGCCGCCACTGGTGACATCTTTGGGTTACAAAGGTCGCATCTTTGTGGCAGAGTGTCGGCACCCCGGGGAGACCCGGGGCAGCGCCCGGACGCTCACGCCCGGACAACGACGTCAAGGAGGGCAGCGATGCCGGAGGTCCAGCACCTCGTGATCATGGGTGTCTCGGGGTCGGGGAAGACCACGACCGCGCAGATCCTCGCCGACCGTCTCGGCTGGCCGTACGCCGAGGCCGACGAGTTCCACCCCCAGGCCAACATCGACAAGATGTCGGCGGGCACCCCGCTCACCGACGAGGACCGCTGGCCGTGGCTGCGCGCCATGCGGGACTGGCTCACCGAGCAGTCCCGCGCCGGCCGGTCGACCATCGTCACCTGCTCCGCGCTGCGCGTCGCCTACCGCGACGTGCTCCGCGAGGCCGAGGGCCGCGTCCGGTTCGTGCACCTCCAGGGCACGATCGAGGCGATCGGCGAGCGCATGTCCGGCCGCGCCGGGCACTTCATGCCGACGTCCCTGCTGCCCTCGCAGTTCCAGACCCTCGAGCCGCTCGCCGACGCCGAGGACGGCGTCGTCGTCCCGGTCGAGGTGTCGCCCCACTCCGTCGCCGACGCCGCCCTGCGCGAGCTCGGCATCGACCCGGCCGCGGCGCGCGCCGTCGCGTCGCCGTCGACCACCCTCCAGGAGTCCTGATGCTCGTCCTGCCGACCGCAGCCCCCGTGCTGCTGGCCGCCGCGGCCGACGACGCCGCGCCCGCCGTCTCCGACACCCGGCTGATCGTCGCCGCCGTCGTCGGCATCGCGGTGATCGTCGCGCTGATCGTCTGGGTGAAACTGCACCCGTTCCTCGCGCTCATGCTCGGCGCCGGCGTGCTCGCCGTGGCCGCCGGCCTGCCCTACGTCGACGCCTTCACCTCGTTCACGAAGGGCCTCGGCGAGACCGTCGCCGGCGTCGGCATCCTCATCGCCCTCGGC
>NZ_DASQCJ010000011.1:0-5496 GCF_035634735.1 Cellulomonas sp.
GCGTCCCCGCGGACGACGCCGGCCGCCGCGCCGCCCTGGCATCGATCCGCGAGGCGGCGCTCGACCTTGGCTTCGGCGAGGGCGACGTGTTCGCCGTCGAGGGCTTCCCGGCGCGGCTGAGCAGCGAGCACGTCGACCTCCGGCTGCGCGGCACGCTGTTCGAGGTCCGCTACTCCGACCTGGGCCGCGAGCGCGTCCTGGCGCGGCTGGCGCGGGTCGAGGACGCGCGCCGGGCGTTCCTGGAGGCGGTCGGCAGTGAGGCGAAGTACCGCGGCTACGACGTGCCCCCGGAGCTCCTGCCGCCGCGCCCGCCCCTGCCCCCCAGGCCGGCCACCGTCGCCGACGAGCAGGCGTGGCTCGAGGCGTTCGCGAACGCCAACCGCGAGCGTGACCGCGCGGTGTCGGACCCGGAGTCGGAGGTCTACCCCGACGGCTGGTGAGCGCCGCGCCGACTGTGCATGAAACGGGTCGAGTGCCTATCCGCCGGATAGGCACTCGACCCGTTTGATAGGCGTTCGGCGCGGGGGCGAGCCGGCGCGGGCCGGGGCCGCGGCGCTCAGGCCCCCGCGCCCCGCAGGCGCAGCACCGACCACGACACCGCCGGCAGCTCGACCGTCAGCACCCCGTCCGCCCCGACCGCGGCGCTCGCGTTCGCCCGCGGCAGCACGGTCTCCGCGTCCTCCTGCGTCGCGCGCCAGTGCACGTCGTCGTGCGCGTAGGTCAGCGCCTCCACGATCTCGACCGCGCCGACGCCCCGCAGGTCCACCCGCAGCGTGGTCGGGCCGTCGACGGCGCGGTTCACCGCGAACACCGCGACGTCCCCGGTCGCCGCGTCGTACGTCGCCACCGCATCCACGAGCGCCGACGACCCGAACCGCTTGTTCTCGTACGTCGGCGCGTCCACCGCCACGCGCAGCACCTCGCCGCGGGCGTACTTCGACGTCAGCGCGAACGGGTGGAACGTGGTCTGCCGCCAGGCCGCGCCGCCGGGCTCGGTCATGATCGGCGCGAGCGCGTTCACCAGCTGCGCCTGGCTCGCCGAGTGCACCCGGTCCGAGTTCCGCAGCAGCGAGATGAGCAGGTTCCCGACGACCACCGCGTCGGCGACCGTGTAGACGTCCTCCTCGAGCCGCGGGGCGACCGGCCAGTCCTCGCCCTTGGGGAGCGCGTCCTCGTTCTCGTGGTACCAGACGTTCCACTCGTCGAACGAGATGTTGATCCGCTTGTCGGTCTTGCGCGCCGCGCCCACCGCGTCCGCGGTCGCCGCGACGGTCGCCACGAAGTGGTCCATGTCCTGCGCCGACGCCAGGAACGACCCGAGGTCGCCGTCCTGCTCGTGGTAGTAGGCGTGCGCCGAGATGAGGTCGACCTGGTCGTAGCACTCCTCGAGCACCTCGCGCTCCCAGGTGCCGAACGTCGGCATGCCGGAGCCCGACGAGCCGCAGGCGACCAGCGTCAGGTCGGGGAACATCTGCCGCATGCCGCGCCCGGTCTCGGCGGCGAGCCGGCCGTACTCACGGGCGGTCTTGTGGCCGAGCTGCCAGGGGCCGTCCATCTCGTTGCCGAGGCACCAGAACGAGATGCCGAACGGCTCGTCGGCGCCGTTGGCGCGGCGCTGCTCGGCGCGGGCGGAGCCGCGGCGCTGGTTCGCGTACTCCAGGAGCTCCAGCGCCTCCGGCAGCCCGCGGGTGCCGAGGTTGACGGCCATCATCGGCTCGGCGCCGGCGGCCTTGGTCCAGGCCATGAACTCGTGCAGCCCGAACGCGTTGGTCTCGGTCGAGTGCCACGCCAGGTCGAGCCGCTCCGGGCGGGCCTCGACCGGGCCGACGCCGTCCTCCCAGTTGTAGCCCGACACGAAGTTGCCGCCCGGGTAGCGCACGGTCGAGATGCCCATCTCGCGGGCGAGCGCGAGCACGTCGCCGCGGAACCCGTCGGCGTCGGCGGTGGGGTGGCCGGGCTCGAAGATGCCCGTGTAGACGCACCGACCCAGGTGCTCGACGAACGTGCCGAAGGTGCCGCGGCGGACCGGGGCGACCGTGAAGGCGGGGTCGATGACGACGGTGGCGGAGTGCATGGGAGAGACCCTTCGTCGAGGTGCGTTCAGCGTTGAACTACGGCGGCGCAGCCGACTATAGTCCATCGTTGAACGAGCCCGGTCCCACCCGGGGGTCGCGACAGCGCGACGCCGCCGGACGCCGGCGCCCTGCGGGGGGATCGCAGCGCGGCGACCCCACCCGACGAGGAGTGCCCGTGACCGACCACGTCACCGTCCACCCGCCCACCGGCGTCGTCCCCGCGCGGTTCCGCCCGCCGGCGGGCGCGTCCGACGCCCGGGTCGTGAGCCTGGACGGGCCGTGGCGGTTCCGGCTGCACCCGACCGCGCGCACGGGCGCCGACCCCGCGGACCCGGGCGCCGACTGGGACACCATCGCGGTACCGGGCCACTGGCAGCTCGCGCAGGCGCCCGAGGCCTGGCCGTACGGCACGCCCGCGTACAGCAACGCGCTGTTCCCGTTCCCCATCGACCCGCCCTACGTGCCGGACGCGAACCCCACCGGGGAGTACCGCCGCACGATCGAGCTCCCCGCGGACTGGCCGGCCGACGGCCGCACGTACCTGCGGTTCGAGGGCGTCGACTCGTGGTTCGAGGTCGCCGTCAACGGCGCGGTCGTCGCCACGTCGCACGGTTCCCGCCTGCCGACCGAGATCGACCTCACCGACGCGCTCCGGCCCGGGGAGAACCTGCTCGCCGTGCGCGTCACCCAGTGGTCGGCGTACTCGTACGTCGAGGACCAGGACCAGTGGTGGCTGTCGGGCATCTTCCGCAGCGTGACGCTGGAGCACCGCCCGGCCGCGGGCCTCGGCCACGTCGGGGTCGCCGCCGACTACGACCACGCGACCGGCACCGGCACGCTGCGCGTCGACGTCGAGGACGCCGCCCCGGGCACGCGCGTCACCGTCCCGGAGCTGGGCCTGGACCTGGCGCCGGGGGAGACCGCCACCGCCGCGGTCGACCCGTGGAGCGCCGAGCGCCCCCGGCTCTACGAGGTCGTCGTCCGGGCGCCGGGGGAGCGGGTCGTGCTGCACGCCGGCTTCCGCCGCGTCGCGATCGAGGGCGGCGTCTTCCTGGTCAACGGCGCCCCCGTCAAGCTGCGCGGCGTCAACCGGCACGAGTTCGACCCGCTGCGCGGCCGGTCCGTCGGCCCGGAGCTCATGGAGGCCGACGTGCTGCTGATGAAGCGGCACCACATCAACGCCGTGCGGACCAGCCACTACCCGCCGCACCCGCACTTCCTCGACCTGTGCGACCGGCACGGCCTCTACGTCGTCGACGAGAACGACCTCGAGACGCACGGGTTCCAGCAGGAGGACGGCCGCTGGCCGGGCAACCCGGTGGACGACCCCGCGTGGCAGGACGTGCTGGTCGACCGCGTGACGCGCATGGTCCGCCGCGACGCGCACCACCCGAGCATCGTCCTGTGGTCGCTGGGCAACGAGGCGGGCGGCGGCTGCAACGTCGGCGCCATGGCGTCGGCGGTCCGCGCGCTCGACCCGACCCGGCCGATCCACTACGAGGGCGACTGGTCGTCCGACGAGGTCGACGTCTACTCGCGGATGTACGCGACGACCGAGCACACCGAGCTGATCGGTCGCGGGGTCGACCCCGCCCTGGCTCGCCCGGAGGCGGACGCGCGCCGGCGGCTGATGCCGTTCCTGCAGTGCGAGTACGCGCACGCGATGGGCAACGGCCCGGGCGGGCTGTCCGACTACGACGACCTGTTCGACCGGTACCCGCGGCTGATGGGCGGTTTCATCTGGGAGTGGATCGACCACGGCCTGTCCCGGCGCGACGCCGAGGGCCACGAGTTCGCGGCGTACGGCGGCGACTTCGGGGAGCTGTTCCACGACGGCACGTTCGTCGCGGACGGGCTGGTCCTGCCGGACCGCACGCCGGCGCCGTCGCTGCGGGAGGTCGCGGCGGTGTTCGCGCCGGTGCGGATCGACGCCGTCGACGGCGGGGACGCGCTGCTGGTGCGGAACCGGTACGCGTTCCGGGACACGGCGCACCTGGCGTTCGAGTGGACGCTGTCGCACGGGGCCGACGTGCTGGCGACGGGGACGCTGGACCTGGGGGTGCTGGCGCCGGGTGCGTCGGTGCGGGTCGCGCCGCCGGCCGACCTGCCGCTGCCCGCCGCCGACCACACGCCGACCTTCTGGACGCTGCGCGCGGTGCAGCACGCGGCCGACGACCTCGACGCGTCCTGGTTCCCGGGCGGTCCGTGGGTCGTCGCGACCGGGCAGGTGGCGGTCGTCCCGGCGGTGGCGCTCGCGGGCCTGGCCGCTGGGGGAGCGCGCCGGGAGACGGACGGGTCGTTCGTCGTCGGGCCCGCGCGGTTCGACGAGGTGGGCAACCTGGTCGCCCTGCACGGTCGCCGGGTCGCCGAGCTGCGCGTCGACGCGTGGCGCGCGCCGACGGACAACGACCGGCGGCAGGCGATGTGGGTCGAGCCCGCCGACGAGGAGGTCTGGCGGGAGCACGGCCTGCACCTGCTCGCCGAGCGCAAGATCTCCGCCGCGCTCGACGACGACGGGGCGCTGGTGGTCGAGGCGCGCACGGCGGGGCCGCGGACGCGGAACGGGTTCCGGACGACGTACGTGTGGTCGTCGGGGGCCGCCGGGTCGGTGGACCTGCGGGTGCGGATCGTCCCGGACGGCCGGTGGTCCGGCTCGATCGCGCGGCTGGGCCTGCTGCTGACGCTGGAGGAGCCGGCCGCGTCGGACGTCGCGGTCTCCTGGCACGGGCTGGGCCCGGACGAGTCGTACGCCGACTCGGCGAAGGCCGCGGTCGGCGGCGCGTGGTCGCACACGGTCCGCGACCTGCAGACCCGGTACACGCACCCGCAGGAGAACGGCGCGCGCCGGGGCGTCACGCACGCGGCGCTGTCGTTCGCGGACGGCTCGTCGCTCGTGCTGGACGCCGGGCCGACGGTCTACGGCGGCGTGCCGCGGGCGGGCGTCGAGCTGTCGCTGCGGCCGTGGTCGGACCGGGCGCTGGACGTGGCGGCGCACCCGCACGAGCTCACCCCGGACGGGCTGCTGCACGTGCACCTGGACGCGGCGCAGCACGGGCTCGGCTCGGCCGCGTGCGGGCCGGGGGTGCTGCCGAACGCGGTCCTGCGCCCGGCCCCGGCCGAGCTGACGCTGCGGCTGACCGCGGGCTGAGGCGCCGCCCCCCCGCGCACCCCGCACGCGCCACGCACGCCGAGTGGGCAGTTGATGTCCCTTCCGGGTCCCGGGAGAGGACATCGACTGCCCACTCGGCGCGGGGTCGGTGAGCGGGGACTCAGCGCTCGACGAGGCTGAACGGCGTGCCGATGTGCCCGCCCTCGCCGCGGCGCTCGCCGACGAGCAGGTCCAGGATCAGGCCGGTCGACGTCGCGAGGCCCGGGTCGATCGTCGTCAGCGGCGGGATCAGGAACCCGCCCTCCTCGATGT
>NZ_DASQCJ010000012.1:0-17375 GCF_035634735.1 Cellulomonas sp.
GACCTGGCTCGGGCACGTCGACGACGACACGCTCTACCGGGCGGTCCGCGAGGCCGCGGTGACGCTGTGCCCCTCGCGGTGGGAGGGGTTCGGCAACGCCGCCCTCGAGGCCAAGGCGATCGGCGGGGCGGTCGTCGTCACGACCGGCAGCGGCTACGACGACTTCTGCACCGACGGCGAGGACAGCCTGATGGTGCCGCCCGCCGACCCGGCCGCGCTCGCCGGCGCGGTGCTGCGGCTGCTGGCGGACCCGGTGCTGGCGGCGACGCTCGGGGCCCGGGCCGCCGCGGGCGCGGAGCACTGGACCGCGGACCCGGTGGCGGCGGACCTGCTGGACGCCGCGGACGAGCTCCTGGGCCCCCCGCGCCGCTGACCCCGGCTCGCGCGCGGGCGCGCGCGCCCGCCGCGGCCGCCCGGCCGCCCCGCCGCCCCCACGCCGAGCGTCTAGGAAACGTGTCGAGTGCCTATCCGCGGGATAGGCACTCGACACGTTTCGTAGGCAGTCGCGGCCAAGAGCGCGGGCGGGCAGGGCGGCGCGGCGGCGCCGGGCTGCCCGCCCGGGTCAGGCGCGGCGCCAGGCCGTCCCGTCCCAGCGCACCGCGCCGGCCTCCGCGAACGCCCGCAGCCAGCCCTCCATCGGCCACCGCCCCCACCGCCGCGCGAACCGCGCGCCGTTGCGCAGCACGTCGTCGAGGTGCTGCCACGGCGGGCTGCTCGTCGGGTGGTGCTGGTGGTACGCGTGCGCCCCGCCGACCCACGCGAGCGGCACCCCGGCCGCGCGCAGGGCCCAGCCGAAGTCGGTGTCCTCGCCGCCGTACCCCTCGTACCCCTCGTCGAACCGGGGCCCGTCCGACCAGCGGCGCGCGGTCAGCGCGAACGACAGCGACCAGAACAGGTCGTACTCGTCGGCGGCGGCGAGCAGCACCTCGCCGTCCGCGGGCGCCGGGCGCGCCGGGTGCGGGCGGGTGGCGGCCGCGAGCGCCGCCGGGTCGTCGACCGCCGCGCCGGGCGGGAGGTAGGTGACCGGCCCGCACAGCACCGCGCCCGGGTGCGCGGCGGCCGCGGCCGCGTACCGGTCCAGGAGCAGCGGTCCGGGCACGCAGTCGGCGTCGAGCAGCACCAGCAGGTCGGCGCCGAGCGCCACCGCCCGGTCGGCGCCCGCGTTGCGCGCCGCGGCCAGCCGCAGCCCGTCCGGCCCGGGCGGCACCCGGAGCACCTCGTCGGCGTCGAGCGCGGGCGGCTCATCGTCGCCGACCCACACCACGACCGCGAGCACCCCGGGGCCCCGCCGCACCGCGGCCAGCTGCCGGTGCAGGTGGTCGACCCGCGGCGCCGAGCACAGCGTGACGACGGCCCGCCGCCCGGATGCGTCCGCCGGCCCGCTCGCGCCGGTCCGCGTCACCACGCGCCCCGCCCGCGCGCCACGTCCGCGATCGCCTCCGCGGCCCGCGCCGCCGCGCCGGCCGTCCCCCACACCGACCAGTCGGGCGCCAGCGTCGCGGCGCGGTCCAGCACCTCCGGCCACCGCGCCGGCTCCGGCCACGCGGGCTCGACCACGGCCAGCCCGGCCCGGTCGAGCGCGCGCGCGGTGACGGCCTGCTCGTCGAACGGCCGGTCCTGCGGCACCACCACGGCCCGCGCCCCGGCGACCGCGAGGTCCGCCACGGAGTTCTGCCCGGCGAACGACACCACCGTGCCCGCGCCGGCCAGCTCCCGCCAGGGGTCGTCGGTCCAGGCCCCGCCCGCGCCGAGCGCGGTCCACCGGTGCCCGGGGGTCGCGCGCGCCGCGGCGTCCACGTGCTCCGCGGTCACGCCCGACCCGCCGCGGCCGCCGAGCACGAGGACGCCCTCGCGCGCGCCGTCGGGGGCCTCGCGGCCGTCGAACCGGCTGATCCCGCCGGTGAACACGACCCGGTCGCGCACGGGTTCCAGGTGCGGGGCGGGCACCAGGTCGGCGGGCCACGGGGCGAGCACCCGGGCGGCGGCGCGCAGGCCGAGCGCGTGCGGCTCGTCGTCCCGCACCCCGGGCTGGGCCATCAGCACCGGCGGGACGCCGAGCAGCCGGGCGAACACGGTCACCTCGACCGACACGTCCACGACGACGGCCGCCGCGCCGCGGGCGTCGAGCTCGCGGGCGATCCGGGCCAGCCGGCCCCGGTGCCCGGGGTGCAGCAGCGGGGCCCAGTGCAGCAGCCCGCCCGCGGCGGGGTCGGCCTCGGACGGCCGCCGCCCGGTGTCGGGGTCGGGCTCGTCGTCGCGGTCGAGCCGCACCCAGTCGACGTGCGGCGGCAGGTCCGCGGGCTCCGGCAGCGAGCTCAGCGCCACGACGTCGGCGTCCAGGTGCGGGGCGACGGCGCGCAGCCGGCCGAGGTGCCCCGACCCGTGGTGGTGCACGTACCAGGCGACGGTCGGGCGGGTCACGCGATCAGCTCCGCGCCGGTACCGCGCTGGGCGACCAGCGCGCGGAACACCCGCTCCAGGGCGTCGACCCGCGCGTCCAGGCCGTAGTGCCGGCGCGCCGACGCCCGCACCGCCACGCGGAAGCCCGGCTCCGCGGCCGCCCGCGCGGCCAGCCGGCCCGCCGCGTCGGCGAGGGCCGCCACGTCGCCGCGCGGGACGGCGGACATGCCGGTCGCGGTGCGCGCGATCTCCCGGATGCCGCCCGCGCCGAACGCCGCGACCGGGGTGCCGCACATCAGCGCCTCCGGGCCCACCAGGCCGAACGGCTCCTCCCACGCGGGCGTCACCAGGGCGCACGCGCTGCGGCCGATCAGCCGGGCGAGCGCCGGCTGGTCCAGCAGGCCGACGTACCGGACGCCGTCGCCGACGTGCGGCAGCACGTGCCGCTCGGCGTACTCCCGGTCGCCGATCCGGCCGGCGATCGTCAGCTCGCGGCCCAGCAGCCGGGCCGCCTCGATCGCCAGGTGCGGCGCCTTCTCCGGCACCAGCCGGCCGGACCACACCAGGCCGTCACCGCCGGGTCCGACCGGCCAGGCGGCGGCGTCGGTCCCGTTCGGCAGCACCGTGGCGTCGACGACGGGGGCCCACTCGCGTCGGGTGTGCGCGCTGACCGCGAGGAACCGCGTCCCGCGGGCGTGCGCGGCGGCCTCGACCAGCTCCGGCTCCAGCGGCGTGTGCAGCGTCGACACCATCGGCACGCCGAGGTCCGCCGCCCGGCGCAGCGGCAGCCCGTGCAGGCAGTGGTTGGAGATGACGTCGTACCGCGACGGGTCCCGGGCGATGACGTCGAGCGCGCGGTCCAGCGCCGGGACGGACCGCTCCCGGTAGGCGTCCGGGTAGTGCGAGTCGGTGGCGCGGGCGCCCGCCGGCCAGTCGAGGGTCGGCAGCGCGAACTCGGCCGGGCCGCCGTCCAGGAAGTCCGAGCCGCGCACCGCGACGAGCGACACCTCGTGCCCGCGGGCGCGCAGCGTCCGGACCTCGTTCCACACGGCCGACTCCAGGCCGCCCGCGTGCGGCTGCCGGATCGGGAAGCGGAGGGGGGCGACGACGACCACGCGCAGGGAACGCGTCACCGGGACTCCCCGGCGAGCAGGCGGCGGTACAGGGCGGCGTGCAGCTGCGCGGCGGCCCGGTCGGCCGTCAGCCGCGCGGCACGCCGCTCCCGGACCAGCGCGGCGCGCGCCGCCGTCCCGGGGCGGGTCGACGCCGGGGAGCCCAGCAGGTCGCGCAGCGCGCCCGCCAGGCCGGCGGCGTCACCGACGGGGCCGGAGGTCGCGACCGAGCCGTCGGGGTGCTGCTCGGCGTAGTAGCCGACGGCCGGCGCGGCGACCGGGACGCCCAGGTCCCAGCACAGCTCGAGCCAGCCGGAGTGCGTGCCGTGGGCGTAGGGCAGCACGCACGCGTCCAGGCCGGACAGGGCCGCGGCGAGCCCGTCGTCGTCCAGCCGGTCGTGCTCGACCAGCCGGACGGACGCGGGGTCGGCGGCCGCGCACCGGGCGCGGACCTCGTCGCGGGCCGCGTCGTCCCGGACCGCCCGGTGCAGCCGCACCTCGGCGCGGACCGGCAGGCCGGACGCCCGCAGGTCGGCGACCGCGGCCAGCAGCGCGCGGGTGGCGGCGGGGGCGTCGACGTTCGGGCGCAGGTCCTTGAGGTGGAGGCCGACGACGCGCTCGTCCCCGGGCGCCGCGGCGCCGGCGGGCTCGGCGCCGGCGGACTCGGCGCCGGCGGGCTCGACGGGGGCGGGCTCGGCGCCGGCGGGGTCGGCCACGGCGGGCGGCGCGGGCAGCTCGCCCAGCAGCCGCGGGTGCGGCACGACCAGGGCGTCCCGGCCCCAGCGCGCGCGGATCTCCGCCGCGGCGCCGGGCGTCAGGGTGACCAGCGCGTCGGCGCCCGGCACCAGCACGTCGAGCTGCGCGCGGTACCCCGCCTGGTCGGTGAGCTGCGGGTGCTCCAGGTCGTGCACGGTGAGCACCACCGGCCACCCCGCCTCCCGCGCCGCGGCCAGCGTGCGGGCCAGGTGCTCGGGCGCGAAGGACTCGGTGCCGAAGTGCACGTGCAGCAGGTCCGCGTCGCCGGCGTGCGCCGCGACCCAGGCGGGGTCGAGCGCGACCGGCGGCCACCAGCGGCCCGGCTCCGCGCCCGGCGGGGTGGGGTCGGGCAGCACCTCGAGCCCCTCGGCCGCGGTGACGCCCGCGACGTACGGGTGGCCGGCCGGCACGGCGACGACGCGGACCGTGCGGCTCGTGGACCGTGCGGCGTGCGTGGTCGGTGCCAGGAGCTGCGCCATGCGGTCCTCTCGTGGTGGCGGGCGCGCCGCCCGGTCCCCGAGCAGCGCGGCGTCGCGGTGGTGCGGGAAGTGTCGCGCGGTTGCCGCCTCCCCGCGACTCGACCACGATTGCCGCGATGACCAGGTCCGACACTCCCGCACTCCTCCTGACGGGCCCGCCGCGGCACGGCGTCGTCCGGTACGCGGGCGACCTCGCCGACCACGTCCGCGTGCTCGACGCGCACGCCCGGGTGCTGCGGGTCGAGGACCCCGCCGACCTGCCCGCTGCCGGCGCGGGGCTGGGCCGCGCGCACCTGCACGTCACCGACCGGCTGCTCGGCTCCTCGCCGGACGCGGCGGCCGACGTGGTGGAGCGGCTGGCCGCCGCGTGCCGGCTCACGGTCACGCTGCACGACGTGCCGCAGGAGTCGGACGGGCCGCGGAACCTGCCCCGGCGTGCGGCGGCGTACGCGCGGATCGCGGCGGCGGCGGCCGGGGTGGCGGTGAACAGCCGGCACGAGGCGCTGCTGCTCGCGGAGCACGGGGTGCTGGCCGCGGGGCGCGCGCACGTGGTGCCGCTCGGCGCGACGGTGGGCGCCGCAGGCCCGGCGGACCGGGCGGTCGGCACGGCGGGCCCGGCGGACGCGGGCGGCACCGCCGGCCGGACACCCGCCCCCGCGCCCGGCGCGCCCCTGGTCGCGCTCGTCGCCGGCTTCCTCTACCCCGGCAAGGGCCACGACGACGTCGTGCACGCCGTCGCCGACGCCGCCGACCTGCTCCGCGCCGCGGGCACCCCGCCCGGCGAGGTGGCGGTCGTCGCGGTCGGCGGCCCGTCGCCCGGGCACGAGGACGAGGTCGACCGGCTGCGCGCCGAGGCGGCGGCCCGCGGCGTCGCGCTGCGGGTGACCGGCGGCCTGCCCGACGACGGGTTCCACGCCGCGCTGCGCGGGCCGGGGATCCCGGTCGCGGCGCACAAACACCTGTCGGCGTCGCGCACGCTGCTCGACTGGGGCGAGGCCGGGCGCCGCCCGCTGGTCGTCGACTCGCGGTACGCGCGCGAGATGGCCGCCCTGCGCCCGGGCACCCTGACGCTGTACCCGCCGGCGGACCTGCCCGCGCACCTGGCCCGGGCCTGGGCGGATCCCGCGGCGACGGCCCTGCCGCCCGGCGCGTCGCTGGCGCCGACGCTGGCCGACGCCGCCGCGGCGTACCTCGGGTGGTGGGCCGCGGGCGCGACCCACGGGGCCGCCGCGTGACGCCCGCCGGCCCGCCGGCCGACCTCCCGCCGACCGGCCCGCCCGCCGGCCGCCCGCTCCCCGGCAACCGCTGGGACCTGCTCGACGGCGTGCTGCCCGACACCCCGCCGGCGGTCTCGGTCGTGGTCGTGCACTACGACCAGCAGGCCGAGCTCGACCGCACCCTGCGCGCGCTGGCCCGGCAGGACCACCCCGCCGGCCGCACCGAGGTGGTCGTGGTCGACGACGGGTCGCCCGAGCCCCCGCGCGTGCCCGCCGGCGTCCGGCTGCTGCGCCAGGAGGACCGCGGCTTCCGCGTGGCCGCCGCGCGCAACGCCGGGGCCGCCGCGGCGACGGGCGACGTGCTGGTGTTCCTCGACGCCGACACCGCGCCGGAGCCCGGCTACCTCCGCGCGCTCACCCGGCTGCCCGCCCTCGCCCCCGACTGCCTCGCGGTCGGCCGGCGACGGCACGCGGACCTCGCCGGGGCGCCCGCCGACGCGCCGGTCGAGCGGGCCGGCCCGGAGCGCGAGCTGCCCGAGCCCGCGTGGCTCGCCGACGGCTACCGGCGCAGCCGCGACCTGCGCGACGCCGACGACCGGTCCTACCGCTACGTGATCGGCGCCGTCACCGCGTGCAGCCGCGCGCTGTTCACGGCGGCCGGCGGGTTCGACGAGGGGTTCTCGGCGTACGGCGGCGAGGACTGGGAGTGGGCGTACCGCGCCTGGCTGGCGGGCGCGGTGCTCGCGCACGTGCCGGAGGCGGTCGCCTGGCACGACGGCCCCGACTGGTCCGGCCGGGACGAGGCCTCCCGGGCCGCGAAGAACGCCGAGGCGCTGCGGCTCGCCGACCTCGTGCCGGTGCCGGGGTCGCGACCGCGCGGGCTGCCGTCCGGCCGGGTCGACGTCCTGGTGCACCCGCCGGCGGGCGAGGGGGTGTCGGCGGCGCAGCGGTTCGTCTCCGTCGACTCGGTGCTGGCCGCGCTGCCCGGCGCGGAGCCGGCCCCGGACCACGCGGGCGGCGACGGCGACCCCCGCCTCGACCGCGTCCGCCTCGACGTCGTCCTCGACCGCCCGCTCCGCGCCACCGACCCGGGCGCCGTCGCCGCGGCGGTCGAGCGGGTGGGGGCCGAGGGCCAGGGCGAGCTCGCGCTGCTCGGCCCGGACGGCGCGCCGCTGCTCCGGGTCGTGGCCCGCCGCGCCCGGGCCCGCGAGCGCCGCTGGGGCCGGGACGACCTGTTCCCCCGCGCGACGGCCCGCGCCGACGGCGTCGAGCCCCTGCCGGGCGAGCCGGACCTGGAGGCCTACCTCGGCGGCTGGTGAGCCGGCCGGCCCGCGGCCCTCGGCCCGGCCGGGTCACCCCCACCCCGTTCAGTGGACGGTTGTGACCGACACGCCCGGGGCGTGTCCGTCACAAGCGTCCACTCCAGCCGGTGCGCGGGCCCCGGAGCCGGTGCCGCCCGCCCCGGGGTCCGGGCGCCTGGGCGCCGACGCGTTCAGCCCGCGGCGTCCACGGTCGCCTCGGGCCGCGCCGCCGCCGCGCGCGCCGCCGCCACGACCGCCCCGCGCTCGGTCGCCGGGAACCGCGCCAGCACCGCCGCGAGCGTCCCCGCGTCCTCGTTCGCCCCGAACGCCTCCGCGTGCGGCTGCAGCGCCACGGAGTCGGCCAGCGACCCCGCGGGGACCGGGTCGAAGCCCAGCGCGTCCACGAACGCCGCCACCTCCGCCGCGGCCGCCGCGTCGTCCGCCGCGACCGCGATCGCCCGCCGGCCGGGCGTCCCCGCGGGCAGCGGCCCCTCGTCGAGGTCGTGGTACCCCATGTGGTTGAACGCCTTGACCACCCGCGCGCCCGGCAGCGCGTCGGCCACCAGCGCGCTGGTCGCCACGGCCGGGTCGGCCAGGTCGGGGCGCTCGCCGTCGGTCTCCCACCAGTAGTTCATCGCGTCGACCACGACCCGGCCGGCCAGCGCGCCGCCGACCCGCGCCACGACGTCGCCCAGCCGGCCCAGCGGCAGCGCGAGCACGACGAGGTCCGCGCGGGCCGCCTCCCGCGCGTCGACGGCCCGGGCGCCGGGCGCCAGGACCTCGACGATCAGCCGGATGCGGTCCGGGTCCCCGGAGCCGGCGACCGCCACGTCGTACCCGGCGGCGACCGCGAGCCGCGCCAGGACGGTGCCGACCTTGCCGGCGCCGAGGATGCCGACGGTCCGGGGCGCGGTCACGCCGCGTCCCCCGCCAGCAGGTCGCGCACCATCGGCGCGACCCGGCCGCCGAACAGCTCGACCGCGCGGAGCCGGTCGCTCACCCGCAGCGGGCCGCCGGTGTAGACGAGGTCGAACCGGCTGACGTCCAGGCTGCGCACGGTGCCGGCGATCTTGCGGGCGACCGTCTCCGGCGAGCCGACGTACAGCGACCCGTGCGCGACCTCGGCCTCGAACTCCGACCGGCGCAGCGGCGGCCAGCCGCGGTCCGCGCCGATGGCGTCGCGCATCTGCTTGTACGGGCCGTAGTACGCCTCGAGCGCGGCCTCGTCGGTCTCGGCCACCAGGCCGTGCGAGTGCACGCCGACCCGGCCCTCGGGGGTGCCGAGCTGGGCGGTGGCCCGCCGGTACAGGTCGACGTAGGGCCGGAACCGGTCGGGCTCGCCGCCGATGATCGCGAGCATGAGCGGTAGGCCGTAGTGCGCGGCGCGGACCACCGACTGCGGCGAGCCGCCGACGCCGACCCAGGTCTCCAGGCCGCCGGCGGTCTTCGGGTAGACGTCCGCGCCGGCCAGCGGCGCCCGGGTCGTGCCCGACCAGGTCACCGGCTCCTCGCGGAGCAGCTGGGAGAACAGCTCGATCTTCTCCTCGAACAGGACCTCGTAGTCCTGCAGGTCGAAGCCGAACAGCGGGAACGACTCGGTGAACGAGCCGCGGCCGAGCATCACCTGCGCGCGGCCGCCGGACAGCGCGTCGACCGTGGCGAACCGCTGGAACACGCGCACCGGGTCGTCGGAGCTCAGCACCGTGACGCCGGACGCCAGCCGGATGCGCTCGGTGCGGGTGGCGATGCCGGCCAGCACGGTCTCCGGCGAGGACAGCGCGAAGTCCGGGCGGTGGTGCTCGCCGAGGGCGATGACGTCCAGGCCGACCTGGTCCGCCAGCACGGCCTCCTCGACCACGCGGCGGATCGCCTCGGGGTGGGTGAGCAGGCGCCCGGTGGCGTCGTCGGTCGGCAGGTCGCCGAAGGTGTCCAGGCCGAGCTGCAGGGCGGTCATGACGGGGTCCTCCCGGGTCGTCGTCGGCACCCATCGTGCGCGATGCTGATTGAACAATCAACTATCGCCCCGGATTCCGACCCGGGAACCGGGACGCGCGCCCGGGGCCGGCGTCAGGCCACGACCGGGCGCGCCGACGGCGTCGCCCGCACCGCGCCGCCCACCGTCGACTCCCGCGCCACGACCTCGAAGTCCGTGATGACCTCGACGTGCTCGGCCGGCGCGGTCCCCGCGACCCGCGCCAGCAGCAGGTCGACCGCGGTCTGCGCGATCTGCTCCCGCCCCGGCGCGACCGACGACAGCGGCGGCGACGCGTACGCCGCGTCCTCGATGTCGTCGAACCCGATGACGGCGACCTCCTCGGGCACCGCGATCCCCCGGTCGTGCAGGGCGTGCAGCGCGCCGATCGCCAGGGCGTCGTTGAGGCCGAACACCGCGTCGATCTCGGTGCCGGAGTCGAGCATCCGCTCCATCGCCTCCGCGCCGGTGGACCGGTGCCACAGGCCCGCCTCGCCCAGCAGCGCGGGGTCGAGCGGCAGGCCCGCCTCCGCGAGCGCCTGCTCGTAGCCGCGCTGGCGCAGGGCGGCGCTGCCGACGGTCTCGCCCTCGTGCGACCCGATGAGCGCGATCCGGCGGCGGCCGGTCTCGATCAGGTGCCGGGTCGCGGCGCGCGCGGCCTCGACGTTGCTCATCGTCACGTGGTCGGCCGGACCGCCGAAGATGCGCTCGCCGAGCAGCACCATCGGGAAGTCGACCGCGAACGACGCCCGGTCCTCGGTGCCCAGCGCGAGCGGGGAGAAGATCAGCCCGTCGGTGAGGTGCCGGCGCTGGCCGTGCAGCACCTCGAGCTCGCGCTCCCGGCTGGCGCTGGTCTGCTCGATCAGCACGATCACGCCGCGGCGCTCCGCGGCCTGGATCACCGAGTCGGCCAGCTCGGCGAAGTACGGCAGGCTCAGCTCGGGCACGGCCAGGCCGATCATCCCGGTCCGGCCCTGGCGCAGGTTCCGCGCCGAGAGGTTCACCCGGTAGCCGAGCTGCTCGATGGCGGCCTCGACGCGCTCCTTGGTCCCCGGGCGGATGTACGGGTACCCGTTGATGACGTTCGAGACCGTCTTGATGGACACGCCGGCCACCGCCGCGACGTCCTGCATGGTCACGCCCGCCTGGCGCCGCTTGCCGGTCACCGTCCCACCTCCTCCGCCACCTGCCGCGTCGCCCGGTCCCTGCCGACGCGGGCCGCGCCGCGCCCCAGCGTAGGGGCGCGGCGCGGCCCGCGGGTCACGCGTCCGGGGTGGGCGGTGGCGTCACCGGCCACCCAGCCCGGTGGTGGCGACCGCCTTGACGATCTGCCGCTGGAACAGCATGAACAGCAGGATCAGCGGCAGGGCGGCGATCACGGCCGAGGCCATCGTCTGGGCGTAGATCGTGCCGTACGCGTTCTTCACCGTCGACAGGCCGACCGGCAGGGTCATCAGGTCGGGGTTGTTGGTGACGATGAACGGCCACAGGAAGTTGTTCCACGCGCCGATGAACACGAAGATCGCGACCGCCGACACGATCGGCCGGGAGATCGGCAGCACGATGGACCAGAAGGTCCGCCAGTGCCCCGCCCCGTCGACCCGCGCGGCGTCCTCGATCTCCTGCGGCACCTCCGCGAAGAACTTGCTGAAGATGTAGACCATCACCGGCGCCACCAGCTGGGGCAGGATCACGCCCTGGTAGGTGTCGACGAAGCCCAGGGCCTCCATCTGCCGGAACAGCGGCACGATGAGGATCTGGCCGGGGACCGCGATCAGCGCGATGGTCGCCGCGAACAGCAGGTTCTTGCCGCGGAACCGGGTGCGGGCGAACCCGTAGCCGGCCAGCGCGCACGCCGCGACGGTGAGGATCGTGACCGACCCGGCGACCAGCAGCGTGTTGAGCATCCAGCGCGGCACCTCGCCGCGCTCGAACACCGTGCGGTAGTTCTCCAGCGTGAACCCGCCGTCCGGGAACCACTGCAGCGGCACGGACTGGGCCTGCGCCTCGGTCTTGAACGAGGTGTCGACCGCCCAGAGCATCGGCAGCAGCCAGGACAGGGCGAGCACGACCAGCAGGACGACCGCCAGGACGGTGGCGACCTTGCTCCGGCCCAGCACCAGGCTGCGGGTGCGGCGGTTCTCCTCGCGCCGCTCCGCGTAGGCGCGGCGGAACCCGCCCGTCGTGGGGGCGGTGAGCGTGTCAACGGCCACGGCGCTGCTCCTTCCGGCGAGCGGTGGTCAGCACCTGGAACCCGACGGCGACCACGATGATGAGCGCGAAGTAGATGTAGGACATCGCCGAGGCGTAGCCCATCCGGTACCCGGTGAAGCCGGTGTCGTAGATGTACTGCAGGATCGGGCGGGTCACGCCGTCCGGGCCGCTGCCGCCGTTGAACGCGATGAACATCTGGTCGAACACCTTGAGCGACGCCAGGACCTGCAGCACCGTGATGAGCACCGTCGTCGACCGCAGCTGGGGCAGCGTGATCGACCACAGCCGGCGCCAGGCGCCCGCGCCGTCCAGCGCCGCGGCCTCGTACATCTGGTCCGGGATGGCCTGCAGCGCCGACAGGTAGAGCAGGAAGTTGAAGCCGACGGTCCACCAGAGCGTCAGCAGGGCCATCGACCACATGGCGACGCTCGGGTCGGTCAGCCAGCCGACCTTGTCGAGCCCGAGCTTGTCGAGCCAGTAGTTGAAGAAGCCGATCTCGGGCTGGTAGAGCCAGACCCAGATCTGCACGACGACGGCGACCGGCAGCATGTACGGCGCGAAGAACGCCAGCCGCCAGACCCACTGCCCGGGCAGCCCGGTGTAGACCAGCAGCGCCATCGCCAGCGCGATCACCACCAGGGGGATCGTGCTCATCAGCGTGAAGGCGACCGTGTTGCCCAGGGTGGACCACATGACGGGGTCGCCGAACGCCTCGGCGTAGTTGTCGAACCCGACCCAGCCGCCGTTGCCCATCAGCGACTGCTCGGTGAAGCTCAGGCCGAGGCCCCAGAGCGTCGGGACCACCAGGAACAGCACGGCGATCACGACGAACGGGATGACGAACGGCCAGCCGCTGCCCTCGCGGCGGCTGCGGCCGCGGCGGGTGGGGCGGTCGGGGGTGCGCGGCGGCGAGACGGTGCCGGTCGCCTGCGACTGGGACGGTGTGGTGACGGTGCTCATGTCTGCGATCCCTTCCGTCACGCCGGCGGCTTGGTCTTGAGGGCGGCGTCGAGGCTGCCGATCAGGCGGTCGACGGCGGCCTCGGGGGACGACTTGTCGAGCCAGGCGCCCTGGAGGGCCTCGCCGACGCGCGCCTGGAAGTCCGACCCGGACCCGGTGAACCAGGCCTGCGGGTCGAAGACGGCCTCCTCGCTCGCCGCCGCGTAGTGCGACTGCGGCACCTTGGCCTGGTACTCCGCGGACTCGGTGACCTCGCGGTTCGCCGGGATGTGCCCGCCGTCGGACCAGAGCAGCGACTTGTTGAGCATCGCCGCGACCGTCGCGTAGGCCGCCTCGCGCTTCTCCGGGTCGAGGTTGACCTGGTGCGGCAGCACGAACACGTGCGAGTCGCCGTAGGTGGCGGGCGTCCCGAAGATGTTCGGCATCGGCATGGCGTCCACGTCGACGCCCGCCGTCAGGAACGACTGCAGCTCCCAGTTGCCGTTGAAGCACATGCCGACGCGGCCGGTGGAGAAGTTCGCGACCGCCGACGGGTAGTCGGAGTTCGCGATGGCCACCGTGTCGTCGAGCCAGGACTGCACCCAGCTCACCGACTCGACCAGCGCGTCCCGGTCCAGGTCGGCGGGCTGCCCCGGGGTCAGGACGACCTCGTTGCCGGTCTGCGCGTACAGGCCCCAGAGCATCCGGGACATCTGCGCGCCGTCGCCGGTGTAGCCGTAGCCGACGCCCGCGTACCCGGTGACCTCCGCCATGGCCCGCCCGGCCTCGATGAAGCCGTCCGGCGAGTCGACGCCGACCAGCTTCCCGTCCGGACCCAGGATCCCGGCCTGGTCGGCCAGCCCCTTGTCGAAGAACAGCAGGAACGCGTGGAAGTCGAGCGGGACCGCCCACAGCTTCCCGTCGATCGTCGCCCGGTCCCACAGCGCCGGCGGGAACATGTCCTCCGTGACGCCGTGCTCGGCGAGCAGGTCCAGGTCCCAGGGGTCGAGCACGCCGCCCGGCACCCAGCCGGCGACCCGCGTCAGGTGCATGACGGCGAGGTCGGGGGCGCGGCCGCCGACGGACGCCATGATCAGCTTGGTGTAGTACGGCGCGCCCCAGGTGAGCACCACGGGGTCGATCCCGATGGCCGGGTTCTCGTCCTGCACCTCGGTCATCATCTGCTGGAAGATGCCGCCGTCACCGCCTGTGAACAGGTGCCAGAGCTGGATCCGCGTCTGGTCCGACGCCGCCGCGGCCCCGCTCCCGCACCCGCTCAAGGCCCAGGCCGCCCCGAGGGCCCCGGCCCCCGCCACGGCCCCCCGGAGCACGGACCGGCGGCTGTACGCCGCCCGCTCCGGACCCCCGCGAGCTCCTGAGATCATCCTCGACCTCCCGCCTCCACGGGGGCGCACGGCCACCGTGGGTTTTCATCGTTGAAGAACCGCTCGGCAGTGAATCAGGACGGGACAAACCCCGTCAAGAGGTGACGATCCACCCCGGTGTGCCACGTGGCAACACGGCGCGCCGGTGGGGTGGCACGACGAAGGGCCCGGCACTCGGTGCCGGGCCCTTCGTTCACGACGCCGCTCGCGCGGCGGCCGTCACTTCTTGTTGCGACGCTGGTGACGCGTCTTGCGCAGCAGCTTGCGGTGCTTCTTCTTCGCCATGCGCTTGCGGCGCTTCTTGATGACGGAGCCCATGGGGTCCTCGCTTCCTGTGGCGAGCGCGCAGGCGCCCCGCCGGGTCGTGGTCGATCGACGCGCGGCACGACGAACGCCCACGCACGGGAAAGTCCGCCCCTACCTTACGCGATCGGCGGGGCCGTCCGCGACGCGCCGTCGGCCGTCAGGAGGACAGGCGCCCCGCGCGCGGGCCGCCCTCGTCCGCGTCGCCCTCGGACTCGAGGTCGAGCCGGGCGGTCGCGAGGTAGTGGTCGAGCGCGTCCTGGGGCACCCGGAACGAGCGCCCGACGCGGACCGCGGGCATCTCGCCCGAGTGCAGCAGCCGGTACACCGTCATCTTCGAGACGCGCATGACCTCGGCGACCTCGGCGACGGTGAGGAACCGCACCCGCGGGGGCTGCTCGCTGGTCATGGCCGCTCTTCTCGCTCGTGCGCGCACGACCCGTGCGCGGAACTGGGTGCACACAGGTGCCGCGACGACACCTTAGAGCCTGCTGAGGCTGGTGTGAAAGGGGAGGCGGGTGGGACCACTCCCCGGGGTGCACCCAGCCTCCCCCACCACCCTCGCGGCCGCCTCCGGGCGGGTGGTCCGGGCGCCGGCCGGGCGTCAGTCGTGCAGGGGGTCGAGGCCCAGGAGCGGGAAGGCCGCCGAGCGGGTCGCCCGGACGGCCCGGTCCACGTCGTCCGCCGGGTCGAACCCGTCCGCCCACGGCCGCCACGCCAGGCCCGCGCCGTCCGACATCGAGCCGGGGGCCTCCCGGCCGTACAGGGCGACCACCTGGTCCAGCCAGCCGCGCGGCACCCGGGTCACCGGGTCGACGGGCGCGTGCACCGCGACCCCCAGCAGGTGCGTCCAGGCGCGCGGCACCACGTCGGCGACCGCGTACCCGCCGCCGCCGAGCGCCAGCCACCGCCCGCCGGACACCTCGTGCGCCAGGTCGTGCAGCCAGCCCGACACGAGCCGCTGCGCGTCGACCGACACGTCCAGGTCGGCGATCGGGTCCTCGACGTGCGTGTCGCAGCCGTGCTGGCTGACGAGCACCTGCGGGGCGAACGCCCGGAGCACCGGCGGCACGACGGCGTCCACCGCCCGCAACCAGCCGGCGTCGCCGGTGTGCGAGGGCAGCGCCAGGTTCACCGCGCCCCCGGGCGCGCCCGGCCCGCCGGTCTCCCCGGGGAAGCCGGTGCCGGGGAACAGCGTCGCGCCGCTCTCGTGCACGGAGACGGTGAGCACCCGCGGGTCGTCCCAGAACGCGCGCTGGACGCCGTCGCCGTGGTGCGCGTCGACGTCCACGTAGGCCACCCGCTCGGCGCCGGCCGCGAGCAGGGCCCGGATCGCCACCGCCGCGTCGTTGTAGACGCAGAACCCGGACGCCGCGCCCGGCATCGCGTGGTGCATCCCGCCGGTGAGGTTCACGGCGTGGTCGGCGCGGCCCTGCCAGACGGCGAGCGCCGCCTCGCGGCTGCCGGCGACGATCCGGGCCGCCGCCTCGTGCATGTGCGGGAACACCGGGTCGTCCTCGGTGCCGATGCCGCGGGCCGGGTCGCCGGGGCCGCCGGCCGAGGCGCGGCGCACGGTCGCGACGTACTCCGGCTCGTGCACGGTCTCGAGCTGCGCGTCGGTCGCGGGCTCGGCGCCGACCACCTCGACGCCCGGCAGGTCGAGCAGACCGAGCGCCCGGGCGAGCCGCACCGTGAGGTCCAGCCGGAGCGGCGCCATCGGGTGGCCGGGGCCGAAGTCGTAGTCGAGGAGCTCGGGCGTCCACACCACGCGCACCCGGGCCGTCATGCCCACACCGTAGCCGCTGCGCGGCCCCACCTCCGCTGTCGTGCCACAGTGGTGCTCCCCGCGCGCCCGCACGCACGGGAGCACGCGACGGCGACCCGCCCCGCGCGCGGACGCGGTGCACGGCAGGAGGGTGGATGGCACGGGGCCTCCCCGGGGTGGTCTGGTCCGGGCGCGAGCTCGTCGACCGGCTGGCCCGCCAGTCCCCCGCCCGGCTGGCGCTCGGCGTGTTCGCGTCGGTGATCGCGGTGTTCACGGCGCTGCTGTCGATGCCGTGGGCCACCGCCTCCGGCCAGCGGGCGCCGTTCGTCGACGCCTTCTTCACCGCGACCTCGGCGGTGTGCGTCACCGGCCTGGTCACGGTCGACACCGGGACGTACTGGTCGACCGCGGGCCAGGTGACGATCCTGGTCGGCATCCAGATCGGCGGCCTGGGCGTGATGACCCTCGCGTCGATCCTCGGCCTCGCGGTGTCCCGGCGGATCGGGCTGACCCAGAAGCTGCTGGTCACCTCGGAGACCAAGACGACCCGGCTCGGCGAGGTCGGCTCGCTGGTGCGGACGGTCATCGTCACCTCGGTGGTGCTGGAGGTCGCGATCGCGGTCGCGCTGATCCCCCGGCTCCGGATGCTCGGCGACGACTGGGGCGAGGCGATCTGGCACGGCGTGTTCTACGCGGTGTCGGCGTTCAACAACGCGGGGTTCATCCCGACCACCGAGGGCCTGGCGCCGTTCGCCGCCGACTGGTGGGTGCTGCTGCCGATCATCGTCGGGGTGTTCATCGGGTCGCTCGGCTTCCCCGTGATCCTCAACGTCGCCCGCACCTGGCGCCGGCCGCGCCGGTGGAACCTGCACTCCAAGCTCACGATCACCACCAGCCTGGCGCTGGTCGCGTTCGGCGCGGTCGTGGTCGCCGCGTTCGAGTGGACCAACCCGCGGACGCTCGGCGGCATCGGCTGGAACGAGACCCTGCTGGCCGCGCTGTTCGCCGGCGTGATGCCGCGGTCCGGCGGGTTCTCCACGGTGGACGTCGCCGACATGCACGAGGGCACCTGGCTGCTCAACGACGCGCTGATGTTCGTCGGCGGCGGGTCCGCGTCGACCGCGGGCGGCATCAAGGTGACCACGCTCGCGGTGATGCTGCTGGCCATCGTCGCGGAGGCCCGCGGGGACCGGGACGTCGAGGCCTACGGCCGGCGGATCCCGCGCGAGGCGCTGCAGGTCGCCATCGCGGTCTCGCTCGTCAGTGCGACGATCGTCCTGGTGGCCTGCCTGCTGCTGCTGGCGATCACCGGGCTCACCCTGGACGTGGTCCTGTTCGAGGTGATCTCGGCGTTCGCGACCTGCGGGCTGTCCACCGGCATCACCGCCGAACTGCCCGACGCCGGCAAGTACGTGCTCGCCGTCCTGATGTTCATCGGCCGGACCGGCACGATGACGCTCGCCGCGGCCCTCGCGCTGCGCAGCCGTCGTCGCGTCGTCCGGTTCCCCGAGGAGAGGCCGATCATTGGATGA
>NZ_DASQCJ010000013.1:0-12538 GCF_035634735.1 Cellulomonas sp.
GGTCGCCGCGGGCGTCGGCGGCATGCGGTACCGGACGTTCGTGTCCTACAACGTGGTCGGCGCGCTGCTCTGGGGCGTGGGCGTCACCGTGCTGGGCTACCTGCTCGGCACGATCTCGTTCGTCCGGGACAACATCGAGGCGCTGGCCGTCCTGATCGTGCTGGTCTCGGTGATCCCCGTTGGCATCGAGCTGTGGCGCGGGCGCCGCGCGGCGAGGCGCGGCCAGGTCACCGCCGAGGGCCGCGACGAGCGGTACGACGAGGCCGCCGAGCGCGCCGCCGTGGAGCGGAAGGCGTTCGACCAGTGACGGCCCGGCCGATCGCGTCCTGGCTGTCCGACATGGACGGCGTGCTCGTGCACGAGGGCGTGGCCCTGCCGGGCGCGCCCGAGTTCGTGCGGGCGCTGCGGGACGGCGACCACCCGTTCCTGGTGCTGACGAACAACTCGATCTTCACGCCGCGCGACCTGCGCGCGCGGCTCGCCGCGTCCGGCATCGACCTGGCCGAGGAGTCGCTGTGGACGTCGGCGCTGGCGACGGCGCAGTTCCTCACCGACCAGGAGCCCGGCGGCTCGGCCTACGTCATCGGCGAGGCCGGCCTCACGACCGCGCTGTACGAGGCGGGCTACACGCTGACCTCGGCCGACCCGGACTTCGTCGTGCTCGGCGAGACCCGGACGTACTCGTTCGAGGCGATCACCCGCGCGATCCGGCTGATCCAGGGCGGCGCGCGGTTCATCGCGACCAACCCGGACGTCACCGGCCCGAGCCAGGAGGGCGACCTGCCCGCGACGGGCGCGGTGGCCGCGATGATCACCGCCGCGACCGGCCGGCAGCCGTACTTCGTCGGCAAGCCGAACCCGATGATGATCCGGTCCGCGCTCAACCGGATCGACGCGCACTCCGAGACGACCGCGATGATCGGCGACCGGATGGACACCGACGTGGTCGCCGGGATCGAGGCGGGCCTGCGGACGTTCCTGGTGCTGACCGGGTCGACCCGGACCGAGGACCTGGTGCGGTACCCGTTCCGGCCGACGCAGGTGCTGGGCTCGGTGGCGGACCTGGTGGACCGCGTCCCGGAGTGGGCGGAGTCGTACCCGGGCGCCGCGGCGGCACCGCAGGCCTGACCGCGGGGCACCCGGCCGGGGATGAGCCCTCGGTCCCGGGGGCTCCCGGCCGAGGGCCGGGAGGATGGCGCGGTGACCCCCGCCCGCGGCGCCGACCGCGCCCCGAGCCGGCCCGCCCCCGCGCGGCGGCGGCGCGTCCCGCGCGCGTGGGTGCCGAACCAGCACGGCGCGTGGGCGATGGTCGTCGCGCCGCCCGTCGTCGGGGCGCTCGTCGCGGGCCCGACCGGGTGGCACGCGCTGCTGGTCGTCGCCTGGCTCGCGGCGTACTGCCTGTACTTCGCGGCGACGCAGTGGCTGCGCTCGGGCCGCAGGCCGCGGTACCGGTCACCCGTGCTCGGCTACGCCGCGGCCACCGCCGTGCTCGGGGTCCCGCTGCTCGTGGCGGCGCCGGCGCTGCTGCGCTGGGCGCCGGCGTTCGCGGTGCTGCTCGGGGTGAGCCTGCGGTACGCGGCGCGGCGCGCGGACCGGTCCTACGGGAACGACCTGGTCACCATCGCGGCGGCGGTCCTGCTGACGGTCGTCGCGGCGGGGCTCGGCGGGACGCCCGCGGGGTGGTGGCCGCCCGGCGCGGACGACCCGCGGGCGTGGGCGGCGGCGGGCCTGCTCGCCGCCTACCTGGTCGGCACGGTGCCGTACGTGAAGTCGATGATCCGCGAGCGCGACCGGCCCGCGACCTACCGGCTGTCGGTCGGGTACCACGCGGCGCTCGTCGCGGGGGCGGTGGCCCTGGCCGCCGCGGGGCGGCCCGCCGGCGCGGCCGGGGTGGCGCTGGTGGTCGTGGCGGCCGCGCTGCTCGGCCGCGCGGCGGCCCTGCCCCGGCGGGGCCGGGTGCGCCCGGCGGTGATCGGCGCGGGCGAGGTGGTGGCGACGATCGCGGTGGTCGGAGCGGTGCTCGCAGCGGTCTGACCACCGCGGCCGCGGCGGTCGACGCCCCCCGGCGCCGGTTGAGTGGGACCTAGGCCCCCGGCGCGCGCCGGGGCGCCGGGTCTAGCGTCGGGGCCGGTCACGACCGCCGCCGCTCGCCGAGGAGCCCCCGTGCCCCGTCCCGCCTCCCCCGCCGCCCACCACCCCGCGACCGGCGCGCCCCGGTCGAAGGTCGACTTCGCGCAGCGCCCGATGCTGGTGTTCTGGGAGGTCACCCGGGCGTGCGGCGTCGCCTGCCGGCACTGCCGCGCCAGCGCCCTGACCGAGCCGCTCCCGGGCGAGCTGAGCCCCGCCGAGGGCCTGGCGCTGGTCGACCAGGTCGCCGGGTTCGGCCGGCCGCACCCGATCCTCGTCCTCACCGGCGGCGACTGCCTGGCGCGCCCCGACCTGTTCGACCTGGTCGGGCGCGCCGTGGACCTCGGCATCCCCACCGCCCTCGCCCCGGCCGTGACGCCCCGCCTGACGCCCGACGTGGTGGCGCGGATCGCCGGCAGCGGGGTGCGGGCGGTGTCGGTCAGCCTCGACGGCGCGACGGCGCCCACCCACGAGGGCGTGCGGGTCGCGCCCCGGCACTTCGCGGACACCGTCGCGGCGATCGAGGCGTTCGTCGCCGCGGGCCTCGACGTGCAGGTCAACACGACCGTGATGCGCGCGAACCTGCACGAGCTCGCCGACGTCGCCGAGGCCGTCGCCCGCACGGGCGCGCGCATCTGGGAGGTGTTCTTCCTGGTCGAGACCGGCCGCGGCACCTCGGCGGGGTCGATCACGCCCACCGAGCACCTGGACGCCTGCCACCTGCTGCACGACGCCTCGCGGTACGGCTTCGTCGTGCGCACGGTCGAGGCGCCGTTCTTCCGCCGGGTCGTCGCCGAGCGCCGGTCGGGCGGGCCCGTCCCGGACTCCCCCCACCTACCGGGCGCTCGCCGACCGGCTGGTCGAGCTGCTCGGCCCGCCGCGCGAGCGCTCGTCCGCGCACACCGCGGCGACCCGGGACGGCAAGGGGATCGTGTTCGTCGCGCACGACGGCGAGGTCAACCCGGCGGGCTTCCTCCCGCTCGCGCTCGGGAACGTGCGGGACCGCCCGCTGGCCGAGATCTACCGGGACGACCCGCTGCTGCGCCGCATCCGCGCGGCGGAGTTCACCGGGCGGTGCGGGCGGTGCGCGTACGCCGACCTGTGCGGCGGGTCCCGGGCGCGCGCCTACGCGGCGACGGGCGACGCGCTCGGCGAGGACACCGCCTGCCCGTTCGACGCGGCGGCCTGACGCCGGGACCCGGCCGCGGGGATCAGGCCAGACCGAGGTCCGCCAGGTCGAACAGGAAGTGGTACGGCACGCCGAGCGCCTCGATCTTCTCCCGCGCCCCCGTGGCGCGGTCGACGATCACCGCGACGCCGCGGACGTCGGCGCCGGCCTCGCGGGCGGCCTCGACGGCCGCGATCGGGGACGCGCCGGTGGTCGAGGTGTCCTCGAGCACGACGACGGGGCGGCCGGCGATGTCGGGACCCTCGATGCGGCGCTGCATGCCGTGCGCCTTGGCCTCCTTGCGGACCACGAACGCGTCGAGGTCCTGCCCGCGCGACGCGGCGGCGTGCAGCAGGGCGGTGGCGACCGGGTCGGCGCCGAGCGTCAGGCCGCCCACGGCCTCGACGTCCGCCGTGCCCAGGCCGACCTCCTCCAGCCGGTCGAGCAGCACGTGCCCGATGAGCGGGGCGGCGCGGTGGTGCAGGGTCACCCGGCGCAGGTCGACGTAGTAGTCGGCCTCGCGGCCGGAGGACAGCGTGACCCGGCCGCGCACGACGGCCAGCTCGACGATGAGGTCGCGGAGCTGCTCGCGGGGCGTCGGGGAGAGGGAGGAGGTCGTCACGTCGCCAGCGTAGCGACGCCGCGCCACGGCTCAGTCCCCCGGGGCGCGGTCCGGCCGGCGGGAGGACAGCGCGCGCAGCGCCGAGCGCGGCAGGACGCGCAGGGCGCCGGACGCGACCCGGTACCGCAGGCTCGGGGTCGACAGCACGGCCCCGCGCCGGACGTCCGCGAGCGCCGTCGCCACGACCCGGTCGGCGGACAGCCAGGCCAGCTCGGGGTAGGCCTGCTCGGCGCGCAGGCCGGCGCGCTCGTGGAACTCGGTGTGCGTGAGGCCCGGGGACACCACGGTGGCGGTCACGCCGGTGCCGGCGAGCTCGGCCGCCAGGCCCTCGGTGAAGGTGCGGACCCACGCCTTGTGCGCGGAGTACGTCCCGGAGGTCATGAGGGCCGCGACCGAGCCGACGTTGAGGATCGCGCCGCGCCCGCGCTCGACCATGGCGCCGGCCGCGGCGTGCGACAGCACCAGCACCGCGCGGACCATGAGCTCGAGCGCCGCCTCCTGCTTCGCCAGGTCGCTGCCCACGAACCGCTGGCCCAGGCCGACGCCCGCGTTGTTCACCAGCAGCCCGACGGGGCGCTCGGTCGCGCGCAGCCGCTCGGCGACCCGCTCCAGGTCGGCGCGGTCGGTCAGGTCCGCCCGGAGCACCTCGGCGTGCACCCCCGCCGCGGCGCGGAGCTGCGCGGCGAGGCGCTCGAGCCGCTCGCCGTCGCGGGCGACGAGGACGACGTCGTGCCGGGCGGTGGCGAGCTGCCAGGCGAACTCGAGCCCCAGGCCGGCGCTGGCGCCCGTGATCAGTGCGGTTCCCATGCGGCCACCCTACGGTCGCGGACCCCCCGTCGCCCGGGTGCCGGGCCCGCGGTTCCGCGGGTGTCGGGACCGGCCGGTAGCGTGCCCGTCATGCGCCTCGCCACCTGGAACGTGAACTCCGTCCGCACCCGCGTCGACCGCGTGATCGCCTTCCTGGAGCGGACCGGCACGGACGTGCTGGCGATGCAGGAGACCAAGTGCAAGGACGAGCAGTTCCCGCGCGAGGCCTTCGAGGCCGCCGGCTACGAGGTGGTCACGAGCGGGTTCAGCCAGTGGAACGGCGTCGCGATCGCGTCCCGGGTGGGGATCGACGACGTCGAGCACGCGTTCGCCGGCCAGCCCGGGTGGGGCGAGGACCCGGTGACGGAGGCGCGCGCGCTCGGCGCGAGCTGCGGCGGCGTGCGGGTGTGGAGCCTCTACATCCCCAACGGCCGCGAGGTCGGGGACCCGCACTTCGACTACAAGCTCCGCTGGCTCGAGGCGCTGCAGGAGGAGTCGCGGCGCTGGATCGAGGAGGACCCGGCGCTGCCGGTCGCCCTGGTCGGGGACTGGAACGTGGCGCCGCTCGACACCGACGTCTGGGACATCGGCGTGTTCGCCGGCCGGACCCACGTGACCCCCGCGGAGCGCGACGCGTTCCAGGCGTTCGGCGCGGGCGGCTACACCGAGGTGTCCCGGGTGCACGTCCCGGCCGAGCACACCTACACGTACTGGGACTACCAGCAGCTGCGGTTCCCCCGGAACGAGGGCATGCGGATCGACTTCACCTGGGCGTCGCCCGCGCTGGCGCCGCGGGTGACCGGCGCGTCGATCGAGCGGGTGGAGCGCAAGGGCAAGGCGCCGTCCGACCACGTGCCGGTGGTGCTCGACATCGCGGACGCGGCCTGAGGCCCGGCGCGGTGCGCGCGCGCCCGTCCGGGGGAACCGGGCGGGCGGGCGGCCGCCGCGGCGCGCGCGCCCGCTAGGTTCGGCGCATGTCGACCCCCGAGCCGGGTCCGCCGGCCTGGCCGGGCGCGGCCCCGTCCGCCGCCGGCCACGCGGCGCTGCCGCCGTACGCCGGCCCGGCGACCCCGGCCACGACCGCCGCCGTGCCGTCGCCGGTCGCGGCCGGCCACGCGCCCCTGCCGCCGTACGCCCCGCCCGTCGCCCCGGCCGCCGCCTGGCCGTCGCCGCCGCCGGTCGCCCCGCCCGCGCCCCCGGCCGGCTGGGGCGCGCCCCCGCCCGGCTGGCGCCCACCCCCGCCCGCGCCCGGCACCGACGGCCTGGCCGTCGCCGCCTTCGTGCTCGCGCTCGCCTCGTTCGCCACCAGCCTGCTCACCGCGCCCGTCGGCCTGGGGCTCGGCATCGCCGCGCAGCGCCGGATCGGTCGCTCGGGCGCGCAGGGGCGCGGCCTCGCGATCGCGGCCACCTGGATCGGCGGGGTGCTGACCACCGCGCTCGTCGTCGGGCTGGGCGTCGTGGTCGCGCTGGGCGTCGCCGCGACCGGGCCCGCGGCGTCGTCCGCCGGCTCCTGGCCCGCGCCGGACGACGCCGACGGCGCGGCGGGCGCGGCCGGCCAGGAGACCACGCTGCCGTGGTTCGAGCTCGCCGACGACCTGGTGCCCGGCGACTGCCTGGCCACCGCCCCGGAGACCTACGACATGTCGGACGCCGGCGTCGTCGACTGCGCGGCCGGGCACGCGACCGAGGTGCTGGAGCGGCTGACGATGTCGACGCCCGTGCGCGCCGACGTGACCGAGCCGGACGCCGCGTACACCGAGCTGCTGGACCGGTGCGTGGCCGTCGCGGAGCGCCTGGTCGGGCCGACGGCCCTGCCCGCCGAGTCGTGGGCGGACGTGTACTTCGTGCACCCGGACCAGTGGGCCGCCGGCGACCGGTGGGCGTACTGCGTGCTGTCGACCGAGCCGGCGGCGACGGGCTCGGTGCTCGCCGGGACGTTCGCGGCCGGGGCCGCGGCGGAGGTGTGACGTGACCGACCCGTACGGCTACCCCGAGCCGTTCTACGCGCCCGGCTGGGCCCCGCCCCGACCGCGCACCGACGGCGTGGCGGTCGCCTCGCTGGTCGCCGGGGTGCTCGGCACCGGGCCGGTGGCGCTGGCGCTCGGGCTCGTCGGCCTGCGCCGGACCCGACCGGGCGCGCCCGAGCCCCGCCGCGGCCGCGGCCTCGCGGTGGCGGGCGTGGTCCTCGGCGCGCTCGCGACGCTCGCCTGGGTCCCGCTGATCGCGGTGCTCGTCGGCTCGGCCCTGGCCCAGCGCCCGCTGCCGGCGGACGTCGCGTCGCCGGTGACGGCGCACGCCGTGCAGCTCGTCCCGGGCAGCTGCCTGGCGGACGTGCCGCCGGACGGGCCGGTCGACCGGGTGCGGGTCGTGCCGTGCGCCGACCCGCACGCGGCCCAGGCGGTGTCGTCCTACGCGTTCGAGCCCGGCGCCGCGTGGCCCGGGTCCGCCGAGGCGTCGGCGCGGGTCGAGGCGTCGTGCGACCTGACCGCCGCCGAGCGGGAGCAGGGGACCCGGATGCTGGCGTGGGCGCCGACGGAGGCGTCCTGGGCGCGGGGCGACCGGACCGGGCTGTGCGTCGCGGTGCCGCCGGCCCCGGTCACGGGGTCGCTGCTGGACGGCACGGCCGCGCCGGCGTAGCGCGGGCGCCGGTCAGCCGTCGGCGTCCAGCTCCGCCGCGTCGGCCGGGGCGGCGTCCGGGGTCGCGTCCAGCGGGACGGTCAGCTGGTCCTGCACCTGCCGCCGCACGACGCCGGCCATGTCGGTGGCGCCGTCGTCCAGCAGCCACTGCACCTGCATGCCGTCCATCAGCGCGATCAGCTGGCGGCCGGCGGAGTCCGGGTCGACGCCGTCGCGGAGCGCGCCCTGCTCGGCCGCCCGGGCGAACGCCGTGGTCGCGGTGTCGAGCGCGCGCCGGTACCGGTCCTGGAAGTACGCGTGCGCCGGGTGGTCGGCGGACGTCGCCTCGGCGGAGAGCACGGCGTACAGCTCGACGATCCCCCGGCGGGTGGCGTTCAGGGCCACGAGCTCGACGAGGTGCCGCAGGGTGGTGACCCCGTCCGGGCTGTCGGTCTCCAGCCACTCGATGTCGACGTCGTCCCGGTGCTCCAGCACGGCGAGCAGCAGCGACTCCTTGGTCGGGAAGTGGTGCAGCAGGCCCGGGTGCGAGATGCCGCACCGCGCCGCGATCTCGCGGAGCGACGCCCCGCGGTAGCCGACCTCGCCGAACATGGCGGTCGCCTGGTCGATGATCTCCCGGCGCTTGGCGCGCCCCTTCGCGTAGCCCCGTTGCTGCGTCTCGACGGACATCGTCCCTGCCCCCGTCACCGTGCTCCTGCCGCGCCGGCCGGCGCGTGGTGGACAGGTTCTCACAGGAGGTCGGCGGATCCCGGCGGAAAACCCGACCGCGCGGTAGGCATCGGCTACAGTGGCGGCAACAGACCCACCGCACGAGGAGGTGCCCCCGCATGACCGCCGCATTCGACGTCGAGCGCGTCCTGGCCGAGCTCACCCTGGAGGAGAAGGCCGCCCTGACGTCCGGCTCCGACTTCTGGCACACGGACGGCGTGGAGCGCCTCGGGGTGCCGCAGGTGATGGTGACGGACGGCCCGCACGGCCTCCGCAAGCAGGCCGAGAGCGCCGACCACCTGGGCATCGGCAACTCGGTGCCCGCCACCTGCTTCCCGCCGGCGGCCGCCCTGGCGTCGACCTGGGACGTCGACCTGCTCGACCGCGTCGGCCGCGCGCTGGGCCGCGAGACCCGCGGCAACGAGGTCGCCGTGCTGCTCGGCCCCGGCGTGAACATGAAGCGCTCGCCGCTGTGCGGCCGGAACTTCGAGTACTTCTCCGAGGACCCGGCGCTGGCCGGCGACCTCGGCGCGGCGCTCGTGTCCGGCATCCAGTCCGAGGGCGTCGGCACCTCGCTCAAGCACTTCGCCGCGAACAACCAGGAGACGGACCGCATGCGGGCCTCCTCCGACGTCGACGAGCGCACGCTCCGCGAGATCTACTTCCCCGCCTTCGAGCGCGTCGTGAAGCAGGCGCAGCCCTGGACGGTCATGTGCTCGTACAACAAGATCAACGGCACCTACGCCTCGCAGGACCACTGGCTGCTGACCGAGGTGCTGCGCGACGAGTGGGGCTTCGAGGGCCTGGTCGTGTCCGACTGGGGCGCCGTGGTCGACCGCGTCGCCGCCGTCGCCGCCGGCCTGGACCTGGAGATGCCGGCCACCGGCGGCCGCACGGACGCGCTGGTCGTGGACGCCGTCAAGAACGGGCAGCTGGACGAGGCCGTGCTCGACACGGCCGTGCGCCGGGTGCTGGCGATGATCGCGAAGGCGCAGCCGGCCCTGGCGGAGCCCGGCCCGATCGACGTCGAGGCGCACCACGCGCTGGCCCGCGAGGCCGCCGCGGACGGCTCGGTGCTGCTGAAGAACGCGGTCGTCGGCGACGCACCGGCGCTGCCGCTGTCGGCCTCGGCCGCCGCGGACGCGGTCGTCATCGGCGAGTTCGCCCGCACCCCGCGGTACCAGGGCGCCGGCTCCTCGCAGGTGAACCCGACCCGCCTGGACGACGCGCTCACCGCGCTGCGGTCCGCCACCGGCACGGACCTCGCGTTCGCCGCGGGCTTCTCCGTCGCCGGCGTCGAGGGCTCGCAGGACGCGGACGACAGCGCGCTGCTCGCCGAGGCCGTCGAGACCGCCCGCGGCGCGGGCACCGTGCTGCTGTTCCTCGGCCTGCCCGCCCCGGACGAGTCCGAGGGCTACGACCGCACGCACCTGGACCTGCCCGCGAACCAGCTCGCCGTGCTGCGCGCGGTCGCCGAGGTGAACGACCGCGTGGTCGTCGTGCTGGCCAACGGCTCGGCGGTCGCCGTCGAGTGGCAGGACGCCGCCGCCGCGGTCCTGGAGACCTGGCTCGGCGGCCAGGCCGGCGGCTCGGCCGTCGCGGACCTGCTGCTCGGCGTCCGGAACCCGTCCGGCAAGCTCGCCGAGACCATCCCGCACCGCGTCGAGGACACCCCGGCGTTCGGCAACTTCCCCGGGGACAACGGCCACGTCCGGTACGGCGAGGGCGTGCTCATCGGCTACCGCTGGTACGACACCCGCCTGGTCGACGTCGCCTACCCGTTCGGCCACGGCCTGTCGTACACGACGTTCGGCTACTCCGACGTCGCGGCGACCGTGTCCGGCGAGGGCGCGTCCTCGGCGGTGGAGGTGACCGTCACGGTGACCAACACCGGCGACCGCGCCGGCACCGAGACCGTGCAGGTCTACGTCGGCGACCCGGAGGCGGCCGTGCTGCGCCCGACCCGCGAGCTCAAGGCGTTCGCCAAGGTGACCCTGGAGCCGGGCGAGTCCCGCACGCTGACCTTCGCGCTGGACGCACGCGACCTGTCGTACTGGCACCCCGGCCTGCGCCGGTGGGCGGTCGGCGGCGGCCGCACGGTGGTCGAGGTCGGCGCGTCGTCCCGCGACATCCGCGGCACGGCCGAGGTCACGGTCACGGGCGAGGCGCTGTACGGCACGCTCACCCCGGACTCCACCGTCAACGAGTGGCTGGCCCACCCGCGCGGCGCCGAGCTGCTCGGGGCCGCGTTCGGCGAGGCCACGGCGGCGCTCGACCCGACCATGCTGGCGATGATGGGCGACATG
Source organism: Cellulomonas sp. (assembly GCF_035634735.1). Classification (GTDB taxonomy): domain Bacteria; phylum Actinomycetota; class Actinomycetes; order Actinomycetales; family Cellulomonadaceae; genus Cellulomonas. The sequence goes on from NZ_DASQCJ010000013.1 coordinate 10,376, forward strand.
CCGATGCGGGTCGTCGCGAGCTTCGGCATGGGCGGCTTCGACCTGGCCGGCCTGGACGCGCTGGTGGAGCGGGCCGCGGCCTGACGGAGGGGCGGCGCCGCACGCCGCCCCTCACCCGCAGGCCCCGGACGCCGAGATGGCAACTCTCGGCTGTGCGCGGCCCGCGCCACACAGCCGAGAGTTGCCATCTCGATGAGGACGACGCGCGAGCAGGGTCGCGCACGTCACGGCGCGGGCGGGTCCTGCGTCCCAGCCCGCGCCGCCGCGGCGGTGGCAGGCTCGGGGGCACGGGGCCGCGACCGGTGGCCGCGCACGGGCGAGAGGGGTTCGACATGGCAGCGCCGCGGGTCGTCGTGGTCGGGGGCGGGTACGGGGGGACGCGGGTGGCGACGCTGCTCGACGACGTCGCCGACGTGGTGCTGGTCGAGCCCAAGGACGCGTTCGTGCACGCGTCGGCGGCCCTGCGCGCCGCGGTGGACCCGGTCTGGGAGAGCCGGGTGTTCTTCGGCTACGACCGCCTGCTCGAGCGGGGCCGGGTCGTGCACCAGCGGGTCGAGCGGGCGACGTCGTCCGCCGTGCAGCTGGCCGACGGCACCACGGTCGAGGCCGACCACCTGGTGCTCGCCACGGGGACGTCCTACCCGTTCCCCGCCAAGTTCATCGAGTCCGAGACGACGGTCGCGCGGGCCCGGCTCGCCCGGATGCGCGCGGGCCTGGAGCGGACGGAGCGGGTGCTGGTCGTCGGCGCGGGCGCGGTCGGCCTGGAGCTGGCCGGCGAGCTGCTCGACGCCTTCCCGCACCTGGCGATCACGCTCGTCGACCAGGCGGACGACGCCCTGGCCACCGGCGACTACCTGCCGGAGCTGCGCGCCGAGGTGCACGCGCAGCTCGACGGGAAGGTCGACTTCCTGCTGGGCTCGCGGCTGGGCTACCTGCCGCCCGTGGACGTCGGCGTGCACGAGCCGTTCGTCGTCGAGACCGAGGCGGGCGAGCGCATCGAGGCGCAGATGTGGTTCCGCTGCTACGGCAACCTGCCGGCGAGCGACTACCTGGCCGGCGACCTCGCGGGCGCGCGCACCGGCCTCGGCGAGGTGCGGGTCGAGCCGACGCTGGCGCTGACCGGGCACCCGACGGTGTGGGCGGTCGGCGACATCACCGACGTGCCGGAGTCCAAGCGCGCGTCGGCCGCGCGGGCGCACGCCGAGGTGGTCGCCGCGAACATCCGCGCGGCGATCGAGGGCCGGGAGCCGGGCGCGACCTACTCCCCGGCGCCCGAGCGGATCGTGCTGCCCCTCGGCCGGACCGGCGGCGCGTCGCAGGTGGTCGGCGAGGACGGCGTGCGGCGGGTGCTGGGCGCCGAGGAGACCAGCCGGATGAAGGGCCAGGACCTGTACTCGTCGGCGGTCGCGGAGCTGTTCGGCTGAGGCGTCAGCCCCGGGCGGCGGCCCGGCGGCGGCGGAGGCGGGTCCAGACGAAGCGGACGACGACGATCACGATCACCGCGTACACGGCGTAGTTGATGTAGTCCGAGTAGTGCCCGACGTCCTGCCACTGCGACCCGAGCACGTAGCCGCCGACGATCAGCAGGCTGTTCCACACCGCGCTGCCGATCGCGGTGTAGAGCAGGAACCGGACCTGCGGCATCCGCTCCAGGCCGGCGGGGACCGACACCAGCGAGCGGACGATCGGCACGCAGCGCCCGATCAGCACCGCGGCGCCGCCGTGCCGGTCGAACCAGGCCTCGGCCTTGTCGAGGTCCTCGACCTCCATCAGCGGGATGCGCTCCAGCCAGCGGCGCAGCCGCGCGCGGCCGAACCACGCGCCCAGGCCGTACAGCACCCAGGCGCCGGCCACCGCGCCGAGCGTGGCGGCGACGATCGCCCACACGAGGTTCATCTCGCCCTGGCTGGCGACGTACCCGGCCACCGGCAGCACGACCTCGGACGGAATGGGCGGGAACAGGTTCTCCAGCGCGACGACCAGGCCCACCCCGGCGGGTCCGAGCGTCTCGATCACGCCCACCACCCAGCCCGCCAGGCCCGTGAGCTCGGGCGCGGCGTCGGAGGCGGCGGGCACGCGGGCGGCCAGGGCGAGGGTCGCGTTCATCGCGGTCGATCGTCGCACGCGCCACGCGGCGCGGCCTGCGCGGACGGCCGTCCGGTG
>NZ_DASQCJ010000014.1:0-5438 GCF_035634735.1 Cellulomonas sp.
CCCGCGGGGCCGGGGGCGCGCGGCGCGGCCCGGACGAGCCGACCGCGGGATCGTGAATGATGCACCGGTGACCTTCCTCGACGACGCCCGCGCTGCCGCGCGCCTGCTGCAGGGCGTGGCGACCCGCACCCCGGTGGAGACCTCCCGCGCCCTGACCCAGATCGCCGGCGCCCCGGTGCTGCTCAAGTGCGAGAACCTGCAGCGCGCGGGCTCGTTCAAGATCCGCGGCGCCTACGTGCGGATGGCCCGGCTGTCGCCGGAGGAGCAGGCCCGCGGCGTCGTCGCGGCGAGCGCCGGCAACCACGCGCAGGGCGTCGCGCTGGCGGCGCAGCTGCTCGGCATCGACGCGGTGGTCTACATGCCGGTCGACGCGGCGCTGCCGAAGGTCGCGGCGACCAAGGAGTACGGCGCCGAGGTGCGGCCGCACGGCAGCAGCGTCGACGAGGCCCTGGTCGAGGCGCGCGCCGAGGCGGAGCGGACCGGGCGGGTGCTGATCCACCCGTTCGACCACGAGGACATCGTCGCCGGGCAGGGCACGCTGGCGCTGGAGATCCTGGAGCAGGTGCCGGACGTCCGGACGATCGTCGTGCCGCTGGGCGGCGGCGGGCTGGCCGCGGGCATCCAGGCCGTCGTGGCCGAGCTCGCGCCGCACGTCCGGGTGATCGGCGTGCAGGCCGCGCGGGCCGCCGCCTACCCGGCCTCGCTGGTGGCGGGGGAGCCGGTCGCGGCGCCCGAGCTGCACACCATGGCCGACGGCATCGCGGTCGGCACCCCCGGCGCCGTCCCGTTCGCGCTGCTGCGCCGGCACGGCTGCGAGGTGCGGACCGTGTCCGAGGAGGACCTGTCCCGCGCGCTGCTGCTGGTCGCGGAGCGGGCGAAGCTGCTGGTCGAGCCCTCGGGCGCCGCGGGCGTCGCCGCGGTCATGGCGGCGCCCGGCGAGCTGGAGGGCCCGGTCGTCGTGGTGCTGTCCGGCGGCAACATCGACCCGCTGGTGCTGCTCCGGGTCGTCCGGCACGGCCTCGCGGTGTCGGGCCGGTACCTGCAGCTGCGGGTGCGGGTGCACGACACCCCGGGCGCGCTGGCCGGGCTGCTGCGCGAGCTCGCGACGACCGGGGGCAACGTGATGCACGTGTCGCACGTGCGGACCGGGGTGGACCTGGAGATCGACGAGGTCGAGATCGAGGTCCAGGTCGAGACCAAGGGCCCCGAGCACTGCGCCCGGGTGCTGCAGCACCTGCGCGACGGGGGCTTCCGCCTCGCGGAGCACTGACGGCGGCACGGCGACGCGAGGCGGGCATGGACCGCGGCCGCGCGGTGTTGAGGAGGGCGTGGGCCGGAGCGGCCCGCCCGGACGAGAGGGACCACGGTGACGAGCACGACGACGACGACCACCCCGGCGACCACCGACCCGGCCGACGGCTGGGTCGACCCGCGCACGCAGATCGAGGTGGGCGTGCTGCTCGCCAACGGGCGGCTCGTGGGCCGGCGGTTCGCGTCCCGCGCGGAGGCCGAGGCGTTCGCGCGGCCGGAGGACGGCGAGCAGGTCGTCGAGTACAACCTGGTCTGCGAGTGCGTGGTCTGACGCCCACGAGGCCGCACGCACGAGGGCCCCGACCGGATCGCCGGTCGGGGCCCTCGTCGCGTCGCGGGGTGCGTCAGCCGGTGAAGGGCTTCGCGTCCGTGATCTCGACCGGGATGTCGCGGCCGTTGGGCGCGGTGTAGGTCACCTTCTCCCCGACCTTGCGGCCGTTGATCGACGCGCCCAGCGGCGACGTCGGGGAGAACACCTCGATGTCGGCGCTGCCGGCGATCTCGCGCGAGCCGAGCAGGAACGTCATGGCGTCCCCGGCGACCACCGCGGTGACGACCATGCCGGGCTCGACGACGCCGTCGTCCGGCGGGGTGCCGATCTGCACGTTGCGGAGCTTCTCCTTGAGCTCGCGGATGCGGGCCTCCTGCTTGGCCTGCTCCTCGCGGGCGGCGTGGTAGCCGCCGTTCTCCTTGAGGTCGCCCTCGTCACGCGCGGCGGCGATCCGCTCGGTGACCTCGGCGCGTCCCGGGCCCTCGAGGTGCTCGAGCTCTGCCTTGAGGCGGTCGTAGGCCTCCTGCGTCAGCCAGGTGGCGGCCTGCGTCGTGTCGGTCACGTCCACTCCTTCCTGCGTGTCGCGCGCCCGGTCGGGACGCGCCGTCGGTGACCCCGGCGAGGCGTGCGCGGGCCCGAGCGATGAACGGGGATGCCGTCTCCCTCGCGGTCGCGTCGACCTGCGGTGACATCGGGCGACGTCGGACCGGGGGCGGCGTATGAATCGGCAAGCATAGCAACTGGGGTGCTCCCACGCGGGTGGATCCCGCGGCGGGTGGATCCCGCGGCGGGTCGACCCCCGGCGTGGCCGGTCGTCACGCGGCCGAGCAGGACTCCACGACGGCCGACACGGCCAGCTCGGTCGTCGGGATCGTCGTGGTCACCCGCTGCGTGGCGGTGCGCGCGGGGCCGACCTCGACGGTCTGCACCCCGACCTCGGCGTAGGACTCCGACAGCGCCTGCACCCGGCAGGACACGGTGGCGTCGGCGTCCTTCGTGACGTCGAAGGTCAGCTGCGTGCTGGTGGGGCCGTCGACCTTGAAGCCGACCACCTTCCAGCTGAGCCCGTCCTGGCCGAGCGCGAGCCACGCGGCGACGGCGACGGCCAGCACGCCGAGCGCGATCATCGCGACGCGCCCGGCCCTGCGGCGACCGGGTCCGGCGGGCTTCCCGTAGCGCCCGGCGGGGAGCTCGGGGGCGGGGGTCGGGGTCGCCGTCACGTTCGTCTCCTGGGGGAACAGGCCGCGCGGGGGCCGCGCGGAGTCGTCGGGGTGCGACCATTGTCTCGCGCCGGGTGCCGCACCGGCGACGAGGAGAGGACGACACCACACCGTGACCGAGCAGCTGCGCCTGATGGCGGTGCACGCCCACCCGGACGACGAGTCGAGCAAGGGGGCGGCGACGACCGCCCGGTACGCCGCGGAGGGCGTGGACGTGCTCGTCGTCACCTGCACCGGCGGGGAGCGCGGCGACGTGCTGAACCCCCACCACCCGCCCGTCGAGGGCGGCATCGAGGGGATGCGCGCCGTGCGCCGCACCGAGATGGCCGCGGCGGCCGCCGCGCTCGGCGTGCGGCAGCACTGGCTGGGCTTCGTCGACTCGGGGCTGCCGGAGGGCGACCCGCTGCCGCCGCTGCCCGAGGGCTGCTTCGCGCTGCAGCCGCTCGAGGAGGCGGCCCGCCCGCTGGTCGAGCTGGTGCGCGAGTTCCGGCCGCACGTCATCACGACGTACGACCCGACGGGCGGCTACCCGCACCCCGACCACATCATGTGCCACAGGGTGGCGTTCGAGGCGTTCCACGCGGCCGGCGACCCGGAGCGGTACCGCGGGGCCGGCGAGCCCTGGGAGCCGCTGAAGCTGTACTACAACCACGGCTTCTCGATGGCGCGGATCCGTGCGGCGCACGAGGCGCTGGTCGAGCGCGGCCTGGAGTCGCCGTTCGGCGAGTGGGTGGAGTCCCGCGCCGCCCGGGAGATTCCCGAGCGCGAGGTCACCACGCTGGTCGACGTGCACGAGCACTTCGACGCGCGGGACGGCGCCCTGCGGGCGCACGCGACCCAGATCGACCCCGAGGGCTTCTTCTTCGCGATGCCGCGGGACCTGGAGCTCGAGGTCTGGCCCACGGAGGAGTTCGAGCTCGCCGAGTCGCGGGTGCCGACGACGCTGCCCGAGGACGACCTGTTCGCCGGCGTGCGGGAGGTGGTCGCGTGACCGGGCTGCTGGCGGTCGCGCACGGGACGCTGCTGCAGGGCTGGGGGTCGGTGGCCGCGGCCGTGAGCCCGTCGCCCTCCCCGTCGAGCATCGAGATCCCGCCGGAGGACCAGACGTCGCCCGGGCTGCTCGGGTTCCTCGTGACCTTCGCCGCCGCGGCGGCGGTCATCCTCCTGGCGTTCTCGATGGTCCGGCACCTGCGGGTCGTCGACCGGAACGCGCGCCGGCTTCGCGAGGCCGAGGAGGCGCCGGAGGGTTCCGCGCCGGCCGCGGGGGAGGGCCCGGCGGCCGACGGCCCCGAGCGCCCCGACGCCCCCGGCCCGACCCCGCCGCGGGGCCGGGCGTGAGCACCCCGCCGCCGGTCCGCCCGGCGGTGCGCGTCACGGTCGGTCAGCTCCGGGTGAGCGACGACCACGACGCCAACCGCGAGGTGGTGCGCCGGGCGTTCGACACCGCGCGCCGCGCGCGGGCGGACGTGCTCGTGCTGCCCGAGTACGCCTCGGGTTTCGACCCGCGGGGGACCGGCCCGGAGCACGCGGAGCCGCTGGACGGCCCCTTCGTGCGCCTGCTGCGGGAGCGCGCGGCCGCCGACGGCGTGGCGGTGCTCGCCGGCACGACGCTGCCGGGCGCGGACCCGGAGCGGGCCGTGAACGCGGTGGTCGCGGTCGGTGCCGACGGCGCGCTGGCGGGCGTGTACCGCAAGGTGCACCTGTACGACGCGTTCGGGCACCGGGAGTCCGAGCGCCTCGAGCCGGGACCGGCCGACGCGCCGCCGCTCACGCTCGACGTCGCGGGCGTCCGGCTCGGCGTGCTCACCTGCTACGACCTGCGGTTCCCGGAGTCCGCGCGCCGCCTGGTCGACGCCGGGGCGGAGGTGCTGGTCGTGCCCGCGGCGTGGGCGGCCGGCCCGCTCAAGGCGGAGCACTGGCGGACGCTGGCGACGGCCCGGGCGATCGAGAACACGGCGGTCGTGGTGGCGGTGGGCCAGGCGGGCCGGGGCGTCACCGGCCGGTCGCTGGTCGTCGGCCCGGACGGGGTCGTCGGCCTGGAGCTCGGCGAGGAGCCCGAGCTGCGGACGGTCGACCTCGACCCGGAGGCGCTGCGCGGCGTGCGGGAGTCGAACCCGTCGCTGGCGAACCGCCGCTACCGCGTGGTCCCGGCGGTCTGAGCCGTCGGTCCGCCGACGTCGGTGCTTCTGGCCGAGGTCGGTGGTGCCTGCCACCGACCTCGGCGCGAACCACCGACCTCGGCGCACGCGCCCCTGGGGGACGCCGGGCGGCGACGCGGCGGTCAGCCGCGCGGGCGGCCCTCCGGGTCGAGGTCGGTGTCCGGGGACGGCCAGAACGTCCGGAGCAGCTCCTCCGGCGTGAGCACCGCCTCGGCGTGCTCGACCGGCTCGTCGCCGCCGGCGAGCGCGCGCACCTCGTCGTGGATCCGCTCCATCGACGCGTCCAGCTGGGCCGCGACGTCCGCCGCGAGCTTGAGGGAGTCGGTGAGGTGCCGGGGCACCTGCCGGTCGTACTTGTAGTAGATCTTGTGCTCGAGGCTCGCCCAGAAGTCCATGGCGATGGTCCGCAGCTGGATCTCGACGACGACCTGCTCCACGCGGTCGGACAGGTAGACGGGCACCTGCACGATGAGGTGC
>NZ_DASQCJ010000015.1:0-22782 GCF_035634735.1 Cellulomonas sp.
CAGCAGGGCGGAGGTCACGGCCTCGACGGCCTGCTCGATGCCGCGCTTGAGGGCGATCGGGTTGGCGCCGGCCGCGACGTTGCGCAGGCCCTCGCGCACGAGCGCCTGGGCGAGCACGGTGGCGGTGGTGGTGCCGTCGCCCGCGACGTCGTCCGTCTTCTTGGCGACCTCCTTGACGAGCTCGGCACCGATCTTCTCGTACGGGTCCTCGAGCTCGATCTCCTTGGCGATGGAGACACCGTCGTTGGTGATCGTGGGGGCGCCCCACTTCTTGTCCAGGACGACGTTGCGGCCCTTGGGGCCGAGGGTGACCTTGACGGTGTCGGCGAGGGTGTTGAGACCCCGCTCGATGCCGCGACGGGCCTCCTCGTTGAAGGCAATGATCTTGGCCATGGGGCTATCGATCCTTCACTCTGGCTCGTGGTTCGGCCGGTCGGTGCCCGCGACGGACGGCCGCGCCGGCCCGGCGGTCATGTCCCGTCGGGCGGCGGACCTCACCGGGTCGGCCTGGGTTGTCATTCTGTCACTCTCGACCCGAGAGTGCTAAGCACATGGTTAGCACTCGACCCCATCGAGTGCAAGGCGCTCCGCCCTCGGCGGACAGCCGCCCACCGGACCCGCGGCGGCCCGCACCGCGCGGCCGGATAGCCTGCCGGGCATGCACCGCCGCCCCGCCGTCGCCGCCGTCGTGCTGGCCACGCTCGCGGCGGGCCTGATCGCCTGGGGCGGGACCGGCCCGCGGACCCGCACGATCGACCTGTACAGCGAGGGCGTCGTGGCGACGCCCTCGGGCCCGGAGCTGGTCCCGGCGGGCGCGGAGCCGCTGCTGCACGAGGGCACCCGCGTCGAGATCGACCCCGCGACCACCGCCGACGACGACCTCGCCGCCGAGCAGCGCGCCTGGCTCGCCGCGGGCACGGTCCCCGGGGCGGACGGCCCGTACGCCGACATGGTCACCGACGCGCTGCTCGACCTGCACACGCTCGTGCAGGACGGCGGCGCCGCCGTCGCGGCGTGGACGCCCTACTGGCGGTACGTGTGGCCGCGGGACGCGTCGTTCGTCGCCGTGGCGCTGGCCCGCACGGGCCACCCCGCGGACGCCCGCGAGGTGCTGGGCTTCCTCACCCGGGTGCAGGCGGCGGACGGGTCGTTCGAGGCCCGGTACCTGCCGGACGGCTCGGGCGGCGTGCCGGACGACCGTGCGCCCCAGACGGACGGCACCGGCTGGTCGCTGTGGGCGGCCGGCCAGGTGGTGGCCGCCACCCCCGCCGAGGAGCGGGCGGCCGTCGCGGCCGAGCTCGCGCCGCTGGTGCGCCGGGGTGCCGCGCACGCCGTGTCGCTGGTCGCGGGCGACGGGCTGCCGCCGGCGTCGCCGGACTACTGGGAGGTCGACGAGGACGAGCTCACCCTCGGCACCGTCGCGCCGCTGCTGGCGGGCCTCGAGGCCGCGGGCCCGGTGCTCGACCTGCTGGGGGACGCGGAGGCGGCGGCGGACGCCCGGGAGGCCGCCGCCCGCACCCGGGCCGCGGTGGAGCGGGAGTTCGGCGACGACTCGGACTACGGGCGGTACGCGAGCGGCAGCCTGGCGGACGCGGCGAGCGCGTTCGCGCTGCCGCCGTTCCAGCCGACGGCGCTGGCCGGGGCGGCGGACGACTGGCGCGCGTCGGCCGAGGCCATGGCGCGGCCCGCGGGCGGCCTGGCGCCGGGCGCGGGCTGGCGGCAGGACGGCATCTCCTGGACGCCGCAGACGTCGTTGTACGCGCTCACGGCCGCCGCGAACGGCGACGACGCCCAGGCGCACGCGCGCCTCGCGTGGCTCGACGCGCACCGCACCACGATGGGGGCGCTGCCCGAGAAGGTGCTGGCGGACGGCTCGCCCGCGGCCGTCGCGCCGCTCGCGTGGACCGCGGCGTGCGTGGTCCTCGCGGTGGCGGCGCTCGACGGCTGACGCCGCGGGGCGGGGCGCCGTGCCCCGGCCCCGCGGCGGGGTCTCAGCGCGGGTGGCGGCTCAGAGCGGGCGGACCTGCTCGGCCTGCGGGCCCTTGGTGCCCTGCCCGACCTCGAACTCCACCGACTGCCCCTCCTCGAGGCTGCGGTACCCGTTGGACTGGATGGCGCTGAAGTGGACGAACAGGTCCTGGCCGCCGTCGGCCGGGGTGATGAACCCGTAGCCCTTCTCGGCGTTGAACCACTTGACGGTTCCCTGCGGCATGCGGTGCTCCTGAAGAAGGCGTGATCGGTGCGACGCAGGGGCCGTGGCCTCTCCCGGTCCTGGAGAGCGGTCACCGCGACGCGGCCGAGACTAGCCCCGCCCTCCGGCCTGCGGAAGGGGTCAGCGCCCGAAGTCCGCCAGCAGGAGGACGACGACGCCCTCGGGCGCCGTCCCCGCGTCCTCGACGACGTTCGCGATGCCGAGCGCGTCCGCGACCTGCTGCGCCGTCGGCGCGAGGTCGGCGCTGCCGTAGAACACGGTGGTCTGCTGCAGCCCGCCGGCGTTGCCGTTGCCCGGCGTGACGGAGGTGAAGCCGGCGTCCTCCAGGTCGCTCGCCGCGCTCGCGGCGAGGCCCGACCGGTTGGACGCGTTGAGCACCCGCACGTCGGCAGCGAGGTCCGCGGTGGGGGCCGGCTCCTCCTCCTGGGCCGGGGGCGCCTCGGTCTCGACCGGGGGCTCCTCGATGCCCGGGTCCTCGGTGCCCGCGGCGCCGTCGGCGGGCGCGGAGGTCTCCGGCTCGCTCGGCGCCGCGGCGGCCGGCTCGGTCGAGTCGCCGAACCCGGGCAGGCGGCCGTCCCAGGACGACGCCCAGGCGACCAGGCCCACGGTGACGGCCGGCACGAGCACGACGACCGCGACGAACGGCCACCACCGGCTCCACCAGCTGCGGGGTGCGCGGTGCACGCCGATCGGCGCGTCGGGCGCCGGCTCGGCGTCGAACTCGTCCTCCGGGAACCGGTCGCTCGCCTTGGTCACGGCGGACAGGCTAACGGCTCGGCCTGTCCACCCCCGCACCGACGGCGCGCCGCGTGGGGGCCGGGCGTGCCGGCCGGGCGCGGGTCAGGCGTCGGTGCCGAGCCGGCGGGCGCTGCGCGCGCGCTGCCGGGTGGACCGCATCCGGCGCAGCCGCTTGACCAGCATCGGGTCGTGCGCGAGCGCGGCGGGCGAGTCGATGAGGGCGTTCAGCACCTGGTAGTAGCGGGTCGCCGACATGTCGAACAGCTCGCGGATCGCCTGCTCCTTGGCGCCGGCGTACTTCCACCACTGCCGCTCGAACGCGAGCACCTCGCGGTCCCGCTCGGACAGCCCGGCCGCCGCGTCGTCCGCGCCGCCCTCGACCGCCACCAGGGCGGGCCGGTCGGCCGCACGCTCCGCCGTCGCGTCCATCGGTGCCCGTTCCTCCCGCTCGCCCGTCGTCCGGCGCCATCGTACGGCGCGAATCACAGGCGTGTCATTCCTCCGGGGCGCCGCGCCGGGCCGGCCCCGGGCGGCCCGGCGGGGTCCGCTAGCCTCGGGCCCCGTGACCCCCGCACCCCTGTCCGAGCTGGTGGCCCCCGACTGGGCGGCGGCCCTCGCGCCGGTCGAGCCCCTGGTGCACGCCGCCGGCGAGTTCCTGCGCGCGGAGGTCGCCGCGGGCCGCGACTACCTGCCCGCGGGCGAGGACGTGCTCCGCGCGTTCACCCGGCCGCTGGCCGACGTGCGCGTGCTGGTGGTCGGCCAGGACCCGTACCCGACTCCCGGGCACCCCATGGGCCTGTCGTTCTCGGTCCAGCCCGACGTGCGGCCGGTGCCGCGCTCGCTCGCCAACATCTTCACCGAGCTGCGCGCCGACCTGGGCGTGCCGCAGCCGAGCACCGGCGACCTGTCGCCCTGGGCGGACCGCGGCGTCATGCTGCTCAACCGCGTGCTGACCGTCCGACCCGGCGAGCCCGCGTCGCACCGCGGCCGCGGCTGGGAGGCCGTCACCGAGCGCGCCATCGCCGCCCTGGTCGAGCGCGGCGGGCCGCTCGTGGCCGTGCTGTGGGGCCGCGACGCGCAGTCGCTGGCCCCGTCGCTCGGCGACGTCCCCGTGGTGGCGAGCGCGCACCCCAGCCCGCTGTCGGCGAGCCGCGGGTTCTTCGGCTCGCGGCCGTTCTCCCGCGTGAACGCGCTGCTCGCCGAGCAGGGCGCGGACCCCGTCGACTGGTCGCTGCCCTGACCCGTCGCGCGGATCTCCCTGGAACCGCGGCCCGCCCCGGGGGCACACTGCGGGGGTGACGACGCACGAGGGGGCCGGGGCGACGGCCCCGACGCAGGACAGCACGCAGGACAGCACGCAGGGCGGCACCCGGGACGGCGGCACGACGCCGGACCCGGCCGGCGCGCCGCCGTGGCGCCGGTACGTCGCGGTGGGCGACTCGTTCACCGAGGGCCTGTGGGACACCCCGCACGGCGAGGACGGGCCGGTGCGCGGCTGGGCCGACGTGCTCGCGGGCCTGCTGTCCGAGCGCAGGCGCGCCGCGGGGGCGGAGCCGCTGCAGTACGCGAACCTGGCGATCCGCGGCCGGCTGCTGCGCCCGATCGTCGTCGACCAGGTGCCCGAGGCGCTCGCCCTGGGGCCGGACCTGGTCTCGCTGGTCGGCGGCGGCAACGACATCCTGCGCCCGACGGCCGACCCCGACCGGCTCGCGCACGGCCTGGAGCAGGCGGTGGCCCGGATCCGCGCGACCGGCGCCGACGTGCTGCTCGCGACGGGGTTCGACGCCTCGGGATCGCCCATCGTGTCCACCACCCGGCCGCGGGTCGGCGTCTACAACGCGCACATCTGGTCGATCGCCCGGCGGCACGGCGCGCACGTGCTCGACCTGTGGGGCATGCGGCACCTGCACGACATCCGGATGTGGGCGCCGGACCGGATCCACCTCACCACCGAGGCGCACGCCCGGGTGGCCCAGGGGGCGCTGGTCGCGCTCGGGCTCGCGCCGGACGACCCCGACTGGGACTCCCCGCTCGCGCCGATGCCGCGGCCGTCGCGGGCCGAGCAGGCGCGCCAGGACGCCCGATGGCTGCGGCTGTACGCCTACCCGTGGGCCACCCGGCGGCTGCGGGGGACCTCGTCGGGCGACGCCCGGCGGGCCAAGCTGCCGACGCTGACCGAGCTCTGACCCCGGGCCGGGTCAGCCGGCGGGCAGCGCACCGGGGCCGGGGTCGCCGGCGCCGTCGGTGACCAGCGCGAGCGACACCCCGCCCAGCTGCTCGACGGGCACGGGGTCCCCCTCGACGCGGACGGTCGTGGTCGGGGAGGTCACCGGCGCGCGGGTCTTGGCGAGCGCCGCGTCGTCGGGCCCGTGCAGGGTGACGGCGACCTCCCGGCCGGCGCAGTCGTCGGGCACGTCCGACAGCGAGGTCGCGATGACGCCGTAGCCGCCGAGGCCGGGGACGTAGTCGACGTCGTAGTCCACGGAGATCCGGCTGACGACGCAGGCGCCCGCGGGGGCGTCGTCGCCGCCCTCCCAGGTCATCGCGCGCGCCATCGAGACGGCGAGGCCGGCGCAGCCCAGCCACGCCAGCGTGACCCCCGCCGCGCGGCGGGCCCGGACGTGCTCGTGCGCCATCGGCGCCCCCTCCGTGGACGTGCCCCGGTCGATCCGTCGACCTGGCGCCCCCATCGTCGGGCGCCGCCCCCGGTTGAGCATCCGGAGCGGCACGCCACCCGTCCGGGCGAACCCCCGCCGCCTCGCTCACCCGCCCGCGCCGGGCGCGTGCCGTTCCGCGAGCGCCTACCAGACGGGTCGAGTGCCTATCCGCCGGATAGGCACTCGACCCGTTCGATAGGCACTCGCCGAAGTGGGGGGGGCGGAGGCGGGGGCGCGGGTCGGGGCGGGGGGTCAGGTGCGGGCGCAGAGCTCGAAGGTGCGCGGGGTGTCGTCGCGCACGCCCCAGGTGTCCCAGGCCGTCGGCGTGACCCGGTACGTGGTGCCGCCCTGCGCGGCGAGCGCGTAGTTGCCCTGCGCCGTCAGCGTCGTGAGGTCGGCCCGCATGCCCCGCACGGCGAACCAGGCGACCAGGGGCGCCACGTCCACGTCCGCGCGCCACCCGGCGTAGAACTGCGGCGTCCCGGCGACCCGGACCGTGGTGCTCTGGCAGGCCCACGCGCCCGTGCCCGTGACGGTGCCCGCGGTCTGGGCGTAGGTCAGCGCGGTGTCGTACGCGGGCGCGGGCAGGCCGTAGTGGCAGATCGTCACGGTGGCGGACGCGGTGGCGAAGGCGGCCTGGCCGGGGCGGGCGCCGATGGAGACCACGCCGTCGGCCGGCTGCGGGTCGAGCACCCCGGCCCACCAGGGGCTCACGGAGAACCCGGAGCCCGAGGCGACGCCGTTGAACGGGCGCTCCTGCAGGTGCAGGTCGATGCGCCAGGACGTGCCCGACGCGCCCGAGACGTCCACCGTGACGCACGCCTGGGTGCCCGAGGCCGCGAGCTGGGACCAGGTCAGCGTGCCGAACGTGGTGCCGGCGCCCGGCGTCACGGGGCCGCTCGGGGCCCCGGCCGGCGCGGTCCAGGTCACCGGCAGCGACCAGGTGCCCACGGTGAGGGCGACCCCGGCGACCCGGGCGGCCGGGTACGACGGGACGGTGACGGCGGTGCTGGCGGACGCGGCGAGCGTCGCGGACGCGTCGGCGGTCGCCAGCGCGGTGCCGTCCGCGGCGTAGAGGCGCAGGGTCGCGACCTGCCCGCGGCACGCCGCCGGGACGCCGGACAGCACCACCTGGGTCGCGGTCCCGGACGCCGACGCGGTGCCGGCGGCGGCGCCGAGCGCGGCGGGGGCGCACGGGGCCGCGCTGCCGGTCGTGACCGAGGGGCCGCGGACGACGAGGCGGGCGGCGCTCGCCGGGGCGAGGGCGAGGGCGGCCAGCACGGCGACGACCGCGACGAGGAGCGCGGCCGGGGCGGCGGCACGCCGGGCCGCGCTGCGGGCGGCGGGGGTCACGGGGCGACCGCCGCGGGCACGGGAGCGGGGGCGGCGGCGCCGGGGGCGGGCTCGCGCGGGGCACCGGCGGGTCCGCGCGGGGCACCGGCGGGCTCGCGGGCGGGCGGGTGGTCGTCCCCGCCCGCGGCGTCTCCGGCGGACGGCGCGTCGTCCCCGCCCGCGGCGCCCTCCCCGCCCGCGGCGCCCTCCCCGCCCGGGGCGCTCACGTCACCCGCCCCGTCCTCCCCCGCCGCTGCCGGCTCCGGCGGCGACGGCCACAGCAGCACCCCCGCGGCCACCACGAGCAGCGACGCCCACGCCCACGGGTCCAGGAGGATCGACGCCACCCGGCCGAGCCCCGGCACGTGCAGCCGGGCGATGCCCAGCACGTCGCCGGCGTGCGGGCGCCAGGGGTCGAGGAAGTCGTTGTTGTCGCCCTGGATCACCCAGCCGTCGCCGGCGTCGCCGCCGACCACCCGGTGGATGATCCGCCCGCGCTCGAGGCTCGGCGGGGTGTAGACGACGACGTCGCCGACCGCGGGGGTGCCGCAGCGCGAGACCACGAGGTCGCCCGTGTAGTAGGTGGGCTCCATCGAGTGGCCGGAGACGATCGTCAGGGTCGTGCAGCCGCCCAGGGTGCTGGGCCAGCCGAACCAGACCAGCACGCCCACGAGGGCCGCCGTGGCGGCCCAGCCCAGGGCGCCGCGCACCCGGTCGCGCCGGGTCCGCGGGGCGCGCGGACCCGGGGGCGATCCCCGCCGCGCGCGCCCGGGGACGCGCAGCAGCCCGGCGACGCGCAGGCGCCCGGGCGCGCCGAGGCGCCGGCGCGGGACAGACGTGCTGCCCGCGCCGGCGGCCTCGACGGTCCGGGCGCCGATGGTGCGCTCGCGTCAGCTCGCGATGACGACCGCGACGCCCTTGACGTCGGCCGCCTTCACGGCGCCGGTGACGGCGAGGGTCACGCTGCCGCCGCCCTGGGGGACGGTGCCGGTGAGGTGGCTGATCGAGGCGCCGGTGGAGCCGTCGGCCGGGTCGGTGTTCAGCAGGTCGATCGCGATCGTCTGGCCCTGGCAGCCCGCGGCGACGTCGTTCAGGGTGACCTGGCTGACCGTGTAGCCCTTCACGGACGCGGTGAACGCGTTGGTGAACGCGACGGCCACGCCGTTCGAGTCGCAGGACGCCACGACGGTGGTGCCCGCGCCGAGCGCGCCGGCGGTCAGGTTGAGCTGGGCGGCGGACGCGAGGCCCAGGCCCGCGATGCCGAGGCCGGCGACGGTCAGGGCGACGACCTTGCGGCGCAGGGTGCGGCGCGGGGCGGCCGGGGCGGCCGCTGCGGCGGCGGGGGCGGTGGCGACGGACATGGCACTCCAGGGCGGGTGCGGCTCGGCGGGTGCGGCGCGGCCCGCGGAGCCGGGGGGCGGGGGCGCTCGTCCGCGTCGTCGGAGCAGGGGGTCCCGGCGGTCGCGGCTCGCGCACACTAGGGCCGCGCCGCACCCCCTCGGAACGCGCTTCCTGGGTGGCAGCACCCCCGTGACTGCACGTCAACACCGACCTTGCAACATTTAGCAGGACGATTCGGACAAATCGGGTGGGTGAAAAAGCGAAGACCGCAGGTCAGAGCGCCGCGCCGCGGAGCGATTCCACCGGAAGGTGCGCGACCACCTGGGTGCCGTCGCCGGGCACGGAGGTGACGCGGAGGTCCCCGCCGGCCAGGCGGAGCCGGTCCGTCAGCCGGGCCGTCCCGGAGGGCGCGCCGGCGTCGTCGCCGAACCCGCGGCCGTCGTCGGACACCCGCACCTCGAGCGCGTCGCCGACCAGCGAGACCCGGACGTCGACCACCTCGGCCTGGCCGTGGCGCAGCGCGTTGCTGATCGCCTCCTCGACCACCCGGACGGCCAGCAGCCGCTCGCTGCGCGTGAGCCGCGGGTCCGCCGGGTCGTCGACCACCCGCACCTCGTCCGAGACGCCGAGCCGGGTGTTGACGGTGCGCGGGATCCGGCCGAGCAGCGCGCGGATCGCCGGGACCATGCCCACCTCCAGCTGCTCGGGGTAGAGCATCCGGCTCGTGGTGCGCACGTCCGCCTCGCGCACCGTCTCGATCTGCTCGCGCACGTCCCGGAGCAGCTCGACGTCGTCCGCGGTGACCGCCCGCCGCTCCCCCGCGCCGCCGAGCTCGGCGAGCAGCCCGTCCAGCCGGGCGACGATCAGCACCAGCCGCTGCTGCATGCTGCCGTGCAGGCCCTCCGCGACCTCGCGCCGGACCCGCACCTCCTCGTGCTGCAGGGCCGCGAGCGCCAGCTCGATCTGCAGCCGCCCCTGGGCCCGCTCGGCGACCTCGGTGCGCAGCCGGCGCTGGGACAGCATGGCCACCAGCCCCATCGAGGCGGCGATCCAGGCGACGACGGCGCCGCTGGCCAGCTCCGCGCTGATGATCTGCCGCGTCGGGTCCACGTAGACGTCGAGGAGCAGCTGGAACGCGAACCGGACGCCCGACGCCGTCACCCCCGCGCTCAGCACGCCGACCACGAGCGCGACGGGCCCGCGCTGCGGCAGCGAGACCCCGGTCACGGCGAGGATCACCAGCATCGACGCGACGGCGGTCAGGTTGGCCAGGACCCGGTCGGTGACCGGGACGTCCCCGCCCTGGTTGCCGTACACCCAGGCGGTCTGCACGGCGGCGCCGATCGCGAACACCGTCATGATCGTGCCCGCGGCGAGCAGCAGGGTGCGGCGGTCGGCGCGGACCGCGGCGGCGTCCCCCGTCAGTCCCGTCGGCATCCGCACCGTCCTCCCCGCGGGTCGCCCGCGTGCCGTCACCCGCTCGCCGGGCCGGGCCACCATACTGTCCGCGATGTCCGATTCCGCAGCCCGAACGACCCGCGTGGTGGTCGTCGAGGACCAGCCCCTGTTCCGGTCCATGCTCGAGCTCACGCTCGGGGGTGCCCCCGACGTGCGCGTCGTCGCGTCCGTGGGCACCGTCAAGGAGGGCGCGGCCGCCCTGCGGCCGGGCGCCGCCGACGTCGCGGTGCTCGACATCGACCTGCCGGACGGCAACGGCATCGCCCTCGGCGTGACGCTGCGCCGGCACCAGCCCGACCTCGGGATCCTGCTGCTGTCGGCGCACGACGCGATGGACCTGCTGCTCGACCTGCCCCCGGACGTGGCCGCCGGCTGGTCCTACCTGTCGAAGACCTCGTCGACCGACGCGTCCACGCTGGTCGCCGCCGTCCGGGCCGCGGCCGAGGGCCGCACGACGCTCGACCCCGCGCTGCTGGACCGGGTGGCGCCGCGCGCCGGGTCGGCCGTCTCGCGGCTCACCGACCGGCAGTACGCGGTGCTCCGCCTGCTGGCGCAGGGGCTGTCCAACGCCGGCATCGGCGAGGCCCTGCGCATCACCGAGAAGTCGGTGCAGAACCACATCAACGGCATCTACGCGACGCTCGGCATCGACGCCGACCCCTCGCGCAACCCCCGCGTGACGGCGGCGCTGCGGCTGCTGGAGGAGACCGGCCCGGTCTCCTGAGGCCGGCCGCGCCCGCCGCGCCCCCGCGCCCGCAGTGCCCCCTCGACGCCGCCCCGCCCCGCGGCGCACGATGGTCGGGCCGCACCGACCACGAGGGGGACGCATGGAGCGCGCGGACGTGATGGGCTGGGTCGCCGCCTACGAGCGGGCCTGGCGGGAGGACGACGCCGGGTCGCTCGGCACGCTGTTCACGGACGACGTGCGGTACCTGCGCTCCCCCTACGAGCCGCCGCTCGAGGGGCTGGGCGCGGTGCGGGACTTCTGGCCCGACCCCACGCCGTTCACGATGGACGCGCAGGTGGTCGCCGTCGAGGGCGCGGACGCCGTCGTCCGGGCGGAGGTGCGGTACGGCGGCGACGAGCCGCAGGAGTACCGGGACCTGTGGGTGCTGCGGTTCGCCGGCGACGGGCGGGTCGAGCACTTCGAGGAGTGGGCGTACTGGCCCGGGAAGTCCTTCTCGGCGAGCGGCGGCTGACCTCCCGGTCGCCGGTCGTTGGCGTCCGATCGGGTGAGGCGGTTGGCCGCGGGGCCCGGACCTGACTAGAGTGGGACACGCCCTCGGTCGCCTGCCCCCTGCGCGGCCGAGGGCTTCTTCGTGCCCGCGACCGGGCGCCGGCCCCGCCCGGCCCGGCGGGCGCGCGGGCTCAGTGCTCGCGCCACTCCACCGCGCCGCACAGCGTGCACCGGGCGACGACCATCCCGAACCGCACGGGGCTCGTGTCGAGGTGCCAGCCGGGGCGGGTGCACGACGGCGCGTGCTCGGCGGGGTCGAGCGGGTGCAGCGGGCGGCGCGCGGCCAGGATCGGGGTCATGGTGGTCCTCCAGTCGGTGTCGCCCGCCATGTTCGACCGCCGCGGCCCCGATGTGAGCGGTCCCGCGCCGCGTCCTGGGTGCTGGCACCCGCCCGCCGGCGAACCGCCACCGGCCGGACACCCGGCGGCCACCCGCGGGCCGCGCGCCGGCCGCCTCAGCGGATCAGCCGCTCCAGGAGCGGGAACTCCGGGTAGGGCTGGTCCCAGTCCCCGAAGTGCCCGTCGTCCCGGACCACCAGGGTGCCGCCGAGCCGGTCCAGGAGCTCGCGCCCCTGGGTCGCGTCGCAGCCGTACGGGTCGGCCACCGAGTTCACGAACACCGGGTCCCCGGCGTGCGCGCGGATCCGGTCCCAGTCGTAGGAGTCCTGCAGCACCGGCTCCTCGGCGTCGTTCGGCCGCCGCCAGTACCCGGCGACCAGCACCGTCTGCGCCACGGGGGCGTCCAGGTGCTCCAGCAGGGCGAGCAGCAGCGCGGCGCCCCCGGAGTGGCCCACCAGGACGGTGTCGGCGTCGAACCGGTGCGCGGCGAGCACCCGCGGCAGGAACGTCGCCACGCGCTCGACGTTGAGCTCCGGGTACGCGGGACGCTCGACGGCGTACCCGCGGGCCGCCAGCCGGTCGGCCAGCCACGGGTACCAGACGTTCTCGGGCCGGCCGCCGGTGCCGTGGAACACGATCGCGCGCGTGGGCATGGCGCTCAGTGTGGCCCCGCGCCCAGCTCCCGCGCCACGAACTCGACGGCCTCGCGGTCCTGCTCCGGCCCGCCCGACTCGTGCCCGTTGTACCGCCAGACCCGCAGCTCCTTCGGGCCGCCCCACGCGCGGTGCGCGGCCACGACGGTCGACGGCGGCACGATCACGTCCATCAGCGCGACCGAGAACCGCGCCGGGGCCCGCCCGCGCCGCGCCAGCGCCACGCCGTCGACGTAGGACAGCGTGCGCAGCACCCGGTCCTCCGCGCCGCGGTGCACCCGCAGGTACTCGACCACCTCGGCGAACGGCCGGTTGTCGGTGATCCCGACGGCGCGCGCGACGTCGCACAGGAACGGCACGTCCGCCACGACCGCCGACACCTCCGCGAGCCCGCCGGCCGCGAGCGCCATCGCGCCGCCCTGGCTGCCGCCGACCACCGCCACCCGGTCGGGGTCCACCCCGGGCAGGGCGCGGGCCGCGTCCACGGCGCGCACGGCGTCGGTGAGCAGCCGCCGGTAGTAGTAGGTCTCCGGGTCCTCGATCCCCCGGGTCATGACGCCGGGCGCCTGCGGGCCGTTGCCCCACGGGTCGGGGGTGTCGCCGCGGCTCCAGCCGGAGCCCTGCCCGCGGGTGTCCATCTGCAGGTGCGCGAAGCCGGCCGACGCCCACAGCAGGTTCTCCCACGGGGCGCCGCGCCCGCCGCCGTAGCCGACGTACTGCACGACCACCGGCAGCGGGCCGTCGGTGCCGGCCGGGCGGCGGTACCAGGCGCGCACCGGGTCGCCGGCGAACCCCGGGAACGTCACGTCCCAGACGTCCACCGTGGTCAGCGGGGTCGGCTCCGCGACGAGCACGGGCGGGGCGTCGTGCCGGCGGCTGTCGGCGAGGGTACGGGCCCAGAAGTCGTCGAGGTCGGCGGGCTCCACGAGGGCGCTCGCGTGCTCCCAGAGCGCGGGCTCGGGCAGGTCCTGGAACACGGGTCTCCTGTCGGTGGTGCGTCAGTGCACGGGCGAGTAGACCACGGACGCCACGCGCGCCACGGTCGTCGTCGGCCGGCCCGCGCTGGTCGCGAGCACGCCGGCCCACAGCCCCAGGAACCCGCCGGTGGCGACGCTGTCGAGCGTCCGGGCGTCCGCGGTGGCCACGAGCGCCGGCGCGTCGTCCCCGGCGGCGGCCAGCAGCCGCAGGTCGGGTCCGCGGGCCTCCAGCACGAGCGTGAGGTCGGCGTCGGCCGCCCCGCCGAGCACGACCTCGCCGAGCACGCGGTCCGCGCCGCCGGCCCGCACGTGCCGCACCCGGGCGGTCCGCGCACCCGCGGTGCCGCCCGTCACCGCGAGCAGCACGTGGTCCCGCTCGGACTGCCGCACGGCGAGCGCCACCTCCTCGCCGTCGGCGAGGTCGGCCGCGACCCGGACCACCAGGTCGGCCTCGGGGTGCTCGAGCCGCAGCCCGAGGTACGCGGGGACGTCGAGGTCGGCGAGCGTCACCGGGCGCAGCGGCAGGTCCCAGCCGTCGCCCACGGGCGTCGCGATGTCCTCGGGCAGCGCCCGCACGCCGGTCCACCGGAGGTCCGTCGGCGGCACCGGCCCCGACTGCCGGCCGGACACCACCCGGTCGCCGGGCCAGCCCGGGACCGTCGGGGCCTCGACGACCGGCGGGATCCGGCCGACGCCCGGCGCGAGCACCGGCCAGCCGTCCTCCCACGCCACGGGCACCAGGAACGTCTCGCGCCCCAGCGGGTAGTGGTAGCCGCCCGAGGTCCGCATCGCGAGCAGCACGGCCCACCACGACCCGTCGGGCGCCTCGACCAGGTCGGCGTGCCCCGCGGCCACGACGTCGACGCCGCGGCCGAGGTGCCGATGGGTGAGGACGGGGTTCGACGGGTTCCCCCGGTACGGGCCCGCGATCGCGTCGGCGCGCGCGACGCACACCGCGTGGTGCACCTCGGTCCCGCCCTCGGCCGCGACCAGCAGGTATTCCCCGTCGACCCGGTACAGGTGCGGGCCCTCGGCCCAGACCGCGCCGCGGACCGCCCCGGTCCAGATCACGTGCTCGGGGCCGACCAGCGCGCGGGCCACCGGGTCGAGCTCGCGGAGCCAGACCTCGGTCTGGCCCGGCCACTCGGGCTCGCGCGCGGGGCGGGTCGCGAGCACCCACGCCCGGCCGTCGTCGTCGAAGAACAGCGACGGGTCGATGCCGTCGCCGCCCAGCCACGCGGGCTCGGACCACGGGCCGGCCGGGTCGGCGGCGGTCACCAGGAAGTGGCCGAGGCCGGGCCGCCGCTCGTCGGCCGCCGCGCCGTCCGCCCGCTGGTCGACCAGCGTGCAGACGACCCAGAACAGCCCGTCGTGGTGCCGGATCGTCGGCGCGTACAGCCCGCTCGACGACGGCAGCCCGGACAGGTCGAGCTGGCGGCGCACGGCGTGCCCGACCGGCTCCCAGTGCGCGAGGTCGCGGCTGCGGAACACCGGCAGGCCGGGCAGGTACTCGAAGGTCGACGTCACCAGGTAGTAGTCGTCGCCCACCCGGCACACCGACGGGTCCGGGTGGCAGCCGGGCAGCACCGGGTTGGCGACGGCCGTCACGGGGCGGTGACCTTGACCTCGACGACGCGCGGGTCGGCGGCGGTCACCTCGTGCACGCCGCCGGTCACGGCCAGCGCCCGGCGCTCCGTGGCGGTGCCGGCGACGGCGCGCTCCGTGCGGGCGCGGGCCATCCGGATGGCGCCGTTGGTGCCCGCGACCTCCGCGGACCGGGGCGCCGCCTCGGCGTGCGACGCCACCCAGACGTGCACCTCGCCCGGCTCGACCACCCGGGCCAGCCGGCGGTCCGCGAACGCGAGGCGGGTCGTCGGCACCCGGAACGTCACCCGGCGCGACTCCCCCGGCGCCAGGTCGACCCGGGCGTACCCCAGCAGCTGCGCGACCGGCCGGGTCACCGTCGCGACCACGTCGTGCCCGTACAGCTGGACGGTCTCGGTGCCCGCGACCGCGCCGACGTTGGTCACGGTGACCGCGGCCTCGAACGAGCCCGCCGAGTCGACGGACGCGTCCACCGCGAGGTCGCCGTACGCGAACTCGGTGTACCCGAGCCCGAAGCCGAACGGGCGCACCGGGGTGGGGTCGGTGGACGTGACGTCCGACGGCCCGCCCAGCACGGGGTGCAGGTACCGGTACGGCTGGGTGCCCGCCGACCGCGGCAGCGACACCGGCAGCCGGCCGGACGGGTTCACCGCGCCGGTGAGCACGTCGGCGATCGCGTCGCCGCCGCCCTCGCCCGGGAAGAAGGCCTGCAGCACCGCGGCGGGGCGCGGGCCCTCGCCGTCCAGCGCCCAGCCGATCGCGTACGGGCGGCCGGTGAGCAGCACCAGCACGACGGGGGTGCCGGTCGCGACCAGCGCCTCCACCAGCTGCCGCTGCGCGCCGGGCAGCTCCAGGGACTCGGCGTCGTTGCCCTCGCCGACCGTGCCGCGGCCGAACAGCCCGGCCTGGTCGCCGACCACGACGACCGCCACGTCGGCGCCGGCCGCCGCCTCGACGGCCGCGGCGAAGCCGGACGTGTCGTCGCCCTCGACCGCGCAGCCCTCGGCGTGCACCACCTCGGGGGCGTCCGCGCCGCCCTCGAGCGCCGCCGCCAGCGCCTCGCGCACGCCGCGGATCTCGAAGCCCAGCGGCACGCCGGGGTGGTGCGCCAGCACGTGGTTGGCGAACGAGTAGCAGCCCATCAGCGCCTCGGGCCGGTCGGCGTTCGGGCCGACGACGGCGACCCGGCGGGGCGCGCCGGGCGTCCCGGCGGGCGCGAGCGGCAGCACGCCGTCGTTCGCCAGCAGCACGACCGACTCCTGCGCCAGCCGCCGCGCGAGCTCCCGCTGCCGGGGCGAGTCGAGGTCGACCTCGGCCGGCGGCTCGTCCGCGAACGCGTCCGGCTCCAGCAGGCCGAGCTCCTCCTTCTGCGCCAGGACCCGGAGCACCGCCCGGTCGACCAGGCGCTCGTCGGTGAGGCCCGCGCGCAGCCGCTCGGCCAGCGGCTCCAGGTACGCGTCGCCGGTCGGCAGCTCGACGTCGATGCCGGCCTCCAGGGCCAGCGCCGCCGCCTCGCCGCGGTCGGCCGCGACCCGGTGCATGACCTCGAGGAACGCCACGGCGAAGTAGTCGGCGACCACGACGCCGTCGAAGCCCCACCGCTCGCGCAGCAGGTCCGTGAGGTACTCGGCGCTCGCCGCCAGCGGGACGCCGTCCACGTCGACGTAGGAGTTCATCACCGAGCGGGCTCCGCCGTCGCGGACCGCCATCTCGAACGGGGGCAGGTACACGTCGAGCAGCTCGCGCGGCCCCGCGCTCACCGGGGCGTGGTTCCGGCCGGCCGCGGACGCCGAGTAGCCCACGAAGTGCTTGAGGGTGGCGTGCACCCCCGCCTCCTGCAGCCCGCGGACGTAGGCCGTGCCGATCGTGCCGACCAGGTACGGGTCCTCGCCGATGCACTCGTCGACGCGGCCCCACCGCGGGTCGCCGACCACGTCGAGCACCGGCGCCAGGCCCTGGTGGATCCCGAGCTCGCGCATCGAGTCGCCGATCGCGCGGGCCGCCTCCTGCACGAGCTCCGGGTCGAACGACGCGCCCCACGCCAGCGGCGTCGGGTAGGTCGCGGCCTGCCAGGCGGCCAGGCCGGTCAGGCACTCCTCGTGCACCAGCGCGGGGATGCCCAGCCGGGTCTCCCGCTGCAGGCGCCGCTGCTCGGCCCACAGCCAGGCGGCGCGCTCGACCGGGTCGACCGGGCGGGTGCCGTACACCCGGGTGTAGTGGCCGAGGCCGTGCCGGGTGATCTCGGGCAGCTGCCCGGAGTCCTTCTGGCCGGCGGCCATCTCGGACTGCATCGGGGCGACGGTGCCGTTCTGGTCGAGCCAGTAGCCGACCAGCTGGGCCAGCTTCTCCTCGAGCGTCATCCGGGCGTTCAGGTCGCGGACCCGGTCGGAGACGACGGGCATCGCGGGGACGGGGGTCGCGGCGGGCGCGGGCGCGGCGTCGGGGCGGGCGGGCGCCGCGGCCGGGGCGGCGGTGCCGGTGGTGTCGGACACGCGGGGGTGCTCCTGTTCGGGACGTACGAGGTGGCGGGCGGGGCGGCGGGGCGGCGCAGGGGCGCCCCGCCGCCGGCCTCAGCCCTTGACGGCGCCGGTGAGCCCGCCGACGATCCGCCGCTCGAAGAGCGAGAAGAAGATCAGCGCGGGGATCATCGACAGCGACGTGAACGCCAGCACCCGGGCGGTGTCGACGGAGTACTGCGAGGCGAACGCCTGGACGCCCAGCGGCAGCGTGTACTGCCCCTCGTCGTTCAGGATGAACAGCGGCAGCATGTAGCTGTTCCAGCTCGCGACGAACGCGAGGATGCCGACCGTCACCACGCCCGGGACGGACAGCGGGACGACCATCCGGAAGAAGAACCCGAGGCGGCTGGCGCCGTCGATCGAGGCCGCCTCCTCCAGCTCCTTCGGGATCGCCCGCAGGAACGGCACCAGGATGATGATCGTCGTCGGCAGCGCGAACGCGATCTGCGGCAGGATGATGCCGGCCAGGCTGTTCATCAGCCCGAGCTGCCGGATCATGATGTACAGCGGCGTGATCGCGACCGTCATCGGGAACATGAGGCCCGCCGCGAACAGCGAGTACATCGCGCCGCGGCCCCGGAAGTCGTAGCGGGCGACGACGAAGCTCGCCATCACGCCGAGGATGACGACGCCGATCGTGGTCGCGATGCCGCAGATCGCCGAGTTCGCGAACTGCCGCCAGAACAGCGAGCTGGTCAGCACGTCGACGTA
Organism: Cellulomonas sp.; assembly: GCF_035634735.1. GTDB lineage: Bacteria > Actinomycetota > Actinomycetes > Actinomycetales > Cellulomonadaceae > Cellulomonas. Next base: position 17,779 of record NZ_DASQCJ010000015.1, read on the forward strand.
GTTGCCGAACTCCCACGTGGTCGGGAAGCCGGACGGGTCGACCGTGATCTGCGAGTTGGTCCGCAGGCCGCCGAGCACGATGTACGCGACGGGCCCGATGCAGATGCCGACGAGCAGCCACGCGACGACGTAGACCAGCGGGTTGACGCGCTCGAGCGAGCGGCCGCGCCGACGGCGGGGCTCGGGGCGCGAGGCGGGCAGCGGCGGCGCCTGGAGCGCGGTGGCGGCCATCACTTCTTCCTCTCGGTGAGCGCGCCCTCGGTGTCCCGGCGGAGCACGAAGCGCTGGTAGGTCAGCGCGATGACCAGCGAGATCAGGAACAGCACGACCGCGACGGCGTTGCCGAAGCCGTAGTTCCCGGCCAGGCGGCCGTTGGACACCATGTAGGTGGCCATCGTCGACGTCCCGGCGGTCGCGGAGACGTACTGCCCCCAGATGATGTAGACGAGGTCGAACAGCTGGAGCGAGCCGATGATCGACAGGAACGCCCAGATGCGGATGGTCGGGCCGAGCAGCGGCAGCGTGATCGCGCGCTGGGCCTGCCAGTAGGACGCGCCGTCGATGGCCGCGGCCTCGTGCAGCTCCTCGGGGATCGACTGCAGGCCCGCGAGGAACAGGATCACCGCGAAGCCGATGTACTTCCAGGTGATGATGAGCATCAGCGACCAGATGGCGATCTTCGGGTCGGACAGCCAGTCGACCGCCCAGCCCCCGAGCCCGATCTTCTCCAGCAGGTCGTTCACGGCGCCCGTGGTCTGGAGCATGAGGCTCCAGCCGGTGCCGACGATGACCTCGGAGATCACGTACGGGACGAAGATCAGCACCCGGATGAGCGAGCGCCCGCGGATCTTGCGGTTCAGCAGCAGCGCAAGGATCACGGCCGCGGGGCCCTGGAGGACCAGGGACATCACGACGATGAACGCGTTGTGCCGGAGCGCGTCGTGGAACGTCGGGTCCTGCAGGATCGCGACGTAGTTGTCCAGCCCGACGAAGTCGGTCGGCGGCCCGAAGCCCTTCCACTTGAAGAAGCCGTAGTACGCCGCCATGACGACGGGGAAGATCACGAACGCCAGGAAGACCAGGATGGCCGGCCCGGACAGGAGGCCGATCTCGAGCCGCTGACGCCAGCTCCCGCGCCGCCGGCGCGGGCGGGGCGCCGGGGACGGTGCCGCGACGGCACCGTCCCCGGCCGCCGAGCGACCCTCGGGCGACGAGATGACCAGCGGGCCCACGCCCTGCGAGTCGCTCATGGTCGTGCTACTCCTTGGCCGCCGCGGCGTTGACAGCCTCGACGATCTTGTCGGGGCTGCCGCTGCCGGCGAGCATCTCGACGACGCTGGTGTTCAGCGCGTTGCCGACGTTCTGGCCGAACAGGGTGTCCAGCCAGACGGAGACGTACGCCGCGTCGTTGTACGCCGCCAGGACGTCCTGCAGGGCCGGGTCCGTCACGACGGACTGCGCGTCCTTGCTGGCCGGCAGGGTGACGAACGCCTCGGCGTAGCCCTCCTGGTTCTCCTTCTCCGCGATGAAGTTGAGGAAGTCGGCGCACGCGGCCGGCGCGTCCACGTAGCAGGTGAAGCCGTCGACGCCGCCCATCATCGCGGTGGCGTCGCCGTCACCGCCGTCGACCGCCGGGAACGGGAACCAGCCGAGGTCGGCCAGCGGCTGCTGGTCCGGGGTGAGCGACGCGATGACGCCCGGGTCCCAGGCGCCCATGAGCTCCATCGCGGCCTGGTGGTTCGCGATCATGCCCGCGGAGGAGCCGGCGCCCTGCTGGGCGGTCGTGGTCAGGTAGCCGTCGTTGAACGGCTCCGTGCCGGCGAAGTCCTGCAGGTCCTCGCCCGCCTTCGTCCAGCACTCGTCGTCGAAGGACATGTCCTTGGCGGCCTGCGTCATGGTGTCCTGCGAGCACTCGCGCAGCGCGAAGAAGTAGTACCAGTGCGCGGCCGGCCAGGCGTCCTTGGCGCCCAGCGCGATCGGCTGGATGCCCGCGGCCTTGAGCTTGTCGACCGCGGCGCTGAGCTCGTCGACCGTCGTCGGCGTCTCGGTGATGCCGGCCTGCGTGAACAGGTCCTTGCTGTAGTAGATGCCGCCGGGGAGCACGGCCGTAGGGACGCCGTAGACGCCGCCGTCGACGGTGAACGCCGACAGGGACGCCTCGCCGAGCGCGTCGCGGGTCTCCTGGGTGAGCGCGTCGCTCAGGTCCATGGCCTGGCCGGCCTCGACGACGTCGGCCAGCTTGCCGCCGCCGCGCGCCATGAAGATGTCCGGCGCGTCGCCCGAGTTGAGGGCGGTCTGCAGCTTGCCGTCCATGTCCTCGTTCTGGATGGACTGGATGTTGATCGTGACGCCCGGGTTGGCCTCCTCGAACGCCGCGACGGTGTCCTCCCAGTAGGCCTTGCCGTCGCCCGTCGTCGAGTTGTGCCAGAACGTCATCGTGACGTCCCCGCCGTCCTCGCCGCCGGACCCCGAGTCGCCGCCGCCGCAGGCGGCCAGGGTCATGGCCGCCACGATCGCCGCGGCCGTGACCGCCAGCGTCTTCCGTGCCTTCATGATCTGCCCTCTTCGTTGAGTTGACCGTGGTCCACCCCGCCGGGGCCGGACCGTTCGCCGTCGGCGGGTGACCGCCGGGCGCCGTGCTCCTTCAGGCCTGCTCCCCGCGGCTGTGCCGGGACCGGACCTGCTCGTCACCAGTGACTGCACGAGGGACTCTGGCAGCCGCCGCGCGGACGTGTCAACCGTTGTCGATAACGTTTTAGTGACTATGCTGACGGCCATGGCGCAGCGGGTGACGATCACCGACGTCGCCCGCGAGGCCGGGGTCTCGGTGGCGACCGTCTCCAAGGTGGTGAACCAGCGGGACGGCATCGCGGCCGGCACCGCGAGCCACGTGCGCGCGGTCGTCGACCGGCTCGGCTACGAGTCCAGCCTCGTCGCGCGCGGCCTGCGCTCGCACCGCACCGGCGTCATCGGGGTGCTGGTCGCGGAGTTCGAGCCGTTCAGCTCCGAGATCCTCAAGGGCGCCGGAGCGGCGCTGCGGGACACCGAGCACGCGCTGCTCGCCTACACCGGCGGCGGCACCGGCCGCGCCGGCTGGGAGCACCGCTACCTCGCCCGGCTGAGCGGCACCCTCATCGACGGCGCGGTGCTGGTCACGCCGACGGTCCTGCACGCCGGGGCCTCCGTGCCGGTGGTGGCCGTCGACCCGCACGCCGGCCCGGGCGGCCTGCCGACCGTCGACTCCGACAACCTGCACGGCGCGGTGCTCGCGGTCCGGCACCTGCTCGGGCTGGGGCACCGGCGGATCGGGTTCCTGGGCGGGCGCAGCGACCTGGAGTCCTCCCGGCTGCGGGAGGCGGGCTACCGCGCGGCGCTGGCCGAGGCGGGCATCGCCGTCGACCCGGCGCTGATGCACGTGGCCGAGTACCGCCGGGACGCCGCCGACGCACCGACCGCGGCGATGCTGGCGCTCGACGACCCGCCGACCGCGCTGTTCGCGGCCAACGACCTGTCCGCCATGGGCATCCTGGACGCGGCCGCGCGGCTCGGGGTCCGGGTGCCGGCCGACCTGTCGGTGGTCGGCTTCGACGACGTGCCGGAGGCCGCCGCGACCACCCCGCCGCTGACCACCGTGCGGCAGGAGATCCAGGGGCTCGGGCGGGCCGCGGTGGCGATGCTGCTGGGGCTGCTGGGGGCGGACGGTGCCGGCACCGGGGCGGCCGGCGCGGGCGCGGCCGGCGCGGGGCAGCACGAGCGGCTGCCGACGCAGCTGGTGGTCCGCGGCACGACGGCGGTCCCGCGCCGCTAGGAGCTCGGACGGTGCGCCAGGAGCTCGGGGAGCCGACTCGTCCGCACGATGTGGTCCCGCAGGTCGGCCGAGAGATGGCGCGCGACGTAGACGAGGTACCGGCGCTGCGACTCCGGCGCCCGGTCGAAGATCGACTCGTGGTGCGCGACGCGGTTCCGCACCTCCCGCAGGGCCGACAGCGCGCGGTGCAGCTTCGCACGGTCGGCGCCTGCGACATACGCGGTGCGGAGCGTCCGCACCCAGAGCTGCTTCTCGTGCATGTCGTCGGTCAGGTACGTCCAGAACCCGAGGCCGAGCTCCGCCACCACCTTCCCGCGTGGGACGACGCCCTCCGTGTACCCGGAGCGCACCCGTGCCGACCGGATGCTGCTGCGCGGCGTCGCGTTCTTGTCCCGCCGCACGCCGCGCCGGTCCACAGCCCAGTGCGGCGGGAATGCTGCGAACGCCCCGGAGGCGTCGATCCAGTCGCTTCCGACCTCGGGTAGCCGGAGCAACGCCCGGTCGTACGCGTTGCGCAGCCCGACCTCGAGATGCCCGAGGTCGCGCAGGAAGGCCGAGGCGAGCTCGGCGTTCCAGTCGTAGAGCGCCAGCGCCAGGCCGACATCACCACCGGCCGCCTCGCGGTACTTCCGGAACCGCTCGGGCGTGAGCCAGTCGTCGACCCACGTCGGCGTCGACACTCCGCTCGACCTCCCGGTAACCTTGTCGGACGCGAGAGCTCCATGCGACCGCTGCGTGCACGTTGCTGGAGCCGAGGCTCTGGGAAGCCCCGGTATCGGTCCGCCGACCCGGGGCTTCTCGCCGTCCGAGGCGCCTGACCTGCGACCTGCGAGAGCCGCGCCTGAACGCTACGACGGCACCCCCGGCGCCGCGGCGCGGTCCACACGTGACATCACGCACTTGCGACCGGCGGTCGCCCGGCGCTAGCGAGCGGCGCGCGGTCGAGGCGAACGCGGCGCCTGGCGGACCGGTCGCGACAGGGTCGCCGGGAACGTCGCCGCAGGGCGGGGCCCCGCCGCCCGTGTCAGCCGGCAGCGACCCCGCGCAGCCGGTCCACCGACGACCGGGCGCCCGCGAGCCACGCGTCGGCGCCGGGCTCGGTCCACAGCTCGTACAGCTCGGACGTGTCCGGGTCCGCGAGCACCCGCTCCGCCTGCTCGAGCAGCCAGCGGGTCCGGTCCGGCGTGAGGTGCGGC
>NZ_DASQCJ010000016.1:0-14016 GCF_035634735.1 Cellulomonas sp.
CCCGCGGGGCAGCGCGGGGAACGGGACGGCGCGGGCGAGGTCGCGGGTGGTCACGAGGGTCGGGCCGGACACCCGGTCGGTGAACCGGTGCTCGCGCTCCGGGGACCGCAGCAGCATGACGTCGGCCCCGGCGAGGTAGAGGTAGTGCGCCTGCTTCCCGACCACGTCCGCCCCGCTGTAGCCGAGCGCCGCGACCTGGTCGGCCAGGTAGTGCGGGCCGTACCCGTCGTCGTCGTCGATCTTGGCGACCACGTCGCCGTCCGCGGCGTCGACCAGGCGGTTCAGGCACGCGCCCAGCGGCACCTCGGCGCCCGCCGCGAGCACGACGGCGTCGGCGAGCCCGGCGTCGGCGGCGCGGGCCCGCACCTCGGCGGCCGGCGCGCCGCCGCCGTGGGCGAGCAGCACGAGCTGGACGTCGACGCGCGCCTGCGCGGCCAGCGTGCGCAGCACGGCGCCGAGCTGCTCGGGGCGGCGGGTGCACACGAGCGTTGACACCCGCGGCGGCGCGCCGCCGGTGCGGACGTGCTGCTCGAGCCCCGCCGCGCGCAGCACGTCGTCCACGCGGTGCGCGTACGTGTGCCCGGCCCAGATCCGCCGCTGCGCGCGGTGCACCATCCGGTCGCGCAGCGCGGGGCTGCGCACGAGCGCCCGGAGCACCTGCTCCGCCTCGTCCTCGTCCGCCACCCGCGCCACCTCGTCGGGCGGGAACGTCGCGGCGAGCGCGGCGCTCGGCGTGCTGACCACGGGGGTGCCGGACGCGCTGATCTCGAACACCCGACGCGCGCACATCGTGGGCGAGCCGACGACGGTGTTGGCGTTGAGGAACACCTTGTACGCGCGGTACGCGGTCAGCATCCGCGGGTACGGCAGCGCGCCGACGACGCGGCGGTCCCACGGCGCCGGGAACTGGTACCGCTCGTCGCCGCCGTGCTGCCGGGACAGGATCTCCAGCCCCGTGGCCATGCGCGTCCCCGCCCGGTCCGCGGCGGCGAGCAGCACCGCGAGCTGCGCGCGGCGCTCCGGGTGCCGGTGCGCGAACCACATCCCCGCGAACGCCACGTCCCGCTCCTGGTGCACCGGCAGCCGCCGGACCGGGCTGTGCAGCGCGGGCTGCGCCGCGAACGGCAGCACGCCCACGCGGTCGTGCCCGAGGTCCCGGCGGTAGTCGGCGAGCCGGTCCCCGTCGGTCGTGAACACGTGGTCGAACAGCCGGGCCGCGCCCAGGAAGTCCGCGTAGTGCGCGGGGTCCTCCTTGTTCCAGAACACGGTGGGGACGCCCCGCGCGCGGCACCAGGCCACCAGCTCGCGCAGCGCCGGCCGGGGCGCGGACGGCCCGACCAGGTGCGACGACCAGGCTCCGCCGGTCCCGTGCCACGCGGACTCCACGAGCAGCAGGTCGACCGGCTCCCGCGTCAGCCGCTCGCGCCAGTCCCGCGGGGTCACGGGGACCTGCTGCCACTCGGGCGCGAGCGCGCGGGCGGAGAACTCGTCCAGCACCACCGCGACCTGCAGCCCGCGGCGGCGCGGCGGGGCGTCCGGCACCGGCCAGGCGGGCAGGTCGAGCACCGACTCCGGGGGCCTCGGGACACCCGCCGCCCCGGCCCGTCCGACGCCCCCGGCCCCCGCGCCCGGCACCCCCCGGCGCGCCCGCGCGCGCCGCCACGCCCGCACGCCGCCGTGCCGCAGGTGCCAGAGCTCGCGGCGCCACCGCGCCACGGCGTCCCGTCCCCGTGCCACCGCCGGGCTACTCGACCACGGGCGGCAGCAGGTCCACCGCGCCGCCACCCGCCGCGAGGTACTCCCCCACCGCGTCCGCCCGCACCGCGGCCATCAGCTCCGCCAGCGCCGGCCGGTCCAGCACGACGATGCTCTGCGTCCCGTCCGGGCTGCGCCCGGTCCCCTGCGTCGGCACCGTGAAGAACGTGAGGTCCGTCGACGCCAGGTCCGCGACCCGGTCCCGGAGGTCGGCCACCGCCGCGGCGTCCAGCCCCTCGTCGGTCGCGACCGCGTCGCCGACGGCGCGCAGGAACGGCACCGAGGTGAGCGGGTTGGCGAGCGTGCGCTCGTTGCGCATCGTCGCGACCATCGCCCGGATCCACGCCTGCTGCCGGTGCATCCGGTCGAAGTCGCCGCGCGCGAGGCCCTTGCGCTCGCGCACCCAGCGCAGCGCCTGGTCGCCGGTGAGCAGGCGGTGCTGGCCGGCCTCGACCGTGGTGCCGTCGTGGGTGAAGTCCTCCGCCAGCGTGATCCGGACGCCGCCGAGCGCGTCGGTGATCGCGGCGAACGACTCGAAGTCGGCGACCGCGACGTGGTCGACCCGCACGCCGGTCAGCTGCTCGACGGTCTGCACCGTGAGGGCCGGCCCGCCGTACGCGAACGCGGCGTTGATCTTGGCCTCGCCGTGCCCGGGGACGTCCACCCAGGAGTCCCGCGGGATCGACATGACGTAGGCCGCGCCCCCGTCGGCGGGCAGGTGCACCAGCATCATCGTGTCGGTGCGCTGGGCGCCCCGCTGCCACTGGGCGGGGTCGCCCGCGGAGATCCGGCTGTCCGAGCCGAGCAGCAGCAGGGTGAGCGGGGTCGCGCCCGCGGCGGCGGTGGCGGCGGGCGAGGCGGCGGCGGGCCGGTCCGTCAGCCCGGCGAACGGGTCGGCGAACGTCTCGACCCGGCCGAGGAGCCACCGCTGCAGGCCCCAGACGCCGCCGGCGGCCAGCACGGCGAGGGTGAGCAGCAGGCACAGGCTGACGACGAGCGCGCGCCTGGTGCGCCGCCGCTCGGGGCGCGCGTGCAGGCGGCGGGTCGGCATGGCGGCCAACCTGGCCCGGCGCCGGGCCCACTCAGTCCCGCGCGGGGGACGTGTGCGTGGCCGGCCCGCGGCCGCCGCCCGGTTCGACCCGGTTTCGCCCCGCGGTCCCGCCCGCGGGGCCCCCGACGACTAGGTGGCGCCGCCCCGACCACCAGGGCCGGGCCGACGCCACCTAGGGGTGTCGCGGTGCGGGTCTCAGATGACCAGGACCGACGCGGTGCCCGCGCCGTAGCCGGACACCTCGACCTCGAGGTCGAGCCGGCGGACGTACGCCAGCACCCACTGCGCCACGTCGGCCGGCAGCGGCTCGCGCGGGGCGTACCACTTGTCCAGCTTGAGGTGCGGGGCGTCGCCGACGTTGAACAGCGCGGCGGTGACGTTGAGGATCTCGCCGGCGTTCTCGGCCAGGGCCGAGGGCAGCTGCTCCTCCTCGACGGCGGTCTGCGCGGTGCGGGCCGGGACCAGCGCGATCGACGCGCCCAGGTGGGCGGCGAGCGGCAGGTCGAACAGCACGAGCGCGGACAGCTTCATCAGCTTGTCGACGTAGACGCCGACCAGCGCCCCGCCGTTCAGGACCGGGTCGACCATCGGGCCGCCGGTCGTGACGGTGATGTCCCGCCCGACCAGGCCCTCCCAGTGCTCGCGCACCTCCATGGCCGCGGGCAGCGGCGTGGCGTCGCTCATGCGAGCACCGGGTCGATCGCCTCGCGGAACGTGTCCGCGGTGAACGGCTTGGCGATGAGGAACAGCGCGCCGGCCTCCTCGGCCGTGGTGCGCATCTCCTCGGAGCCCTCGGAGGTCACGAACCCCAGCGGGGTGCCGAACCCCTCGGCGCGCAGGGCGCGCAGCAGGTCGATGCCGGTCAGGTTCGGCATGTTCCAGTCGGACAGGATGACGTCGGGCTCGTCGGCCCGCACGGCCTCGAGGGCCTCCTGGCCGTCGGACGCCTCGCGGACGTCCCAGTCGTAGCCGGCCTGGCGCAGCGTGCGGATCACGATCTGCCGCATCACCCGGCTGTCGTCGGCGATGAGCACGCGGATCATGCTCGTCACTTCCCTTCGGTGGCGGGTCCCGCGACGGTGGTCGCGGGGGTTCGGGCGGCGCCGCGGGTCACTGGAACAGCGAGACCACGACGACGAGGGGGCGGCCGCGCCAGTCCAGGCGCAGCTCGTGGGTGAGCGACCCGGCGGGGGCCGCGGGGAGCGCCGACTCGACCTGGGGCAGCCCGAGGGTGCCCTGGGTCGGCAGCAGCGCCTTGATGTTGCCGCCGACGACGTTGGCGACCTCGCCGAACGCGTCCTGCAGGTCCTCGGGGCCGACCGGCTCGTCGGCGCCCATGCCCAGCAGGGCGCGGGTCAGCTCGTGCGCGGTGGGCACGTCGGTGGTGACGGCGGCGCGCCCGGCGAGCTCGCCGTGCACGTCCACCCAGGCGGCCAGCGGCTCGGCCGGGGCGGGCACCTCGCCCTCCCAGGGGCGGAGGTAGCCGGGCTCCCCGTCGATCATGGCCGCGAACACCTCCTCGGCGATCGCGAACACCTGGTCCTGCTCCACGGCGGCGGCGGTCATACGGGCTCCTCGGCGGGGACGAGCCCGAGCAGGTCGAGCTTGTCGCGGATGGCATCGGTGGTGAACGGCTTGATCAGGTACTCGTGGGCGCCCGCCGCGAGCGCGCGCACGATCTGGCCGTGCTCGCTCTCGGTGGTGACCATCATCAGCGTGATGCTGCGCCAGGCCGGGACGGCCCGGACCCGCGTGACGAAGGTGAGGCCGTCCATCACCGGCATGTTCCAGTCGATGCAGGCGAGGTCGACCTCCTCCCCGGACTCGAGCAGGTCCAGCGCCTGCTGCCCGTCACCGGCCTGGACGGTGCTGAACCCCAGGTTCTCCAGGGCGCCCGCGACGATGCGTCGCATCGTCCGCGAGTCGTCGATGACCAGTGCTCTCATCGCGTCACTCCTTGTTCGAATGCCGGTCCGGCGGGCCGCCGCGGCGCGGTGGGCAGGGTGGTGGTGGCGGGTCGCGGCTGGACCGGCCAGGTGGTGCTGGTGGCGGGGGCGGCGACACCCCCGAAGGACGGGGTGGTCGCGCCCACGGCCGCCGGGACCGCGGGGGTGGCGCCGGTGAGCGCGCCGGGCGCGGGGCGCGGGGCGGGCACGGCGCCGGCCTGCACGGGCCGGTACACGGACCCGCGCTCGACGGGCACCCGCTCCCAGTCGCCGTCGACCCCGATCGTCGTCTCCGCGGCGCCGAGCACGAGGTACCCGCCCGGGCGGAGCGCGCGGTGCACCCGGCCGAGGATCGACCGCTTCGTCTCGAGGTCGAAGTAGATGAGCACGTTCCGCAGGAACACGATGTCGAACGGGCCGGGGGGCGGCGGGTCGAGCAGGTTGTGCTTGGTGAACGTGATCGTGCGGCGCAGCTCGTCGGCGATCTGCCAGTCGTGGCCGTTCCGCTGGAACCAGCGGACCATCATCGGCGCGGGCAGGCCGCGGTTGACCTCGAGCTGCGAGTACCGGCCGGACCGGGCCTGCGCGAGCACCTGGTCGGACAGGTCGGTGGCGGTGATGTCGAACCGGGCGCCCGGGCCGAGCACGTCGGTGAGCGTCATGGCGATGGAGTACGGCTCCTGCCCGGTGGAGCAGGCGGCCGACCAGACCCGCAGGCCGTCCAGGACGGTCCGCTCGGCGCGCAGGCCCGGGACGACGTGCGTCCGGAGCGCGCTGAACGGGGTGTTGTCCCGGAACCACGAGGTCTCGTTGGTGGTGAGCGCCTCGACGATGTCGGCCAGGTCGGACTCGCGGCGCGCGGCGCGCACCTCGCGGACGTAGGCGTCGACGCCGGCGTGGCCCCCGTCGCGGGCGAGCGGCAGCAGCCGGCTCTCCACGAGGTACTCCTTGCCGGCCTCCAGCTGGATGGCGCTGCGCCGCCGCACGACGTCGGCGACGAAGGCGAAGGTGTCCTGGGTCAGGCTCATGGCCGACCTCCGATCGGGGCTGCTGCTGCGGGGCGTCCGGAGCCGGCGCGGGCCAGCACGGACTCGAGGGTGGGGGCGACCTCGCCCAGGGGGAGCACGCGGTGGGCGAACCCGGCGGTCGCGACCGCCCCGGGCATGCCCCACACGACGCTGGTGGGCTCGTCCTGCACCAGGACGGTGCCGCCGGCCCCGACGACGTCCTCGCAGCCGGTGCGGCCGTCCGCGCCCATGCCGGTGAGCACGAGGGCGAGCAGCTGCCCGCCGAGCTCGCGCACGGCGGACCGGAACAGCACGTCCACGGCGGGCCGGCAGAAGTTCACCGGCGGGCCGTCGGTCAGCTTCACGCGGAGCTGGCCGGCGGACCGGTTGAGCTCGAGGTGGTGGTCGCCGGGGGCGATGTAGACGGTGCCGGCCTGCAGCAGGTCGCCGTCCGCGGCCTCCACGACGGTCGCCGGGCCGAGCCGGTCGAGCCGCGCGGCGAGCTGCCGGGTGAACACCGGCGGCATGTGCTGCACGACGAGCACGGGCACCGGCGGCGGGGCGGACAGCGCGCCGATGACCTTCGACAGCGCCTCGGGGCCGCCGGTCGACGAGCCGATGATGAGGGCGCTGACCGGGTGCGGCGCGGGGGCCTGCCGGGTGACGACGGGGCGCCGGGCGTGCGCCGAGGAGGCGACCGGCGCCGGGCCGGCGGGCGCGCCCGCGCCGAGGCGGGTGCGCGGCGCCGGGGCCCCGGCGGGGGCGGCGCCGGCCGGGGCCCCGGCCGCCGGGAGCGCCCCCGTGGCACCGGACCGGTGCGGCACGAGCGCCTTGATCTTCGGGATGAGCTCGCTCGCGACCCGGTCCAGCGACTCCTGGACGCTGCCGACGTTCGCGGGCTTGGTCACGTAGTCCGTCGCGCCGGCGACGAGGGCGTCCAGGGTGGCGGACGCGCCGCGCTCGGTGAGCGTGGAGAACATGATGATCGGCATGGTGTGCCGGTTGCGGCGCAGCGCGCGCACCGCCTCGATGCCGTTCATCTCCGGCATCTCGATGTCCATGGTGACGAGGTCGGGTGCCAGCTGGTCGACCTTCGCGAGCGAGATGCGCCCGTTGGAGGCGAAGCCCACCACCTCGATGTCGGGGTCGCGCGAGAGCGAGTCCGTCACCAGCCGGCGGACGACGACCGAGTCGTCGACCACCAGCACACGGATCCTGGTCACGAAGTTCCCCTCACATGCGGACCGGCCGCACCGGCCGGGTTCGTGGTTCTGATCGGTCGGTACGGCCGGTTCCTGAGCCGCCGGGGCGGCCCGGTGGGCGCCGTCAGTAGGTGAAACGCGCGACCCGCTCGTGCAGGTCGGCGGACAGCGTGGCGAGGTCCCTGACCTGCGACGACACCCCGCCCAGGACGTCCGCGGAGCGCGCCGCGGCGCCCGCGACCCCGGTGATGTTGCTGGCGATCTCACCCGACCCCGTGGCGGCCTCCTGGACGGACCGGGACATCTCGGTCGTCGTGGCCGTCTGCTCCTCCACCGCGGACGCGATGGTGAGCTGGTAGTCGTTGATGCTCGCGATGATCTGGGAGATCTCCCCGATCGCCGTGACGGCCGCCGTGGTGTCGTTCTGGATGGCCTCGACGCGGCGCGCGATGTCCTCCGTGGCCTTGGCGGTCTCCTGGGCGAGCTCCTTGACCTCGCCGGCCACGACCGCGAAGCCCTTGCCGGCCTCCCCGGCGCGAGCGGCCTCGATCGTCGCGTTCAGCGCCAGCAGGTTGGTCTGCTCGGCGATGCTCGTGATGACCTTGACGACGTTGCCGATCTCCTGGCTGGACACGCCGAGGCGGGCCACCTGGTCGTTCGTCGCGGCCGCGACGTCGGTCGCCTGGCTCGCCACCTTGGCGGCGTGCGAGGCGTTCTGCGCGATCTCCCGGATGCTGGCGCCCATCTGCTCGGCGCCGGCGGCGACCGCCTGCACGTTGCGCGACACCTGCTCGGCCGCGGCTGCCACGACGCCCGCCTGGGCCGAGGTCTCCTGGGAGCCCGCGACCACGTCGCCGTTCGACGCGGTGAGGCTGGCGGCGGTGGTCTCCACCGAGCCGGCCGCGTCCACCACGCCCGCGAGCGTCGTCCGCAGCGACTCCTGCGCCTGGTCGAGGGCCTCGGCCATCCGGCCGGTCTCGTCGCGCCACGGCACCGCCGCGGGCACGGTGAGGTCGCCGTCGGCCATCGCCTCGAGCGAGCCCTGCACGCTGCGCACGGCCCGGGTGATCCGGCGGATGACCAGCACCGCGAGCAGCCCGGACAGGGCGGCGCCCACGACGAACGCGGCGACCAGCGCGACGATCGTCCGGTCCACCTCCGCGCGGCTGTCGGCGAGGATCTGGTCCACCTGGGCGTCGACCTGGCCCTGCGCCAGCGCGAGCGCGCGGCCCGCCCAGTCGGGGTCGGCCGACGCGTCGGCGGCGAGGGCGGTGCGCAGGCCGGGCAGGTCGCCCGCCTGCACGAACGGCAGCAGCGTGCCGTCCCGGTAGGCCGTCCAGGCGTCCCAGCGGGTCACGAAGTCGGCCCACTGCCGGGTGTCGGACTGCGGGTAGGCGTCGATGGCGTCGATCTGCGCGGCGACGTCGCGGTCGTTCCACGCGGACGACTCGAGCAGCTGCGCCTTCACGGACTCGTCGGTCGCCTCGGCGGCGCGGTGCACGAGCAGGTGGCTGCGGGCCTGGGCGGTGCGCAGCTCGGACATCGCCGACTGCAGGTCGCCGGTCAGCCCGGACATCTCCTCCAGGTGCTGGCCCGCGCGGTACAGCGCCACGGCGCCCACGCCGCCGACCAGGGCGAACGTGCCGCCCAGGACCAGCAGCGAGACGGAGATCTTCAGCGCGATCGGGCGGTCCCAGAACCAGGACGCGCGGCTCCGGCGGGGCGCGCCGGCCGGGGCGGGGGTGTGGTCGGTGGTGCGCATCAGCCCAGCTCCTCCGGCGAGTAGTAGCCGCCGTCCACGAGGACCTGGCGGTAGTTCTGGCCCGTGACCACCTGCGGCGCCAGCAGGTACGACGGGACGACCTTCACGCCGTTGTCGTACGAGGCGTTGTCGTTGGTCTCGGGCTCCGCGCCGTCCAGCAGCGCGCGCACCATCGACACGGCGACCTCCGCGAGCTGGCGGGTGTCCTTGTAGACCGTGCCGTACTGCTCCCCCGCGGCGATCGACTTGGCGGAGGCGAGCTCGGCGTCCTGACCGGTCACGACCGGCAGCGGCTGGGCGTCGGAGCCGTAGCCGATGCCCTTCACGGCGTCCAGGATCGCGATCGAGATGCCGTCGTACGGCGACAGCACGCCGTCGAGCCGCACGCCCGCGTACCGCGGGAGCAGGGTCTCCATCCGCGCGGTCGCGTTCTTCGGGTCCCACGCGGCGGTGGCGATCGTCTGGAAGTCGGTCTCGCCCGACGGCACGACCAGCACCCCGGAGTCGAGGTACGGCTGCAGCACCTGCATCGCGCCCGCGTAGAACACGCTCGCGTTGTTGTCGTCGGTCGAGCCGGCGAACAGCTCGACGTTGTAGGGGCCGGTCGCCCCGGTGGGCTCGCCGCCCGCGTCCAGGACGCCGAGGCCCTGCAGCAGCTGCGTGGCCTGCAGGACGCCGACCCGCGCGTTGTCGAAGGTGGCGTAGTAGGCGACGTCGGGCGACTCGCGGATCAGCCGGTCGTAGGCGATCACGGGGATGTCCGCGGCGGCCGCCTCGGCCAGCACGTCCTTGAGCGCGACGCCGTCGATGGAGCCGATCACCAGCGCGTCGGCGCCGGCGGCGATCATGTCCTCGAGCTGCTGCACCTGGGTGGGCACGTCGTTCTCGGCGTACTCCAGGTCGACGTCGTAGCCCAGCGCCTGCAGCTGGTCCTGGACGTTCTCCCCGTCCGCGATCCACCGCTCCGACGTGGTGGTGGGCATCGCCACGCCGACCAGCGGGCGGTCGCCGTCGCCGGCGCCCCCCGCGTCGACGGACCCGCAGCCCGCGACCGTCACCACCGCCGCGACGGCGAGGGACGCGGCGAGCGCATTCCCCGCACGGCGGCGCTTCCCGTGCCTCATCTCGACTCCCTCGTCCGATCCGGCCGCAGCGCTCCCTGCCGCTGCCGTGCCCCTCGGATCGACCGGGACGCCGCGGATGTGAGCGCTCCCGCGGGGTGAACGCCGGGTGAACGCGCCGACCGGCCGCGCGCGCCGCCGGATCGGCGAGGGGACAAGAAACGGGTCGAGTGTGTATCCGGCGGATACACACTCGACCCGTTCCCTGCTCACTCGGCGCGGGCGGCGCCGGCGGCCGCGCCTCAGTAGGTGAAGCGGGCCACCCGGCCGCGCAGGTCCTCCGACATGCGCGCGAGCTCGCCGATCGAGTCGCCCATCTGCCCGAGGGTCTGCGAGGAGGTCGCGGTCGCCGACGCGACGCCGGTGATGTTCGTGGCGATCTCGCCCGAGCCCGTCGCGGCCTCGGCCACCGAGCGGGACATCTCCGTGGTCGTGGCGGTCTGCTCCTCCACGGCCGAGGCGATCGTCAGCTGGTAGTCGTTGATGCTCGCGATGATGTGGCTGATCTCGCCGATCGCGGTCACCGCGGCGCCGGTGTCGGCCTGGATCGCCTCGACCCGGCGGACGATGTCCTCGGTCGCCTTCGCGGTCTCCTGGGCGAGCTCCTTGACCTCGCCGGCGACGACGGCGAAGCCCTTGCCGGCCTCGCCCGCCCGCGCCGCCTCGATCGTGGCGTTCAGCGCCAGCAGGTTGGTCTGCTCGGCGATGCTGGTGATCGCCTTGACGACGTTGCCGATCTCCTGGCTGGACTCGCCGAGCCGGGTGACCTGGTCGTTGGTCGCCGCGGCGACGTCGGTGGCCTGCCCGGCGACCTTGGCCGCCTGGGAGGCGTTCTGCGCGATCTCGCGGATGGAGGCGCCCATCTCCTCGGCGCCCGCCGCGACCGTCTGCACGTTGCGGGACACCTGCTCGGCCGCCGCCGCGACGACGCCGGCCTGGGCGCTCGTCTCGTCGGAGCCGGCGACCACCTGGTGCGAGGCCACGGACAGCTCCTCGGCGGCCGCGGCCACCGTCTGGGCGGTCTCGACGACGCCGGACACCAGGCCGCGCAAGCTGGTCTGGGTGCGCTCGAGGTCGACCGCCAGGGTGCCGATCTCGTCCCGCCCGGACACGCCGGACGGCACGGTGAGGTCGCCGTCGCCGGCCGCGGCGAGGGCGTGCGAGACGCCGCCGATCCGGCGGACGATCCCGCGGGCGACCACCCACGCCAGGACGCTCGCCGCGAGGGCGCCGACCAGCGCGACCAGGACCGTGATCCACACCGAGCGCGCGCCCAGCTGGTCGGTCTCCGCCGCGAGCGCCGCCGCCTGCTCCCCCTGCGAGGCGGTCTCGACCTGCATGGCGTCCATGACGCCGGTGGTCAGCGGCCGGACGGTCTCGTTGAAGTAGCTGCCGAAGCCCTCGGTGTCGCCCGCGTCGGCCATCGGGAACAGCGTGTCCTCGGCGGCGGCGTAGTACGCGTCCAGGGCCGCGACCATCGTGTCGACGTCGTCCTGGCTGACGGCGTTCTCCCGGTAGGCCTCGATCTGCGACGCCAGGTCGGCCTGGCGCTCGGTGAGCTCGTCGGTCAGGGTCGCGCGGGTCTCGGCGTCGGCGATGCCGTACTGGATCACCCGCGCCCGGTCGCCCTGGAACGCGCGCTGGATCTCGGTGAGCTGCTGGAGCGGGGTGACGTTGCCCGAGTACATCTCGGCGGCGTCCTCGCGCAGCTGGCGCAGCGACCCGATGGCCACCGCGGTGACCACGGCGGTCATGGCCACCATCACGAGCACCGCGGTGAGGATCTTGACCAGCACCGGGCGGTCGGCCCAGAGCCGCCGGGGGGAGCCGTCGTGCTGCACGCTCATCTGTCGTTCCTTCGTCGAGGGGGGACCTACGTCCTTCCCATCGGCCGCGGCGGCGGGCGCGCGAGCGGTTCTGCCGCTCGGTGAGCGGGTGGAACCACCTCGCGCGCCCGCCGCCGCGGGGGCCGGGACGTCGGTCCGGCCGTCAGTACCGGAAGCCCGCCACCCGGGCGCGCAGGTCCTCGGACATCCGGGCGAGCTCGCCGATCGAGCCGCCCATCTGGTTCAGCGTCTGCGAGGACTCGGCGGCCGCCGCGGCGACCCCGGTGATGTTCGTGGCGATCTCCCCCGAGCCGGTCGCCGCCTCGGCGACGGACCGGGACATCTCGTTGGTGGTCGCCGTCTGCTCCTCGACCGCGCTGGCGATCGTGAGCTGGTAGTCGTTGATCGAGGCGATGATCTGCGAGATCTCGCTGATCGCCGCGACGGCGCCGGTGGTGTCGCCCTGGATGGCCTCGACCCGGCGGGCGATGTCCTCGGTCGCCTTCGCCGTCTCCTGGGCCAGCTCCTTGACCTCGCCGGCGACGACCGCGAAGCCCTTGCCGGCCTCCCCGGCGCGGGCCGCCTCGATCGTCGCGTTCAGCGCCAGCAGGTTGGTCTGCTCGGCGATGGTCGTGATGACCTTGACGACGTTGCCGATCTCCTGGCTGGACACGCCGAGGCGGGCCACCTGGTCGTTCGTGGTCCGGGCGACGTCGGTGGCCTGGCCGGCGATGCGCGCGGCCTGGGTCGAGTTCTGCGCGATCTCGCGGATCGAGGCGCCCATCTGCTCGGCGCCGGCGGCGACCGTCTGCACGTTGCGGGACACCTGCTCGGCCGCGGCGGCCACGACGCCCGCCTGCGCGGAGGTCTCGTCGGAGCCCGCGACGACCTGGTGGGACGCCGCCGACAGCTCCTCGGCGGCCGCGGCGACCGTCTGGGCCGTCTCGACCACGCCGGACACGGTGGCGCGCAGGTTCTCCTGCGCGCGGGTCACGGCCCGGGCCATCTGGCCGAGCTCGTCCGCGGAGTCGACCGCCGGCACGACCGTGAGGTCGCCGTCGGCCATCGCCTCGACCGCGCGCTGCACCTCGGTGACCTGGCGGCGGATCACCTGGGCGATCACCAGGCCGACGGCGGCGACCAGCAGCACGCCGGCGGACAGCACGAACAGCAGCACCCGGGCGCCGGAGGTGGCCTGGGCGGACGCGGCGTCGGCGGTGGTGCGCAAAAACTCGTCGGCGTTCTGCTCGGCGGCCTCCAGGCCGGCGATCATGGCGTCGATGGCGGTCTGCGCGTCGCCCTCGGTGATGCGCTGGAACTCGGCGTCGTCGCCGGAGAAGGCGGCCGGGACCAGCTGGTCGTCGCGGATCTGCTGCCACTGCGCCCACGCCGTCTGGAAGTCGGCCCAGCCGGGAATCTCGACGCCGGCCAGGCCGGCCTCGAACGCGTCGGCGGCGGCCTGCAGGTCCGCGTCGGTGCCGGCGATCTTGTCGAGCGCCTCCTGCTGCTCCGCGTCGGTCTCGGTGACGCTCGCGGCGGTCTGGGCGATCAGCATCCGGGCCTTGATCTCCTCCTGGTGCACGACCGCGAGCGGGGCGATCACGTCGGAGGACACGCTCTGCACCAGCGCGGTGCTGGCGGCCAGGGACTGCATCCGCACCGACGCGAACGCGCCGGTGCCCGCGACGACCGCGACGACGACCGCGAGCAGCACCAGGATCTTGGTGCGGACGCCGCGGTCGACGAACAGGGCGGCGGCGCGGCCGGTGCGGCGCTCCTGGCCCGGGGTACCGGGGGTGCCGGCGGCGCGTGCGGGAACGGACCCGCCCGGGCCGCGCGGCGTGGGCACGCGGTCGAGGGCGGCCGTCGACGGCTTCCTCGACGTCGTGGTGACGCTCATGGTGGCTCCTCAAGACTGGGCGTTGTCCCCTGCTGCGCCTCCGATCGACCGGCGGGGGCCGCGCGTGAGCCCCGGCCCGGGGTGAACCCGGGGTGGAGCCCCGCTGAACGCCGCCGGCCGCGGCACCCCCGGGGGTGCCGCGGCCGGTCGGTGGCGCGGGGGCTCAGTAGGTGAAGCGGGCCACCCGGCCGCGCAGGTCCTCGGACAGCCGGGCGAGCTCGCCGATCGAGTCGCCCATCTGGTTGAGGGTCTGGGAGGACTGGGTCGCGGCCGAGGCCACGCCGGTGATGTTGGTGGCGATCTCGCCCGAGCCGGTCGCGGCCTCGGCCACCGAGCGGGACATCTCCGTGGTCGTCGCCGTCTGCTCCTCCACCGCCGAGGCGATGGTCAGCTGGTAGTCGTTGATGCTCGCGATGATGTGCGAGATCTCGCCGATCGCCCCCACC